>CAUJFL010000405.1 GCA_963169165.1 Myxococcota bacterium | reverse complement strand
GCGGTGCTGGGGGAACAACTACTTCGGCCAGCTCGGGCTCGGCATCGCGGACACGAAGCCTGTCCTGTCGCCTTCGGGGGCCGTCGACGTCGGCGGTCCGGTGAGGCAGCTCGCCGCGGGGGAGAGCCACACCTGCGCGCTCCTCGAGGATGGCGGGCTGCGGTGCTGGGGGCTCGGACAGTACGGCGCGCTGGGCAACGGGACCAAGACAGCGTACGGAGGCAATCAGCCGGCGAGCGGCGCGCCGCTCGTCGATCTCAGCGGCGAGACGATCCTCTCGGTCGCGGCCGGGGGCAACCAGACGTGCGTCGTGCTGTCGACCGGCACGCTGCGCTGCTGGGGCGACAACACCCTGGGCCAGCTGGGGCTGGGATCGACAGCGCCTCTCGGGGACGACGAGAAGCCAAGGACGCGGAGCCCGATCTCATTTCTCCCGGACAGGATCGCGGAGGCCGCGATGGGAGACACGCACGTCTGCGTGCGCTTCGAGAGCGGGAGCGTGACGTGCTGGGGCAACGGGCTGCAGGGTCGACTCGGTAACCTCGCGCCGTGGGACGATCTCGGGAACGACGAGAAGATCGGTCCGTCGACCGCGCCGCCGATCGACGTGTCGTGCGGCCCGGTGCTGGGCCTCTCCTCGGGGGCAGAGCACACGTGCGCGCTGCTGCCGACTGGGCTGTTGCGGTGCTGGGGTGACAACGCCTACGGAGAGCAGGGGCTGAAGCTGCTGTCCGGAGAGGACGTCGGGGACGACGAGCAACCCTCGTCGAGGGGCCCCGTGTCGACCGGAGGCGCGGTCATCCAGGCCGCGCTCGGGAGCGGCTTCACCTGCGCGCTCCTGGCCTCGAAGCGCGTCCGGTGCTGGGGGATCGCGAGCCAGGGCGCGCTCGGGCTCGGCACGAAGGAGAAGATCGGAGACGACGAGCTGCCCAGCGACGTCGGGCCGATCGAGCTCGGCGAGGACGCCGTGCAGCTGACCGCCGGGGGCCAGCATGTGTGTGCTTTGTTGGTATCTGGCAAGCTGCGCTGCTGGGGTGCCAACAGCTCGGGGCAGCTCGGGACCGGCGACAAGACGGTCATCGGCGACGACGAGCTGCCGACCTCGGTGCCGGCGCTGGAGATCATGAAATGAGCGTCCGCCCTCTGACCGCGCGGCGCTGGCCCCTCGCGCTCCTCGGCGCGGGCGTCGCCCTCGCGTCGGCGCGCGCCCCCGCGCAGTCTCCCTCCGTGCTCGCCGAGACGCTCTTCCAGGAGGGAAAGCGGCTGATGGACGGGAAGCGGTACGCCGAGGCGTGCCCCAAGCTCGCGGAGAGTCAGCGGCTCGATCCCGGCACCGGCACGCTGATCTTGCTCGCGGCCTGCCATGAGCGCGAGGGCAAGCTGGCGTCGGCGTGGAGCGAGTACGTGGAGGCGGAGGCGCAGTCCGCCCAGGCCGGTCGCAAGGACCGGGTGAAGGTCGCGCAGGACGGCGTCGCGCGCGTCGCGCCGCTCCTGTCGCGGGTGACGGTCACCGTCGACCCGCGCGCGAAGGTGCGAGGGCTCGTCGTCACGCTGGATGGCAACCAGCTCGGCGAACCCATGTGGGGCGTGGCGGTCCCGGTGGACCAGGGGTCACACAAGGTGGAGGCCAGGGCACCCGAGCGAAAACCGCTCGTCGTCTCGCTCTCCATCGTCGGGACGAAGGAGCAGAAGACGGTCGAGATAGGACCACTCGAGCCTTCTCCCGCTGCGGCCCCGACGGTGGCTGCACCCGTCGTCTCCGCGGCGCCTTCGCCCATCGCGCCCCCGCCCCCGCCTGGGCCGGTGTCCTCGGGGTCGCGGGTGCCCGCCTACGTCGCGGGCGGGCTCGGCGCCGTGTCGCTGGGCGTCGGGCTGTTCTTCGGGGCGAAGGCGCGGAGCGACAACGCGCGTGCCAACGATCGCTGCCCTCAGACCGCGTGCGCCGACGAGGAGGGGCTCTCGCGCAGTGAGTCGGCCGGGCGTTCGGCCAAGCTCGCGAACGTCTTCGCCGGCGCAGGGCTCCTCGGGCTCGGCGCCGGCGTGTACCTCTGGGTGCGCGCCGACGCGAAGAAGGAGGGGGCGATCCGCGTGGCGCCGGTGGTGTCCCCGGATCGCGCCGGCGTCGCCGCGTCCGCCGCGTTCTGAGCGGGGCCACCGCGCCTCTCACACAGGGAACGAGCCGACCACCCGCAGCGTCTTCGTGCGCGCCTTCATCCCCTCGAGCGCGCTCACGAGCGCGCGATCGGTCACGTGCCCCGACACCTCGAGGAAGAACACGTAGCCCCAGTCCTCGGACGGGACGGCCCACGAGTGAATCTTGCGGAGGTTGACCGCGCGATCGGCGAAGTCCTTCAGCACCTCGAAGAGCGCGCCCGGCTCGTCGTTGACCGAGAACAGGATGACCGTCGCGTCGCGCCCGGTGCGGCTGGTCGGCCGCGCCGTCACGATGGCGTAGCGCGCGCGCGGATCGCGGCCCGACAGCGGCGCGACGGTCACGAGATCGTGCTCGCGTCCGACCGGCTCGAGCGCGACGGCGGCCGTGCCCTTGTCGCCCCTCGCCATGCGGCACGCGTCGACCGGGCTCGCGGCGTCGAGCAGCGCGGCGCGCGGCGCGATCTCGGTGAGGACGCGCTGGGCAGCGCTGCGATCGCGGTGGGTGACCGCGACCTTCTCGACGTCCTCGCGCGCCCCGGACGCGGACAGGAGCGACAGGCTCGCCCCGAGCTCCTGCACCGAGACGATCAGCAGCTCGCTCTTGCGCAGCGGGAGCAACGTCGACAAGAGCGGCCCCTCCTCGGCCGTCTCGTACGGGACGACCGCGAAGTCGGCGCGTCGCGCGTTGAGCTCGGCGATCGCGTGCTCGACGGTCTCGGCCGACGCGTGACAGGCGAGCGGACCGAACTGCCGTCGCGCGACCACCCACGCGCCGCCGCCCTCGCGACCGACGCTGACGGCGCGGGGGCGCGCCTCGAGCGCGCGGCACGCCGCGTGGACCTCGCGGAAGACCCCACGCACCGCCTCGGGCGGCAGCTCGGTCGTGGCCGCGGCGAGCGCGTCGAGCGACTCTTTCTCCGTCGACGGCAGCGTCGGCGACGCCCCTGGGTGCGCGGCCGCGAACGCGCGCGAGAGCTCTGCGCGCTGCAGCAGCAGCTTCAAGATCTCGTGATCGATCTCGCTGCGCTGCTGCTTCAGCGCTTCCTTCTCGCGGCGCGTGTCGCTCATCGACAGAGGCTAGCAAAGCCTCGCGCGCGGCGCCCCTCAAGGAGGAGGCTCGAGCGTCACCTGCGACGGCGCCCGCGCGCGGCCTCCCACGCCACCCAGCAGCGGCAACAGCGCGCGGTACATCACCGGCAGCACGAGCAGCGTCAACAGCGCCGCCGACACCGTGCCGCCGACGATCACCACGGCCATCGGGCGCTGCATCTCCGCGCCGATGGCCTTCGACGTCGCGGCCGGGATGAGCCCGAGCGCCGCGAGCGCCGCGGTCATCAGCACCGCCCGCAGCCGCTCGCCCGCACCCCGCACGATCGCCTCGTCGATCTCGTGCCCCGCCCTCCTGTGCTCCTCGATGGCCGAGAGCACGAGCACGCCGTTGAGCGACGCCTGACCGACGAGCGCGATGAAGCCCACCGCCGCCGCGATGGAGACCGGCATGTCGAACGCCCACAGCCCAGCGGCGCCGCCGACCAGCGCGAACGGCACGTTGAGCAGCACGATCACCGCCAGCGACACGGACCGAAACGCGTTGAACAGGAGCGCGAACGTGATCACGAGCGCCACCGGCAGCACGAGCGTCAGCCGCGCCATCGCGCGCTCCTTCGACTCGAACTCGCCGCCCCACTCGACGCGCATCCCGGGGCGCTTCGTGAGCCGAGCGTCGACCGCGCGGCGCGCGTCGTCGACGAACCCGCCGAGATCGCGCCCGCGCACGTTCATCCGAAGGCCGACGTAGCGCTGGCCGTTCTCGCGGTTGATCGCCGCGACGCCGTAGCCGACCGTCACGTCGGCCAGCGATGACAGCGGCACCAGCGCGCCCGAAGGGGTCGGCACGCGCAGCGCGGAGAGCTGCTCGACCGTCTCTCGCGCGGCTTCGGGCAGCCGCAGCGCGATGTCGAACGAGCGATCTCCCTCCCACAGCGTGCCCACCGGCGAGCCGCCGAGCGCCGTCGCGAGGAAGCTCTGCACGTCCCGCATCGTGAGGCCGTAGCGGCCGAGCTGCTCTCTCCGCGGCTTGACCTGCACCTGCGGCACGACGCCGCTCTTGACGACGCCGAGATCCGCGATCCCCGGCACCTGCTCGAGCGCCTTCTGCGCCTGGTCGGCCGCGGCGCGGAGATCGTCCATGCTCGGCGAGAAGATCTTGAGCGCGACCTGGCCCTGCTGCCCGGCGATGCTCTCGTTGACGTTGTCGCGGATCGGCTGGGAGAAGTTCGTCTCGAGGCCGGGGATGGCGCCGAAGGCGGCGTTCATCTCGTCCATCAGCGCGCCGAGCGTCGGGGTGGATCTCGGCCACTCGCTCGCGGGGCGCAGCTTCACGAACATCTCGAGGTTGTTCGACAGCTTGGGATCGGTGCCGTCCTCGGGGCGCCCGAGCTGGCTGATGCGCGCCTCGACCTGGGGAAACCTGTCGAGGATCTCGGCGAGCATCGGCTCGAGGCGCCTGCCCTCGGTGAGCGAGCTGTTGGCAGGCAGGGTGAACGTCAGGTACATCGCGCCCTCGTTCAGCTCCGGGAGAAACTCGCTGCCTCGCGTCTGCAGCACGCGCCCCGACACGACGAGCGACACGACGGCGATCGCCGCGACGAGCCGCGGGTGACGGAGCGCCGCGCGCAGCGACGGCAGGTACGCGGCGCTCGCCGCGCGGAGCACGGGCGACTCCCGGTGCGCGCGTGGTCGGCGATACGCGAACGTCGCGAGCACCGGCACCAGCGTGACCGAGAAGACGAGCCCGCCGACCAGCGCCGCGACCACCGTGTGCGCCATCGGCGCGAAGATCCGCCCCTCGACCCGCTCGAGCAGGAAGATCGGCAGGTACGCCGCGATGATGATCAAGAGCGAGAAGAACGTCGGCCGCGCCACGTCGGCGACCGCGCGCTTCACCCTCGCGCCCACCTCCGCGTCGTCCCCCGAGACCACCGCCGGCGGCGCCGCCACGCGGAGGACGATCGCCTCCATCATCACCACGGCGCCGTCGACGATCACGCCGAAATCGACCGCGCCCATCGACAGGAGGTTCGCCGCCATCCCGCGCGCGCGCAGGTAGATGAACGCGGAGAGCAGCGACAGCGGGATCAGCGCGGCGACGATCAGCGACGCGCGCAGATCGAGCAAGAATACAAACAATACTATCGTGACGAGGAGCGCGCCCTCGACGAGGTTCTTGCCGACCGTCGACAGCGTCTTCGAGACCAGCTCGGTGCGGTCGTAGAAGACCCACACGCGGCTCCCCTTCGGTAGCACCGAGGCGTTGAGCTCGACGACCTTCGCGCGGACGCGCTCGAGCACGGTCGTGGGGTTCTCACCGCGGCGCATCAGGATGATGCCCTGGACGGCGTCGTGATCGGCGGCGCGGCCGACGACGCCCTGCCGCGGCTGCCACCCCGCGTGGATCGACGCGACGTCGCCGAGCAAGATGGGCGTCCCGGCGCGCGACGCGACGGCGACCCGGCCGATCTCGCCGACGTCGGCGAACAGCCCCTCGCTGCGGATCACCAGCTGCTCGGCGCCGCGCTCGAGCACCCCGCCGGACGCGTTGTGCGAGGCCTTGTCGAGCGAGTCGACGAGATCTCCCATGGTCAGGCGCTTGGCCGCCATCGCGACAGGATCGGGGCGGATGTGGATCTCGCGCACGAGCCCGCCGTAGCTGACGACGTCGGCGACGCCGTCGATCTGCAGGAGGTGGGGCCGCACCACCCAGTCTTGCAGCGTGCGAAGCTCGAGCGGATCTCCCGGATCGCCCGCCAGAGTGTAGCGATAGATCTCCCCGATCGGGGTCGACAGCGAGCCGAGCTCGGGGCGGACGCCGTCGGGGAGCGTCGCGAGGCGCAGGCGCTCGGTGGTCTGAGCCCGCGCGAAGTACGCGTCGACGCCGTCGCGGAAGGTCAGCGTGACGAACGACAGCCCGAAGAGGTTGATGCTGCGGACCCGCGCGAGACCCGGCATGCCGTTGACCGCGCGCTCGATCGGGATCGAGACCTGGCGCTCCAGCTCCTCGGCGGGCTGGCCGGGGTGCTTCGTGATGATCTGCACCTGCGTGTCGGTCGGATCGGGGAACGCCTCGATCGTCAGGCCGAGGTAGGCCCACACGCCCCAGACGCCGAGCAGCAGCGTCGCGATCAGCACCGCGAGCCTGTATTTCAGGCACGCGTCCGCGATTCTCTCGAACACGCCCCGTCAGCCCCTCACGTCGATCGCGTTGAGCAGGAGGAGCGCGCCGCGCACGACGACGCGCTCGCCCTCGGTCAGCCCCGAGACGATCTCGGTGCGCTCCTTGTTGTTCCTGCCGACGCGCACCTGGCGGCGACGCAGCACGCCGGGCGCCTGCTCGACGAACACGACGTTGCTCGCGCCGTCCGACACGACCGCCTCGGTGGGCACGGTCACGATCGCGCGGCCCGCGCCGGGCGCGAACACGGCCTCGACGAACTCGTTGGGGCGCAGCTCGAGGCGCTCGTTCTTCACGAGGACGCGGATCGGCACCGTCTGTCGCTCGGGATCGACGACGTCGCTCACCCACTCGACCTTGCCCGCCAGCGGCGCCTGACTCGCCGCGCCCGGCTCCGTGATGGTCGCGTCCATCCCGACCGCGAGCGTGCTCGCGTCGCGCTTCGAGACGTCGCCGACCACGAGCACCTCGTCGAGATCGGCGACCGTCGCGATCGGGTGCTCCTTGCCCGGGCCCACGGGCTTGCCGATCGCGGCGTCGAGCTGCACGACGATGCCGGCCCGCGGCGCGAGGATCCAGTAGCCGGTGTCGCCCGCCTGCTTGACCGACAGCGCGCGGATGCGCGAGCCCGCGGCCGTGGCGGTGAGCGTCGCCTCGCCGAGCTCGCTCTCGGCCACCATGAGATCGTTGGCGGAGGCGACCCGCGCGTCGACCAGCAGGCGCAGGCGCTCGACGAGCGCGCGCTTGGTCTTGATGGCGAGCTGCGCCGCGCGCAGTTCTCGGTGCAGCGTCGCGAGATCGGCCGACTGCACCTGCACGAGCGGGTCCCCCTCTCGCACGCGGTCGCCGATGTGCACGGCGACGCGCGTCACGCGCCCGTCGAGCGGCGCGAAGCTCGGGCCCGTGCGCGCCTCGATCGTCGCCACCCTCGCCGTCACGGGCTGCCGCGGCAGCGGAGGTCCGAGCTCGACCCGCTGCGTCTCGAACGACAGCGGCACCGCGCCGCGGGTCAGCCTCACGCCGTCGCCGTCCACGCTGAACGCGGGCGCGGCGGCGGGCGCGCGCCGCGCCAGGCGAGGCGCGACGACGGCGCCGACCATCAGCGTCAGCGCCGCGCCGATCGCCGCGCCGAGCCCGATGAGGCGCGCGGGCGACGCTGGCGCTCGAGGCTCGTCGTGACGTCTCTCGTCGACGCTCACGTGCTGGGTCATCGCGCCACCTCGTCGGCCTCGGAGGGCGCCTCGGCGAGCAGCTCGACCGCGGTCTGGAACACGTCTCCCTCGGCGTCGGCGTGCTGGATCAAGAGCTCGCTCAGCGTGCGGCGCGCCTGGATCACGTCGGTCAGCGGGATGAGGCGCGCGGCCGCGGCGCGCTCGAGATCATCGACGACCGCGCGCGCCCTCGGGAGCGTCTGGCTCACCAGCAGCTCGCGGCGCCGCGTTCGCGTCGCGAGCGCCTCTCGCAGCGCGCCGATGCGCGCCGCCGCCGCGTCGAGGAGCCGCGCGCGCTGCGCCGACAGCCGCGCCTCTCGCGCCAGCGCGCCGTCGCGCTGGACGCCGCCGCCGTCGAGCAGCGGCAGCGGGATCGACACGGACAGGTTGAGCGAGTGGCGCTGGTTGCCCGAGATCACGAACTGGTCATAGAGGTACCCGACTCGCACCGTGGGGTCCGGCAGCGCGGTCGCTCGCGCCAGCTCGGCCTCGGCGCGCGTCGCGCGTCGCGCGGCGTCGAGCGCGCGCACGTCGGGGCGTCGCTCGGAGGAACGCACGATCCGAGCGGCGCGCCGCGTCCAGGCGTCGAGGAACGCGCGCGCGTCGTCGGCCGACGCGAACGGATGGCAGCGCTGGCCGAGCATGCCGGCGCACGCCGCCGCCGCCTCGTGGAGATCGGACTCGTTCGACAGCGCCTGCTGCTCGGTCCGGCTGCGCTCGATCTCGAGCCGGTCCACGTCGAGCGGCGTGCCGAACCCAGTGCGCAGGCGCGCCTCGGCGAGCGTGATCCCTCGACGCTGCTCCTCGATCAGCTCGCGCAGGCCGTCGACTCGCATCGTCGCGACGGCCATCTCGCCGAGCAGGTGCGCGAGCGAGACCGCCTGCGCGCGCGTCGTCGCCGCCACCCTGGCGCGCGCGGAGTCGGCGAGCGCGTCGGCGCGGCGCGCGCGAGGGCCCCGCTTGCCGACGAGGAAGGTGTAGCTGACGCCGACGCCGTACGACGGGACGCGCGTCATCGGAGAGGAGAGCCCCTCGGGGTTGGTGGGGCCGACCGGGATCGTCGCCCAGGTGCCGTCGAGCTGCGGGTTGCCGAGCACGCGCGCCTGCCGTGCCTCCGTCGTCGCCGCGTCGAGCTCGAGCGAGCCCGCCTGCACCTCGCGGCTGCGGCGCGCCACCACCGCCCCGAGCGTGTCGAGATCGAGGGCAGGGGTCGGCGTGAAGGCCGCCTCGTCGGCATGGGCGAGGCCCGGGGTGACGAGCGCGACCGCCGAGGCCACGGCGAGGCGCCGCCGACCCGACGCGCGCGAGGGAGAGAGTCCGAACACGGCCGGACCCTAGGGCGTCACGCGCGCCCGTGGGCCCGCCTGAGGCATTCTTCACCGCGAAGTTCATGGGAATTTCGCCCGGTTCGCGCGGCCGGGCTACGATGTGCCGACCATGGCAACCGCGCGCAGCGTGGCGACCGCGACGCTCTCGTTTGGGCTGGTGTCGGTCCCGGTGAAGCTCTTCTCGGCGACGAACGCGGCGGCCGCCGTCTCGTTCAACATGCTGCACAAGGGCTGCGGCTCACGCCTCAAGCAGCAGTACGTGTGCGCCAAGGAGGGGACGATCGTCGAGCGCGCCGACACCGTGAAGGGATACGAATTCTCGAAGGGCCAGTACGTCGAGTTCACCCCCGAAGAGCTCGACCAGCTCGAGGCGCAGGCGACGCAGACCATCGAGATCTGCGAGTTCGTCCCGCAGGCGCAGATCGACCCCATCTACTTCGACAAGGCCTACTTCCTCGCGCCGGACAAGGGCGGCGCGCGCGCCTACGCGCTGCTCGGTCAGGCGATGCGTGACTCAGGCAAGGTCGCGGTCGCGCGCTACGCCGCGCGCGGCAAGCAGTACATCGTGATGGTGCGGCCCATCGAGGGCGGCCTCGCGCTGCAGCAGCTGCTGTACGCCGACGAGGTGCGCTCGATGAAGGACGTCCCCGGCCTCGAGCCGGTCGACGTCAAGCCCCAGGAGCTCGCGCTCGCGCAGATGCTCATCGATCAGATCACCAAGCAGACCTTCGATCCGACGCAGTACGAGGACGACGTGAAGACGCGAATTCTCGCGGCGATCGAGCAGAAATCGCAGGGGATCGCGCTCACGGTCGGCGAGGGCGCCCCGCGCGTCGCCGAGGTCATCGACATCATGGAAGCGCTGAAGGCGAGCCTCGCGGGGCGGCGCTCGCCCGACGCGGGCCCGCCGCTCGCGAAGGGCGAAGAGGTCGCGCGCGACGACGAGTCGGCCACCGGCTGACTGTTGAGTAGTGTTAAGTCGACCGCTGCGCGCGCGCTCGTCGGCCGACCTCGCGTAGCTTCGCGCACCCTCGTGCGCCGCTCGGATCCTGCCTCGAAGCGCCTCATGCGCGCCGTCCTGTCCCTGGCGCTGCTGCTCGCGGGCGGTGACGCGCGCGCGGACGAGGGACTGCGTCTCCGCGACGCGATCCGCCTCGCGCTCGCGCGAAACGAGCGCTCGTTGCAGGCGGGGCAGCGGGTCGAGTCGGCGTCGGGGAGCCTCGACCGCGCCCGGGTGGGCTTCCGTCCGTCGGTCGTGGTCAGCGCGGGCGCGTCCAAGGCGCTCGAGCCAGATCGCCGCGGCAACTCGGTGCCGATCTCGTCGTTCGCCGCGCTCACGG
>CAUJFL010000404.1 GCA_963169165.1 Myxococcota bacterium | reverse complement strand
GGCGGAGAGCGCACGCGCACTCGGACGTTCGTGGCCTCTCGAGCAGAGCCCGAGCGCTCTCCATCGAATCGGCGAACGTCCTCGGCCCGCGGCGCTCCGCAGCGCAAACGGCGCCTGCGTGGCGCCAGCGCCAGTTACCTGCGACGGCCCAGCCGAGGGGCTCCCCGAGCCTCAATCTGCCTTCGGCGCCTTGCCCTGCTCGAGCACGAACCTGTAGCCCGCTGGCAGACGGTATCGCTCGACCGTCCCCGCCGCGTCGGGCCAGCGCACTGTCACGTCCACCTGGCAGGCGCCCCCGAGGCCGAAGTGCAGCACGGCGTCGTCCTGGTTGCCATAGTGCCCGTGGCCTCCGTCGACCTCACGCACCTGCCCCAGCGCGTCGGTCTGCGCCTCGACGCGCGCGCCGATCGCCGCTCGGTTGGTGCCCTGGGCGCCCACGAGGCGCACTTGCACGAAGCTGCCACCCAGCTTGTTCTCGAAGAACCTGACCTGCGACGTCGGATAGCACTCGGCGCTGTCATCGGGGTCGGACCCGCACCGCGCGCGCGAGTGCCCGACCACCAGGTCGAGGTCTCCGTCCCTGTCGAAGTCGGCGACCACGCTGCCGTGGCTGCGGTGGTGGTCGACGCCGTCGGCGAGCGGCACCGCCTCGAACGTCCCGTCACCCTTCTGGTGAAACAGGAGGCCTCGGTTGTCAGGGTAGTCGGATCCACCAAGGTAGAGGTCGAGCCTTCCGTCGTTGTCGAAATCGAGCGCCGACGCGGTCATGATCCCCTCGTCGAAGCCGATCGACGGATAGGTGCGCGACAGCCCCATCGCCGCGTTGCCCGGCCGCTGAAACAGCAGCGCCCCGCCGCTCGAGCGGTTGAGCAGCAGCTCGGATCGGTCCGACGAGCCGCCGACGTCCCAGTGCATGATCTCGCTGGTCAAGAGATCGAGCCTCCCGTCGTTGTCGACGTCGGCGCACACCGTCGCGCCGCTGTTGCCGCCCAGCCGGTAGGCGTTGCGATCGGTCGAGTGTTGCCAACGAAACGCGTCCGAGTCGACCTTGCAAGCGATGTACTTCGGCGGCGGGACGCCCGCGCAGTCATCGTCGGCGGGGTGCAGCTTGCACCAGCATCGCGCCGACTCGTTGTCACGCCAGTCTTGGTTGTCATCGTAGGCGTAGCCCGACGACAGGCTGACGTTGTCGAACGTGTGGTCCGCCTTGCCCCGGAACAACAGGTTCGGGGCGCGGCCGTACGAGGCGGCGAGCAGCTCGGGGTTGCCGTCTCCGTCGAGATCGCAGGCCGCGGCGCTCCACGCGTTCGAGTGACCCAGCGCGCCGTTCAGCTCGGCCGCCTTCGCGCTGACCCACGACAGCGTCTTCAGCCCGGCGTCGACCGTCATGTCCATGAAGCCGCCCTTGCCGTCCCCGCGGTAGAGGCGGTCCTGCTGCGGCGTCGCGCCGATCGAGTTCTGGGTGACCCAGAGATCGAGGTTGCCGTCGCGATCATAGTCGACGAACGACGCGCCCGCGGGCACGTCCTTGCCCGGGTCGAGCCGGAGGTCGAGCGCGGCGCTCCCCAGGGTGAAGTTGCCCTTGCCGTCGTTGAGCAGGAGCTCGCTCGTCTCCGTGCCGGGCTTCTTGGGATCGGCCGTCAGGCCGGTGTACACGTCGAGGTCTCCGTCGTTGTCGACGTCACCGAAGGCGAAGACCTCTCCGGGGCGGCCCTCCGTCGGCGTCGCGCCAGGCGTGCGGCGCGCGCGCAGGCCCGACGACTCGGTGATGTCAGTGAACTTGGCGCCGTCGCTCCGCAACAGCCACGTCTGGCGCTTCTCGGGGGATGCAAAGTCATCCGCGCCGTTGCCTCCGCGCCGCACGGCGAGATCGGCGTGACCGTCGCCGTCGACGTCGGCGACGTTGAGGCGCACGCCGACCACGCCGTCGAGGCCCCACTTGGACGTCGCCTCCTCGAAGATCTTGGTGCCCGGCGCCCACGGCGTGACCGGGGAGCACTTGGCGGGGAGATCGACGACGATCGGCGCTCCGCCGGTGCCCGCGCCCCCGATGAAGCCGCCGCCCGCCGCGCCCGCCGCGCCTGATTTTCCGCTCTTTCCGCCCTGACCCCCACCCGCTTGCGTGCCGCCCGCCTGCCCGCTCGCGCCCGCCGCTCCCCCGCCCGCTTGCGCCGATCCCGCTTGGCCGGCGGCCGCGCCCGCCGCTCCCCCGCCCGCGTTCCCGGCGCCGGAGCCTCCACCGTGCCCGCTCACCGCGCCGCCCGCGCCGGGTGCCGCCGCGATCGGTTCGGCGTCGTCTCCACCGCAAGCCACGACGATCAACGGGAGGCAGAACCAGGTGAGAGCACGCAGGCGCATGAGCCCGTGCGTATCACAGCTGACTCGTTCCCTCATCGTGTCGGGGTGAGCGGGCGCGGGATACTGTCGGGTTCGGGTTGGGGAGAAGGCCGGACGCAGCCGCGTGGCCGCCACGATGTCGCCACGATCTCTGCCACGAGGCTCCTCTCGCGAGCCCCGAGCGCGCCGCGCGCCGGTGCGAGAAGCGGGAGCGGAGGTTCACACGGATCAGATGACCAACGAAACCACGACGCTGGAAATGCACGGAACCGGCTCCTCGCTCGCGCGAGAGCTCGCGATCGGTCTGGCAGGCGCCGCGGCGCTGGGGGCCGCGGCGGGCAGCGGGCACGGCGCCGCGATGGCCCTGCGGGGCGCCGCCCTCGCGCCGCTCTTGTTCTTCGGGGGCGCCGCGCTCGCGCTCCCGCCGATGGTGCTGTGCGGGACGTGGGCGGGCTCTCGCGCGGGGCTGTCCGACCTCGTGCGACACACCGGCGACACGCTGGGGGCGCTGGGGCGCGCGCTGCTCGGCCTCGCCGCGCCCGCCGCGTTCCTGTCCGCCACCGTTCGCACGCGCGCGGGCGTCACGGCGCTCGGGGTGGTGCTCGCCATCGCGGGGCTCGGCGCCGTGCTGCGCCAGGCGAGGGCGCTCAGGTCCGAGGGAGAGACCCCGCACGCGTGGCTCGCGATCGCGGCGTGGGGGACGCTGGCGATCGGCGTCGGGCTCCGGTTGATGGTGCTGCTGTCCCGTCACCTCGGGGGTGCGGCGTGATGCCCGCGGTCGACGCGCGCGAGGCCGCGCGTGACGAGGCGTGGGAGCAGCTCGAGGCGCTCGCGCGCGCGCCGTCTCGCTTCGCCGACGCCGCGGACGCGCGCTCGGCGCGGACCACCCGGATGCTGCTCGCGACGATCGTGCTCGGCGGGGCGGTGTTCGGCGCGGTGGTCGGCGCGTTCCGCGGTGGCCCGCAGGTCGCTTACGCCGCCATCAAGCTGCCCGCGTTCCTGCTCGGCACGCTCGCGCTGTCGGTCCCGGCGTTCGTCGGGCTCGCGCGGGCGTTCTCGCTGCGCGTCGGCGTCGACGAGCTCGTGTCGCTCTCGCTCGGCGCGACGGCGCGCCTCGCGCTCGTGCTGGTCGGGCTCGCGCCCGTCGTGTGGCTGCTCGCGGGCGTGTCGAGCTACCACTCGATGGCGATCTGGGTGACGGGCGCCCTGCTCGTCGCCGGCCTCTCCGCCGCCGGCCTCCTGTTCGAGGGACTCGCGCGGCGAGGCACGTGGGGCAAGGTGGCCGGCGCGCTGATGATCGCCGTGTACGCGCTCGTCGGCGCGCAGAGCTCGTGGATGCTGCGACCCTTCCTCGTGCGGCCGCGCACGGTCCATGTTCCGTTCGTGCGGGCGGTCGAGGGCGATCTGTTCGGCAGCGTCAGCACCTCGCTGCGCTCGATGACCGGCAGCTATGGCCGAGAGCCCGGCGACTGGACCGAGACGCCCCGAGAGCGCCGCGCGCCCGTCGAGGAGGCGCGGTGAAGCTCGAGCACTGGGGCGCGCTCTACGCGCTCGCGGGCCTCGCGCTCGCTGTCGCGCTCGCGCGGCGCGGGATCGTCTCCTCGCCGATCGATCTCGCGTTGCTCACGGTCGCGTGGCCGCTGTACGCGCCGGCCGTCCTCTCGCCGCGCCGAGCGCTCGGGCTGAGCCCCGCGGTGCGCGAGCTCGGGCGCGCGATCGACGCGGTCCACGATCCGGCGTGGCGACCTCTCCTGCCCACGACCGAGGAGCTGTCGCTGCTCGACAGGGCCGTCGCGCGACGCGCCGCCCGCAAGCGGGAGCTCGACGCCGTCTCCACCCGCGACCACGCCGCCGGGGCGCGCCTCACCGAGCTCCGGGCGCGCAACGAGCGCGAGCTCGTCGAGCTCGCCGACGCCCTCGACGCGCTCCGCGTGGAGCTCGTGGCGCTGCGGTTCTCCGACGACGCGGGAGACGACGCCCGCCTCCGGGTCCAGGCGCTGCTGACCGCGCTGCGCGACGCCCACGAGGGGCTGCGCGACGGCGCCGCTTGACGCGACCATGGCGCCCACGTCCGATCGACCGGTGAGCCGGATCCTGGTGGTCGACGACGATCCTCACCTTCGTGACGTCGTCACGTACGCCCTCGTGCGCGAGGGATACTCGGTCGACGTCGCCGCCGACGGCAAGGCGGCGCTCGAGGTCTTCGAGCAGCGCGGGCCGTTCTCGCTCGTCGTGCTCGACGTGACGATGCCCGAGCTCGACGGCCTCGAGGTGTGCCGCCGTATCCGCGCGAGGGCCGAGGTGTCGATCGTGTTCCTGTCGTCGCGCGACGAGGAGCTCGACAAGATCGTCGGGCTCGAGGTCGGCGGCGACGACTACGTGACCAAGCCGTTCTCGCCGCGCGAGCTGGTCGCCCGCGTGCGCGCCGTCCTGCGCCGCGCCTCGGCGCCGCGCGTCGAGTCCGCCGAGGTGATCACGCTCGGACCGCTGTCGGTCGATCGCGCCCGCTACCTCGCGCGGGTCGACGGGCGCGCACTGCCGTTGACGACCTCCGAGCTCGAGCTGCTCGCCGAGCTGGTGGCGGCCCCCGGCCGGGTGCTGTCGCGCGAGCACCTCGCCTTCCGCGCGCTCGCGTCCGAGGGCGACGCCGGCCCTCGCGCGGTCGACACGCACGTCAAGCGCCTCAGGAGGAAGCTCCGCGAGGCCGGGCTCGATCCGATCGAGACGGTCTACGGAGTCGGCTATCGCGCGCGCGAGCGAGGAAGTTTAGGCTGCTGGAACGATGACCGACAACGATCACAAGGTGCTGCGCGCGCTCATCGCGGTCGCCTGGGCCGACGGCCAGATGGAAGAGTCGGAGAGCACGGTGATCGACGGGCTGCTCGCCGGCTTCGACGCGAGCGACGACGAGGAGTCCAGCCTGCGCGAGTACGCGCGCGCGCCGCGCTCGCTCGACGACATCGACGTCCAGGGGCTCACCGACGACGACAAGGAGCTGCTGCTCGGCAACGCCGCGCTGCTCACACACGCCGACGGCGATCAGTCGACCGAGGAGCGCCTCGTGCTCGGCAAGCTCTCGACGATCCTCGGCTTCGACAGGGCGCGCGCGTTCGAGATCATCGAGTCGGTGCGCGGCGGCGCGCTCGACACGCCGTGAGGCTCACGGGAGCGCGGCGCTCAGGCCGCCGCGGGTGACGATCGCGCGGTC
>CAUJFL010000403.1 GCA_963169165.1 Myxococcota bacterium | reverse complement strand
GCGGCGCGGACCCCCGCGGAGCGCCTCGCGGCAGAGCTCGGCGGCTACCTCGCGCGGCGCGACGACCGCTCGATCACTCTGCGCGTGCCCGTCGCGCGCTTCTCCGACGCGGTCGCGCGCGCGGCCGCGCTCGGCGACGTGCTGCACCGCGACGTCTCAGCGGCGGACGTGACCGAAGAGTTCGCGGATCTCGAGGTCCGTAGGAAGAACGCGCGCGCCGTCCGCGACCGCCTCGAGCAGCTCCTCGCGAAGGCGACCACCATCCAGGATTCGATCCAGCTCGAGCGCGAGCTCGCGCGCGTCACCGGCGAGCTCGAGCGGCTCGAAGGGAAGCTCGAGCTGCTGCGCGACCGCGCCGCGTTCTCGACGCTGACGCTGCGCTTCGAGCCCCGCAAGACCGACGCGCCCCGCGGGCCGACCCGACCTCACCTGCCCCTCCCCTGGGTCGACTCGCTCGGCCTCGGCAAGCTGCTCTCCCTCTGATCTCTCACCGGACGGACCCACCATGAGACTCGCCACACTGCTCCTTGCCCTGCTCGTCGCGGGGTGCCACGGCTTCGACGCGAAGACCCCGGGTGGGTTCGTCGAGCTCGACTCGCCCGGCTACGACTACCGCGCGGCCAGCGCCGACGGCGTCGTGCTGGCCGCGCGCTCGCTGAAGAATTCGCCCAAGGGCACGCTGTCGTTCTACTCGGACGTCACGAAGCGCAAGCTCCGCGAGGGCGACGGCTACGCGCTCGTCGAGGAGCGCGAGGTGGTCGCGCGGTCGGGCCAGCGCGGCTCGATGCTGAGGTTCGGGAGAGACGTCGGGGGCGCCGCGCAATCGTACGTCGTCACGCTGTTCGTCACCGACGACCGCATCTTCGTGCTCGAGGCGGGCGGCGCGAGGGGCGACGTCGAGGCGCACGCGGCCGACATCGACGCCGCGATCTCCGGCTTCGCCATCAAGTGATGCGCCCCGCGCCACGCCTCGATTTGGTACCGTCGCGGCGATGATCCCGCCGCTCGACGTCGCCGCGCTGCCGCCGCTCGCACGCAAGCTCCTCGACGCGGGCGCGCCGCCGCCGCTCCGCGCGATGGCCGCGCGAGGCATCGCCACCGGCCTCGGGCCCGAACACATCGTCACGGTCGTGGCGGCGCTCACCGAGCACGCCGACGCCGCGGTGTCGTCGGTCGCGAAGGCGACGCTGGCGGCGCTCCCGCCCGTCGTGCTCGGACCCGCGCTCGCGGCCGCGCTCCAGCCCTACGTCGTCGAGCTGCTCGCGCGCGCCCTCCCCGCGGGGAGCGACGCGCTCGAGAAGGTCGCCGCGCAGCCGCGCATCGCCGACGACACGCTGGTCTGGCTCGCGAAGACCGGCGGCGAGCGCGTCACCGAGGTCATCGCGACCAACGAGACCCGGCTGCTCGCCAGCCCCGACGTCATCGCCGCCCTCTACCTCAACAAGGCGACGCGCATGAGCACGGCCGAGCGCCTGATCGATCTCGCCGCCCGCAACGGCGTCGAGGTCAAGGGGATCGGCGCGTTCCGCGAGGCCGCGGCGGCGCTCGAGGGCGAGCTCATCGCCGAGGCCACCGACGAGCCGAGCCCCGACGATCTCGCGTTCGACGAGGCCGGCGCGGTCGCTGCGGCGGTCGACGGCGAGGCCGAGCACGCGTTCGAGCAGGGCGACGACGGCGAGGAGAAGCCCGTCGCGAAGGTGCTGCCGTTGCACGCCGCGCTCGCGCAGATGCCGATCAGCAGCAAGATTCGCCGCGCGATCCTCGGGACGGCGGCCGAGCGCAGCCTGCTCGTGCGCGACAAGAACAAGCTCGTCGCTTCGGCCGCGATCCGCAGCCCGCAGGTCCAGGAGCCCGAGGTCGTGCGGTTCTCGGCGAGCAAGAACACCCACGACGACGTGCTGCGCATCATCGGGAACAACGGAGAGTGGCTGAAGAACCACCAGATCAAGTTCAACCTCGTCTCGAACCCACGCACGCCGTTCGTCGTCGCCTCCAAGCTGGTGCTTCACATGCGCGAGCACGAGCTGAAGGCGCTCGAGCGCAGCCGCGACGTCTCGGCGCCGGTGCGTCAAGCGGCGACGCAGCAGCTGAAGCGCAAGGGAAAGAACCAGTGAGGCTCTTCGGGCTGACCGGCGGCATCGCCAGCGGCAAGAGCGCCGTCGCCGCGCGCTTCCGTGAGAGGGGCGTCCCGATCATCGACGCGGACCAGCTCGCGAGAGCCGTCGTCGCCCCCGGCACGCCGGGCCTCGCGTCGGTCGTCGAGGCGTTCGGCGCCGACGTGCTCGACGCGGACGGCGCGCTCGACCGCAAGCGGCTCGCTTCACGCGTGTTCGCCGAGCCCCCCGCGCGCGGACGCCTCAACGCCATCGTGCACCCCCTGATCGCCGCGGCGACGGCCGAAGCGACGGCGCGCCTCGAGGCCGCGGGGGCGCCGCTCGCCTGCTACGAGGCCGCGCTCCTCGTGGAGAACGGCGTCGCGGACGCGTTTCGCCCGCTGATCGTCGTCTCCCTCCCCCACGAGCTCCAGCTCGAGCGCGCGATGGCGCGCGACGGCGCGACCGAGACCGAGGTGCAGGCTCGCCTCGACGCCCAGGCGCCGCTGCAAGTGAAGCTCGACGCCGCCGATCTCGTCATCGACAACTCGAGCACGCGCGAGGCGCTCTGCGCCGCCGCCGACGCGACGCTCGACCAGGTCCTGACGATGCTGGGTATGTCGCCTGACCAGCACCCCCGCCCTGGGCTCCGTAGTTGACAGTGAAGCGCGCGCACCCCAGCATCTCGCCCGAGTGATCCCGTCAACGCGCCCCGCCGTCGCGCCGCCGCCGCGACGAGCTCGCCGTCGCAGATCCAGCCCCCGGGCATGCGGGGAGCTCTTCAATTGGGATCGTCTCTCGACTGAGAGCAGACATGAGTGACACCCAGGATTCTGCGGACCTCGCGCCCGAGTGGCACACGACCGACTGGCTCAACACCCCCGAGCCGCTCTCGCTCGCCAGGCTCCGAGGCAAGGTCGTGCTGGTGCACGCGTTTCAGATGCTCTGCCCGGGCTGCGTCTCGCGCGGCATCCCCCAGGCGCAGCGCGTGGCCGAGCTCTTCGCGCGCGCGCCGGTCGCGGTGATCGGCCTTCACACGGTCTTCGAGCACCACGAAGCCATGCGGCTCGAGTCGCTGCGCGCGTTCGTCCACGAGTACCGCGTCCGGTTCCCGGTCGGGGTAGACGCGCCCGGGCTCGACGGCGATTCCATCCCGCGGACGATGCGCGCCTACGCGATGCGGGGAACGCCGACGACGCTCCTCATCGACGCGGAGGGCAGGCTGCGCCGTCAGGTGTTCGGCGCGCACGAAGACCTCGTGCTCGGCGCCGAGCTCCAGACGCTGCTGCTCGAGGCCGCGACACAGGACTCCGCCCCGCGCGCCTCCGATCCGACCGACGCCGCTGGCTGCGACGACTCGAAGTGCTCGACTGGGACGTGAGAGACTGGAGCACCTGATGGACCTGCTTCTCGATCTGGGCGCCTGGGTGTGGGGCCTCGGCCTGTTCGCGTCGATGTCACTCGCGTGGTTCATCGGGCGAAAGGTCCCGCTGCACCGGGAGCGCGACAAGCTCGAGGGCACCTCTCGCATCGAGGACGGCGCGATGGCGCTGTTCGGTTTGTTGCTGGCCTTCTGCTTCGCGGGCGCGGCGAGCCGGTACGAGACGCGCAAGGGGCTGCTGCTCGACGACTCGATCGCGATCGGCGACTTC
This sequence comes from Myxococcota bacterium, assembly GCA_963169165.1. Classification (GTDB taxonomy): domain Bacteria; phylum Myxococcota_A; class Polyangia; order Polyangiales; family Polyangiaceae; genus JADLFU01. Next base: position 3,670 of record CAUJFL010000403.1, on the reverse strand, counting down.
GCGACCACGGCGTACGCGCTCGAGGAGCCGCTCCGATCCGAGCTGCGCGCCGAGGTGAGCCGCTACGTCGATCAGCGCCTCCGCTTCGGCCAGACGCTCTACGGCGGCGCCGAGATGAAGACCGTGCTCGCGGAGGGGCGGCGGGAGCACGATCGGATGTTCGCGCTCGTGCAGCGCGCGGTCCACGAGAAGAACTCGCCGTCGATCCACGCGGCGCTGATGAACGGCTTCAACGGGATGACCATGGCGCACGACAAGCGCTACTACGGCTCCTACAACCACGTCCCGTCGACCATCGTGTTCATGCTCGTCCTCTTCGCCATGTACGCGTCGTTCGTGCTCGCGCGCATGAGCGGCGTCGACGCCAGCGCGCGGACGCTGGTGATCCGGGCGTTCACCTACATGACCCTGGTCTCCATCGTCTTCACGGTGACCATCGATCTCGAGCAGCCCCGGCGCGGGATGATGCGCGTGTCGCAGACGCCGATGCTGGATCTCAAGGCCTCGCTCGGTCCATGAAGGTCGCGCTGCGCGCCGATGGCCTCGTGGTCGAGGACAGCCTGATCCTCGCCACGCTCGACGCCACGCTCCGGGGCGTGGGCCAGGTGATGCTGCAGAACAACACGTGGAGCGGCGTCTTCTTCGTCGCTGGCACGTTCGCGGCGTCCCCCGTGGCCGGGCTCGCGCTCGTCGTGGGCGCCGTCGTCGGCACGCTCACCTCGATGGCGCTCGGCGCACCGCGCGACGACATCAAGTCAGGTTTGTTCGGATTCAACGGCGCGCTCGTCGGCGTGGCGCTCGCGGTCTTTCTGCGCGCCGATCCATATCTCTGGGCCATGACTGCCCTCGGAGCCGCGGGCTCCAGCGTCGTCGCCGCGGCGATGGCGCGAGCGCTCCAGCCCCTGCGGCTCCCCGCGCTCACGGCCCCGTTCGTCCTGGTCACGTGGGCGATCCTCGTCACGCGCTCCGAGCTCGCCCAGATCGTCGCGAGCCCCGCGATGGCCGCGCCTCACCTCGCGTCCGCGGCGGCGCGCACGGCGGTCAGCGAGACCACGCTCGCCGACGGCGCGCTGCGGGGCATCGCGCAGATCTTCGTGCAGGCGGATCGGCTGACCGGCGGGCTGTTCCTCGCGGGGCTGCTCGTGGCGTCGTGGCGGGCGGCGCTCGTGGCGGCGCTCGGCTCGCTCGGCGGCGTCGCGGTCGGCGCGGCGCTGGGCGCGGCCGAGCCCGCGCTCCGAGCGGGGCTGTACTCCTACAACTCCGCGCTGGTCGCGATCGCGCTCCTGACCTTCCTGCCGTCGACGTGGTCGACCGCGGCGTACGCATCGCTCGCCGTCGTCGCGGGGGCGATCGCGTCGGCCTCGTGCGCCGCGATGCTCGGCCCCGTCGGGCTGCCCGCGCTCACGGCGGCGTTCATCGCGGTCACGTGGGCGGCGCTGCTCGCCGCGCCGAGCCTCGCGCGCGTGGCCCCGCGAGACCCCGCGTAGACCACCCGAGTCAGCGCGGCAGCTCGATGCGCAGCGTGACATCGGGTGGTCCCATCGAAACAAATCTTACACGGCCTCGGTGGGCCTCGACGGCCGCTCGCGCGATCGCCAGGCCGAGGCCGGAGCCGGCGCCCTTGCGCGACGTGGCGGCGCGGTGGAACAGGCGCGCGCGCATCTCCTCGGGCACCTCGCCCGGCGAGTTGGACACCTCGATCGTCACGGCGCTCGGGGTGGCGCTCACGTGAAGCTCGACGCGTCCGCCCGGGCTCGCGGAGACGGCGTTGTCGAGCAGGTTGGAGAGCGCGCGAGCGATCGCCTCGGGATCGCAGCGCAGCTCGGCGCCGCCCGAGTCGTCCCGACAGACCAGCTCGACGTCGCGGGCCTCGGCGAGCGGGCGCACGGCGTCGCAGGCCTCTCGCGCGAGCTCGGCCGCGGGGACGCGCGCGTCATCCTTGGTGGTCGACGTCTCGAGGCGGGCGAGGGTCACGAGATCGTCGAGCGTCCGCTCGAGCTGCTCCGACGAGCGGCGGAGGTTGGCCACGAACCGCCGGGCCTCCGCCGCGTCGTCGAGCGCGCCGTCCTCGAGCACCTCGACGGTCGCCTTCATCGCGGCCGCGGGGGTCTTCAGATCGTGCCATGCATCGCGCAGGAACGCGGCCGCGTAGGGCCTGCCCTCCAGCTCGCTGCGCATGCTGGCGAGCGCCCGCGCGAGGCTGCGCATCTCGCGCCCCGCCCCTCGCGGCAACGGCGCGTCGAGCTGGCCCTCGGCGATGCGGGACGCCGCCTCGGTGAGCTCCTCGACCGAGCGTGACAGCCGACGCCCGACCAGCGCCGCGCCGGCCGCCGCGCCGCCGAGCAGCAGCGTCGCGAGCAAGAGCGCCTTCGGGGCGATGCGCGTGGTGACGACGGCGACGCCATGTGTGTAGGCGTCCTCGGCGACCGCGACGAGCCCGGTGACGAGCGCGCCGAGCAGGGTCGCCACGGCGAGCGCGGCGAAGATCTGGATGCGCAGCGAGGCCCCCTCGCCCCGCGATCTCCAGAGACGCGACAGCGTGAAGAACAGCAGCGCCGCGTCGGCGACGAGCGCCGCGACGGTGACGAACGTCACGGCTCGGCGCGCAGCGTGAAGCCGACGCCCCGCACCGTCTCGACGAGCGCCGCGGGGGCGCCGCAGTCCTCGAGCTTGCGGCGGAGCCCCTTGAAGTGAGAGTCGACCGTCCGCTCGGTCAGCGCGTAGCTCGGTCCCCACACGCGCTCGACCAGCTGCGCGCGCGTGCGAACGCGGCCCGGCACCTCGGCGAGCGCCGCGAGGAGATCGAACTCTATCTTGGTCAACGACACCTCGCGCCCGTCGAACGTGGCGACGCGCCGCTCGGCGTCGACGAGCAGCTTCCCGAGCGGCAGCGGGCTCGGCGGGCGAGAGGTCGTGCCCGCGCCCGTGCGCCGCAGGACCGCGCGGACGCGGGCCACGAGCGCGCGCGGCGAGAACGGCTTGGTCACGAAGTCGTCGGCGCCGGCCTCGAGCGACGCGACGCAGTCGACGTCGTCGTCGCGGCTCGTCAGCACGATCACCCGCGGCCCCCCTGCCCTCCTGATCTCATCGAGCAGCGAGAAGCCGCTGCCGTCGGGCAGGGTGAGATCGAGCACGACGAGATCCGCTCCGGCGAGCGACGCCCGCGCGGCGGCCAGCGTGCCCGCGGCCTCGGCGACCATGCCGTCCTTCGTGAGCGCGTACGTGACGGCGTCCGCGATCGGCGCGTCGTCCTCGACGACGACGATGCGCGGCATCTCAGCTCACGCTCGCGGCGCCCTCGGTCGGCGGCTCGGACGGCCGCAGCGGCCTCCCCCCCGGATCACGCCAGGGCTGCTCGCCGCTCGCGCGGGACGGGGCCTCGGCGACCTTCCCGTCGGCGGAGAATCGCTGCAGCTCTTCGTTGATCTGGCGCAGGTACGACTGCTTGACGTGAAACGGCAGGAAGCTCGACTTGAACCCCGCGAGGATCATCGTCTTGATGTCGGCGAGCGGCATGTTCATCTCGGTGTGGCAGAGCCAGAGCTCCTTCGAGACGGTGGTGTCGGTGACCAGCCGGTTGTCGGTGTTGATCGTCACCCGCAGCCCCAGCGAGAAATAAAGCTTCAGAGGGTGCGACGCGAGATCGCGCACGGCGCCGGTCTGCACGTTC
>CAUJFL010000402.1 GCA_963169165.1 Myxococcota bacterium | reverse complement strand
GAACTTGCGGACCTCTTCGGGGCTGGTCACCTCGGGCGGCAGCGGCTGCGCGTGCAGCGCGACGAGCTCGTCGAGGATGCCGTCGAGGGGCATCACGCTCGCGGAGTTGACCAGCGTGGGGCGCGACTCGGTCGCGACGGGCTGCTTGGTGGGCTCGCGCAGCGCGACGAGGGTCGCCGCCGCCGCGACCGCCGCGAGCGGCACGAAGAACGCCGCGCGCGACCGGCGCGCAGGCCGCCGAGGCGAGGCGTCGAGGGGCAGCGGATTCGCGCGCAGCGGCGCGGGCTCGGCGTCGACCACGAGGAGCGGCGCGGGCGCCTTCGGCGCGAGCTCGACGGTCGAGCGCTCGGCCTCGAGGCGCTGCTTCAGCCGATCACGGAGCGACGTCGGCGCCGAGAGAGAGCGCGCGCGGAGGGTCTCCCGCATCGCGCGGGTCAGCGCGACGCCCTCGCGGCACGCAGGGCACTCGGCGAGGTGCGTCTCGACCTCGACCACCTGGGACGGCAGCAGCTCGCCGTCGACGAACGTCTCGACCGCGACGGCGAGGCGACGACAGGAGGCGTGACAGAGCGCGCGGGCGGCGGTCATTGTGCGACGCTCCTCTTCGCGCGGTAGTCGGCCAGATCGACGGGCTCGCTCGAGCCCTCGCGGATGATGCCCATCTCGAGCGCCTGCTGGTAGAGGCGCGTCTTCAGCAGCTTGCGACCGCGGTGGAGCCGCGACATCACCGTTCCGACCGGGCAACCCATGATCTCGGCGATCTCCTTGTAGGACATCTCTTCGATGTCACAAAGGACGACTGGCATGCGGAACTCTTCGGGGAGCTCGTCGAGGGCGGCGGACAGCTCGTCGCGCAGCAGCGGCGAGACCGCGAGCGCCTCGGAGTCGCGCAGGCCGCGGAGGCTCTCGGCGCTCATCCAGCCGTCGTTGAGGGCCTCGGCGTCGGGCCCCTCGAAGACGTCGCGCTCGAGGCCGCCGCGCTTGTAGTGGTTCAAGAAGGTGTTGGTGACGATCCGCAGCAGCCAGGCCTTCAGGTTCGTGCCCGCCTGGAACTGCTCGCGGCTCCGCAGCGCCTTCACCATCGCGTCCTGCACGAGATCCTCGGCGGTCGCGGGGTTCCTTGTCATGCGGCAGGCGACGGCGAACATCGCGTCGAGGTGCGCGATCGCCTGCTCCTCGAAGAGCTGGGCATCGAGCGGGGGCGGGCGACCAACCATGGCTCGGGGGCAACCTACGGGTGACGCGGGCTATTCCCGCCCGCGCTTGTCGGCGAGGCGGCGCTCGAGCTCGTCGATGCGCTGCGACAGGCGCTTCACCTCGGCCTGGAGCTCCTTCAGCGACGCGGGGAAGAGCGCTCGGACGCGCTCGTCGATCGCCGCCTGCCAGTCGTCGATCGTGCGCTTCGACGAGTCGACGAGCTCCTGGAGGCGGTTCTTCGAGGCGGCCTCGGCGACCTTGGGGGGCTCGGGCGGCATCGGCGCGACCTCGACGGCGGGACCCTCGTCGTCCTCGCCGATGAACCTGGCGAGCGGCGTCTCGCGCAGCTGGGCGAGGAACTTGTCGCGAAGCGACGACGTGAGCTGCGTCGCCGAACGGGGGCGGCTCTTGACCTCCTCGGAGATGATGAGCGCGAGCGTCGCCTCGGTCTTGTCCTCCTTGCTCGCGTTGTCGATCACCTGCACCTCTTCGCCGCCCCGGACCAGCTCGGCGATCTGCGCCAGCGTCACGTAGCGAGAGTCGCGCGTGTCGTAGAGCTTGCGGTTCGAGTAGCGTTTGATGATGCGCCGCGATTTCTCGCTGCTCGAGCCGACGGTCTCGGAGGCCATGGGCGACATGTCAGTCATGGTGTCGCAGAGCGTCAAGCTCCGATGAGCCTCGACGCGCGCGAGGTCAGCGTCGCGCTGCGCGGGCGTCCAGTGCTCGAGCGGGCGTCGCTCTCCGTGCGGCCGGGGGCGATCGACGCGCTGGTCGGCCCCAACGGCGCGGGCAAGTCGACGCTGCTCGGGGCGCTGACCGGGACGGTGCAGGTGGCCTCGGGCGCCGTCGAGCTCGACGGGCGCGCGCTCGCGTCGTTGCCGCGCAAGGAGTTGGCCGCGCGCGTCGCGGTGGTGACTCAGGACGCGCCGACGCCCGCGGGCTTCACGGTGCGCGAGCTCGTCGCGCTGGGACGCGCGCCGCACCAGGGCGCGCTGATGTGGGCCGCTCCGGCGGACCACGCGCACGTCGCGCGCGCCATGGAGCGCGTCGGAGTCGAGGCGCTCGCCGATCGCGCCGTCGACACGCTCTCCGGGGGGGAGCGACGACGCGTCGCGCTCGCGCGGGCGCTCGCGCAGGACGCTGACTACCTGCTGATGGACGAGCCCGCGGCGAACCTCGATCTCGAGGGGGAGGCGCGCCTGTTCGCGGTCGCGCGGGACGAGGCGGCGCGAGGGCGAGGGGTGCTGGTCGTGCTCCACGGGCTCGAGGCGGCCGCGCGCCTCGCCGACCGCGTGACCCTGCTCGTCCGCGGGCGAGTCGCCGCCGTCGGCGCGCCGAGCGACGTGCTCACCACGGAGGCGCTCTCGGCGGCGTTCGGCGTCGAGGTCGACGTCGCGCAGAGCCCGCTCGACGGCGGCGTTCACGTGCTACCGAAGAGCCACCGTCGCCCATGACGCGCGCTCGCTGGGCCCTGCTCGCCCCGCTGCTCGTCGCGTGCGGCGCGCCCACGCCGACGCCGCGCGCGGACCTCAGGATCGCCGAGCTGCCCGCGCTCGATGAACAGATTGAAATAAATCAAACACAGCTCGCGGCGCCGCCCTCTGGCTCGTCGTCGCTCGAGCCGCGTCCCGCGCCGGACCCTGAGCTCGCGAGGGCGGCGCGGGCGCTCGCCGGGATCGATGGGGATGCTCCTTCGCGCGCGGCCGAGCTCCGCGACTACGACGAGCGCCTCGGCGAGCCGCTGGGCCGGTGGGCGCGCGCCGAGCTCGGCGACGCCGACGGCGCGACGGTCGTCTATCCGTTCTCCGGGCCGGATTTCGTGACCGCGCACCGGCTGTTCCCGCGGGCATCGCGCTACGTGCTCGTGTCGCGTGAGGCGGCGGGGCGCGTGCGCGCGGGCGGCGCGCTCGATGGCGCGAGGCTCGCTCGGCAGACGCGCGCCCTCGAGGGCTTCTTGCGGCGAGGGTTCTTCCTCACGCGCGACATGGGGCGGGATTTTCCCGACGGCGTCGCGGACACGCTCGCCGCGCTCGCGACGCTCGAGGGGTTCGTGGTCGAGTCGGAGCAGTCGGCGCGCGTCGACGCGGCGGGGCAGCTCCGGCCAGATCCGCGCGGGGAAGCGCTGCGCCTGTCGCTGCGACGAGCGGACGGCGCGCGCGTCGAGCTCGACTTCGTGTCGCTGGACCTCTCCGATCCGTGGCTGCGCCGGGCGCCGGGCGCCGTGGCGTGGCTGGCGTCGGTCGCCCGGGACCGCGCGCTCTTGAAGGCGGCCTCCCACCTCCTGCAGCAGCCAGGCTTTCGCGCGGCGCGCGACGCGCTCGTCGCCCACGCCAGCGTGGTCGTGCAGGACGAGACGGGCGTCGGCTACGAGGCGCTGAGCCCCTCGTTCGACGTGACGCTGTACGGCGCGTTCACCGCGGTCAACCCGCTCTTCGCGAGCACGCCGCAGCGCGAGCTCGCGCGCGCGTACCGCGAGCGGACCGACGTGCGCCCGCTGCCGTTCTCGCTGGGCTACAGGAAGCGCGCCGGCTCTTGCCTGCTGGTCGCCCGTCGCCGCCCCTGAGCCGCCGTCAGCGACGGAAGCAGAGCCACCGCATGTCGATGGGCGCGCGGCCGATCGGCAGCGAGAAGATGTCGCCGCCCTGCGTCCACTCGATGAACCAGCCCGTCGGCGGCCACGCGTCGGGTGGGACGTGCTGCTTCTCGAAATCGTGCACCGACTCGTCCGACACGAGCTCGAGGCCCGCTGACCTGGCCGCGGCGCGCAGCTCGCCGCGCGTGAACACCGTCGACCAGACGATCTCGGTGAGCTCGCGGACGAAGCGATCGGGCGTGTACGAGTCATGCGGCACGAACACGTTGAAGAGGAGCCGCCCGCCCGGGGCGAGCGCGCGCGCGGCGCGCCGAAACAGCTCCTCGAGATCGTCGACGCCGCGAAAATGCGACACGACCTCGGACAGGAAGACGAGCTGGTACGAGGCGGGCTCGACGGCGACCTCGTCCTTCAAGAAATCGGCCTCGTCGACGCGCAGCTCGAGCGACTCGGTCGACGCGGCCTCGGTGATCTGCTGGCGCAGCGCCCCGGTCATCTCGATCGCGTGGACCGGGTGGCCGAGGCGCGCGAGCGGGAGCGAGTTGCGTCCCGTCCCCGCGCCGACATCGAGGCACCGCACGGCCTTCGGCTCGCCGAGGGCCGCGGCCGTCTCGAGCACCTTGCTGTCGGGGTGCGCGCCGAACAGCGGCGGCGTGCGCGTGCGGGTCCACTCTTCGTACTGCTCGATCATCGTCGAGTACAGCACGGTCACGTTGTACGACAGCGTGACGGCGGGCGGCTCGTCGGTCCTCCAGTCGACGCGGAGCCTCGCGTGGGGCGAGTAGCGAAACGCCTCGGCGAGCTGGCTGTCGAGCACGCCGCCGAGGTGCTTCTTCTGCTCGTCGTTGAGCGGTCGACCGACCGACGCGAACTGCGCCGAGAGCATCTCGGTGTACTCGGGGCGCGCGGCGGGTAGCGCAGGAACGACGACCACACCGCTGGCCACGAGGCGGCGGTGTACACGGGCGAGGCCTGCCTCGCGCAGCGCGGCGGGTCGGGTCTCCACCTTCAAGGAGCGGCTCATCAGGCGCGGAGAGATATCCGAGGGCGCGTCCGCATGCGCGAAAAACCGCGTTGGGCAGCTAGCGGCACTCCTGCACGCGCGAGCCGTCGTCGTCGGCGCACCAGTCCTTGCAACCGGTGATGGGCCCGGAGACGCCGCACGGGGGGGGCGCGCCCTCGAAGCCGGGCGTGTGGCAGCACTTGATGATGTCACAGCCCACGCACTTCGAGCCCTGGCCGATGCGCCCCGTCTCTTTCGTGTCGCAGTCGTAGTCGAACGACCCACAGGCGCTCTTGGACACGAACCAGCCACTCTGGCCGGGAAACACCTTGGCGTCCGAGTCGCAGCAGTCGTCGCCGCCTGGGCACGCGACCGGGTCCGCGCGCCGGTGGCCGTCGCAGTCCAGATCGCACGGATCCATGAACAGGACGCACGCGCCGCCGCCCGCGCCCGCCTGACCCGCGCCGCCTTGGCCCGCGTCGCCGCCTTGGCCCGCGTCGCCGCCCTGGCCCGCGTCGCCGCCTTGGCCTGCGTCGCCGCCCTGGCCCGCGCCGCCGCCCTGGCCCGCGCCGCCGCCCTGACCCGCGTCGCCGCCCTGACCTGCGCCGCCCTGACCTGCGTCGCCACCCGTGCCGGACGCGCCGCCCGCGCCTGACATTCCGCCCGCGCCGGCCTGTGCGGTGGAGCCGCTCGAACCTGCCTGGCCCGCGCTCGCGCCGCCTTGCCCCGCGACAGGAGCGCCGCCTTCTCCCGCGACAGGGGCGCCGCCTTGCCCCGCGACAGGCGCGCCACCTTCTCCCGCCGTGCCGTCCGTGCCGCCGGCGGCGCCTGCGTTGGTCTGGCGGCCGGCGTTCTTCTCGCCGGAGCCGAATTGCTCGAACGTACACCCTTGCCCTGCCGTCGACAGGCCCAACGCGAGCAGGGCGAGGTGGGCGAGACGGCGCATCGGGGCCTCCGAGCTTGGTGGGATCTCGCGGCGAGGTCAACTACAGCGCGCGCTTCGGGGCGCGCTTCGTCGGCGGCTTGTGGCTCTTGCTCTTGCCGAGCGCGGCGGCGGCGCGCGCGATGATCGCCTCGGCCTCCTCGCGCCCGCCGAAGCCGAGCAGCGCGTGCTCCTGCCCATCGACGTTGAGGATGGCCCGAAAGAATTGTTGAATTTCAGCGAGGTGTCCGACCGGCAGATCGCCGAGCTCACGCACGGTCTGGAGGCGCTTCGCGACGACCGGGACCGTCACGATGCGGTGGTTCTCCTTGCCCGCCTTCTTCGCGAGCACGACGCCGAGCACGCGCGCGCGCACGAGGCACCCCGGGAACATCGGCGCCGGCGCGATCACGAGCGCGTCGAGCGGATCTCCGTCGCCGCCGAGCGTCCCGGCGACGAACCCGAAATCGAAGGGGAACGCGGCGCCGGTGAACAGCGTGCGGTTGAGCCGGAAGACGCCGAGCTTCGGATCGTACTTGTACTTGTTCTGCGAGCCGGCGGGCGTCTCGACGACCACGTTGAAGTAGCCGGCCGAGGTGCGCGCGGGGAGCCTGTCGTAGGGAGAGCGCGGCATGGTCAGAGGGCCCGCCCGAAGATCGCGGCGAACATCAGCTGGCAACCGTACGAGATGACGGCGCTCGCGGGGATCGTCAGCACCCAGGCGACGACGATGTTGCCCGCGACACCCCAGCGCACCGCCGAGATGCGGCGGCTCGCGCCGACGCCCATGATGCAGGCGTTGATCGCGTGGGTCGTCGAGACCGGCACGCCGAACGTGCTGGCGACGAGCAGCGTGGTCGCGCCGGCGCTCTCGGCCGCGAAGCCCTGCAGCGGCGTGATGCGGAGCATCTTCGAGCCCATCGTGCGGATGATCCGCTTGCCGCCCGCGAAGGTGCCGAGCGCGATGGCGGCCGCGCACGCCACGATGACCCACATCGGCACGTCGTGGCCGTGAGCCGGGTGCATCCACCTGGGGAGGCCCGAGTGCCCCGCGGCCAGGAACGCGACGAGCGCGAGCGTCATCACGCCCATCGATTTCTGCGCGTCGTTGGAGCCGTGGGAGAACGCCATGAGACACGCGGACACGAGCTGCGCGCGCCGCGACGCCACGGCGACGAAGCGCGGCGTCGCGCGGCGCAGCGCCCACGTCAGCGACACCATCGAGAAGAACGCGATGACGAAGCCCGCGGTCGGCGACACGACGAGCGGGACGAGCACCTTCTCGCCGAGGGCCGTCCACTTGAACCCCGAGACGCCCGAGTGCGCGACCACGCCGCCGGCGAGCCCGCCGATCAGCGCGTGCGACGAGCTGGAGGGGATGCCGTACCACCACGTGATGAGGTTCCAGATCGAGGCGCCGCTGACCGCCGCGAGCACGACGACCTGCGTGACGATCGCGGGATCGGCGAAGCCCGACGCGATGGTCTTGGCGACCGCGGTGCCGCTGACGGCGCCGACGAAGTTGAGGATGCCCGCGATGATGACCGCGGTGCGGATGGGCAGGACGCCGGTCGACACGACGGTGGCGATCGCGTTGGCCGCGTCGTGGAAGCCGTTGATGTAGTCGAAGACCAGCGCCATCACGAGCACCAGCACGAGCAGCGTCAGCGCGCTAGCCATGCTTCACGGCCACGGTCACGAGGAACTCGGCGCTGTCCTCGCAGAGATCGATCGCCTCCTCGAGATCCTCGAGGATCTCCTTCTGACGGAGCAGCTCCTTCGCGTCGATGGCCGGGTCGCGGAACAGGAACGCGACCGCGTCGCGGAACACGCGGTCGCCCTCCTTCTCGATGAGCTTGATGCGCTTGGCGATGTCGCCGAGCTCGCCGAACGCGGTGCGCTGCAGCGCCGCCGTCGCCTGGACGAGCTCGGCGCTCGCCTGCTCGAGCAGCTCGAACAGCCTCGTCATCGGCTCGCTCGGCTCGGTCACGCCGAACAGCGACATCGAGCGCGCCGTGAGGTTGATCTTGTCGATCACGTCATCCATGCGCGCGGCGATCGACTGGATGTCCTCGCGATCGATCGGCGTGACGAACGTCTTGGCGAGCTGATCCTCGACGATCTTGAGCAGGCGGTCGCCCTCGTGCTCGAGCTCCTGCACGCGCTTCGCG
>CAUJFL010000401.1 GCA_963169165.1 Myxococcota bacterium | reverse complement strand
CGTATGGTGGACGCTGTGGGCGCTGAGGCGCGCGGGTTCCTCGACGAGGCGGCGGTGCCGGAGGACGACACGGACGTGTTGCTCATCCTGGCGGATGGCAAGGGTGCGCCGACGATCTCCAGCAAGGAGCATGAGAAGCGCGCGCAGCCTCATCGCAAGGCCATGGGCGGGCTCCGTCAGAGGAAGGGTGGGCCGAAGAAGCGGCGGGCGCCGAGCAAGAAGTCCAAAAACGCGAAGATGGCAGCGGTGGGCGTCATCTGCACACTGAAGCTCGACGCGCGCGGGAACCCTCGGCCCGTGAACAAGCGGATCTACGCGACGTTCACGACGTGACTTGTTGCCGGGACCCGTGGTCGCCGTGGCGTCGAGCGCGGCCTGCAGCGTCGCGAGGCTCGACGGCCCCGGCATGCGCTGGGGCAAAGCCCGGGCGGAGGACGTGCTTCAGCTGCGCTGCGTTCTGCTGAACGGGCTCTGGGAGAAGTTCGAGGCCCACCTCGCGACGAAGGGCACCCTCCGCCTAGCGTCGCAGCCCAAGCCCACCGTCACGCATGATGCCAAGCCGCAGGTGAAGGAGGCCGCGTGAGGCCACGTGAGCGTAGCGGTCTGGAGTGCGCGGAAGTGTGTGGTAATGTAGGATCTGCACCCAGCGACGATTGTGTCGAGTACCCCGCCACCCTGCCCATGGTCGACAAGATCTGCATGCAGGTCGACGGTCAGTGCGCGTCGGCGAAGGGCACGTTCGCGACCGCGGCCGCTTGTCCGAAGAACGACGCGCTGATCGGCTGCTGCCGGACCACGGAGCCGACGACCGGGCAGCCCTACCCGTTCACTTGCTACTACAAGAGCGCGACGACGACGCCCGCGTCGATCCAGTCGACGATCGACAAGTGCAACATGCCGGACAACAAGGTCAAGAAGGCCTGGGAGCCGGGCCCCGCTGCCATGTGACGGCGCGACGCGGCGCCGAGCGACTGCACCCGCGCGCGCGCCGACGACACGTGACCTCGGGGCGGACCATCGGCACGTGCGGCCGGGCCTTCGGCACGGATCCCATGTCACGCCGCGACGGGCTCAGCGCGCGCCGAGGCGGTCGAGCGTCGCGTCGGCGTCGGCCATGATCCGCGTGATCAGCTCTCTCACCGTGGGCAGCTCGTCGATCACGCCGACCACCTGGCCCGTGGGCAGGATGCCGACCTCGGGGCGGCCGTCGACCATGCTCGCCTTCGTGAACATCGGCGCGTTGGCGGCCATCGTCAGCTGGCTCAGCGACATCTCGCTCGACTTCTTCATCGCGAGGCCCTCGCGCAGCAGGTCGAACATCGACGTGTCGGTCAGCGCGCGGAACTCGAACGCGTGCTTCGCGGCCGTGACGAGCCTCCGCGCCTGGCTCGCGCCCTCGAGCGCCTCAATCAGCTTCGTCATGATCACGCGCTGCGGGTGACCGTCGATCGCCTTCGTCACCGTCGTGCCGGTGACGGGCGTCTTCAGGTAGATGGCCTTCACGTGCTCCGGCACCGTGCTCTCCTTCGTCAACAGGAAGCGCGTCCCCATCGCGATGCCCGCGGCGCCGTACGCCAGCGCCGCGACGAGCCCGCGCCCGTCGTAGAAGCCGCCCGCGCCGAGCACCGGGATGTCGACCGCGCGGCACACCTCGGGCAACAGCAGCGACGTCGGGATCGACCCGGTGTGACCGCCGCCCTCTCCTCCCTGCGCGATCACCGCGTCCACGCCCCACTCGGCGACCTTCTCCGCGTGCCGCCGCGCGCCGATCGTCGGCATCGTCACGATGCCCTCGCCCTTCAGCTTCTTGACGATCTCCTTGCCCGGCGCCTGCGCGAAGCTGACGACCTTGACCTTCTCCTTGATCAGCAGCTCGATCCGCTGCGCGACGTCGGCCTGATCGCTGCGCATGTTGACGCCGAACGGCTTCGACGTGCGCGACTTCACCTCGCGGATGGCCGTCTCCAGCTCCGGGTGGGTCATCGTGGCGGACGCGAGGATGCCGAGGCCGCCCGCCTCGCTCGTCGCCGACGTGAGGCGCGCGCCCGCGACCCAGCCCATGCCCGTCTGCACGATGGGGTACTCGACGCCGAACAGCTGGCAGATGCGCGTCTGCAGCGCGGGGTGGGTCACGAGGCGATCTCCTTCTGCGCGAGGCCCTTCGGATCGATGCGCGTCCGGATCAACGCGAGCTCGTCGTCGGTGGGCGCGCGCGTCTCGGTCGCGCCGTCGACGGCGAGGGCGAAGCCGGTGTTCTTCACGACGTCGTCGACGGAGACGCCAGCGTGCGTCGACACGAGGCGCATCGAGCGGTCCTCGGTCGCGAAGTCGAAGACGCCGAGGTTGGAGACGACGCGGCGGATCTCGTGGAACCGAGCCGCGCTGCCGAGCTGCTTCGCGCGGTCGTACCCGACGCCGGAGACGACGTCGACCTTCGGCACGAACGAGCGCGTCGAGTGCGCGGGGACGAAGTAGCTCGTCGTGTGGTTCAGCGTGTTTCCGGGCGCGCCCCGCACCCCGAGCAGCATGCTCTTCGGCCTCGCGTAGTCGCCGATCGCCGAGATGTTCTGGTTGCCGAACCGGTCGAGCTGCGACGCGCCCATGATCACGTGGCGCCGCCCCGACCACACGACGTCGAAGATCGTGCGGTAGGGCACCCAGCCCTCGATCACCTGCTCCGACGCCGGCGCGAACAGCGGCGTCACGTTGGCCACCAGGCTGGCGACGCCGTCGCTCATCATCAGGTCGGGCGCGTGCGTCAGCTTCGCGAGGCGCACCGCCACCATCGCCAGCGTGCTCATCGGGCTCGCGAGGATCTCCCCGTCGCCGCGGAAGGCGTCCGACAAGGCGACGATGCACTGATCGGCGCGGGTGAACTCGGTCACTTGGCACCTCCCACGGCGGCCTGGTAGTCGGCCTCGGACACGTCGAGGTACTTCGCGCGGAAGGCCGCCCACGCGCCCGCGTCGGCGGCGGCCGTCGCGTACTCCTTCTGGAACCTCTCGTCGCGCCCGTAGTCGGGCTCGCACGACGTGAAGTGCGCGCCGCCCGGGCACTCGACGACCTTGTCGACCATGCCGCGGTGGATCTTCAGCGACGACGGTGGCCCGCCCTTCGCCAGCTCCGCCGTCTCGACGACGCGCTCGGTGGTCATCACGCGGGTCGTCGCGGCGCCGAGGTAGAGATCGTCGAAGTACGGATCGGGCCCGAGCAGCTGCCCGTTCCCCGCGGCGTCGGCGCGGTTCACGTGCACCACCGCCACGTCGAGCGACAGCGCGGGCATCGCGACCAGCTCCTCGTCGCCGTACGGCGAGCGCACCGTGCGGAGCTCCGGCGCGTGCGTCATGACGTCGGAGCCGAGCCCCGCGCGCGTCGGCAGGAAGGGCAGGCGCAGCGCGGCGGCGTACAGCCCCCACTGCAGCATGCCCTCGTCGAGCTCGAGCACCGCGAAGTCGCCCCGCTGCCGCGCCGCGCGGAAGTGCGGCTCGAGCGGGATCGAGTCGAGCGAGACGAACCCGAACACGAGCTTCTTGATCTTGCCGTACGCCGCGAGCAGCCCGACGTCGGGCCCGCCGTAGCTGACGACGGTGAGGTCCTTCACGTCGCTGCGGCAGAGCGCTCGCACGAAGCTCATCGGCTTGCGCCGCGAGCCCCAGCCGCCGATGCCGAGCGTCATCCCGCTCTTCACGACGCTGGCCGCGTCGTCGAGGCTCGTCCGCTTGTCCATGGGTAATTTCTCGAACTTCGCGTCGCGCTTCTCGACGAAGGCGTCGCGCGCCTCGTCGGCGACGCCCGACAGGTTCAGCTCGAACGTGAAGCCCTGCTCGTAGCGGTAGCTCTTGTCGACGTTCATCGGGTCGATGCCGTTCAGCGACTGCTTCGCCGCGCGGATCACCGTCGGGCTCTTCTTCGCGATCTCCCGCGCGACCTCCCGCGCGCGCTCCCGCAGGCGCGCCTTCGGGACGACCTCGAGCACCGAGCCGTGCTGGAACAGCTCCTGCGCCGTCGCGCGGGCCGCGGTGTAGACCATCGCGCGCATCTTGTGCTGCGGCACGAGCCGCGCGAGGTGCGTCGCCGCGCCGAGCGCGCCGCGGTCGACCTCGGGCAGCCCGAACGTCGCGTCGTCGCTCGCGAGCACGATGTCCGCGTTGCCGACGAGCCCGATGCCGCCGCCGAGACAGAACTCGTGCACCGCCGCGATCACCGGCACCTTGCAGTGATAGACGGCGGAGAACGCCTCGAAGCAGCCGCGGTTCGCGCCGAGCAGCGCGTCGAAGCCCTTCGTGCGCTGCATCTCCTTGATGTCGACGCCCGCGTTCCACCCCTTGCCGTCGGCCGCGAGGATGACGGCCGAGACCTCCGGGTTCTCTCCCGCGTCCCGCACGAGCTTCGCGAGCTCGAACCACCCGGCGACCGTCAGCGCGTTCACCGGCGGGTTGGCCATCACGATCTCGGCGACGCGCCCGTCGACTGTGCAGGAAATTCCCATGCGGCGACGGAGTGAAACATGTTCTAGCGAGCGCTGTCAACCCGCGCGCTCGCGCGGCGCCGGCGCCCCGGCCATTTCGTATTAGTGTCGATAACATCAAATGAGCGACGCGCCCCGACGCTACGTCCAGCGGTCCCGCGCGGCGGCGGCCGCCGCCACCGGCGAGCGCATCGTCGCGTTCGCGAGAGCGCTGTTCTTCTCGTCGGGCGACGCGCCGACGATCGAGGCGGTCGCCGCGCGCGCGGGCGTGACGGCGCAGACGGTGTTCCGCCGGTTCGGCTCGAAGGAGGGCCTGTTCGACGCGTGCGTCGCGGCGGGGCGCGCCGAGGTCGCCGGGCACCGCTTCCGCGTCGCGCCGGGCGACGTCGACGGCGCGGTCGACAACCTGCTCGACCACTACGACGCGTGGGCCGAGCGCTCGCTGTCGCTGCAGCGCCTCGCGACGTCGAGCCCCGCGGCGGCGGCGGCGCTCGAGGCGGCCCGCGCGCTGCACGTCGAGTGGGTCGAGACGGTGTTCGCGCCCTGGCTGGCCCGCGAGCCCCCGCGCGCGCGCCGCCGCCTGCGGGCGCTGCTCGTGATGCTGACCGACGTGCACGCGTGGCGCGTGCTCTGCCGCGAGCAGCGCCTCGGCCGCGCCGACGCGCGCGCCGCCCTCCACCTCGCGATCACCGCGACCCTGTCCGCCCACCCGCCCGCGTCGTCCCGTCGAGCCAAGAGGAGCCCCTGATGAGCCGAATTCTCGCGTACACGTCGCCCGCGCGCGGGCACCTGTTCCCCATCGTGCCGCTGCTCGCCGAGCTCGCCCGGCGCGGTCACGACGTGCAGGTCCGCACGCTCGCGGGCGAGGTCGCGCGGGTCGGCGGGCTCGGGCTGTCGGCGCGGGCCATCTCCGGCGACGTAGAGGGCGTCGTGCTCGACGACTGGCGCGAGGCGAGCCCGCTCGGGCAGGTGCGCCGGGTGATGGAGACGTGGCTCGCGCGCGCGCCGCACGAGGTGGACGATCTCCGGGCGGCGATCGCCGACGCCCGACCGGACGCGCTGGTCGTCGAC
>CAUJFL010000400.1 GCA_963169165.1 Myxococcota bacterium | reverse complement strand
CGCCACGGTGAGCCGCGGCGCCGCGCGCCCCGCGACCACGTCGGCGAAGTGGGAGAGCAGGCGCGAGAGATCGTCGCCCGACTCGCCATGCTCGACGGAGAGGCCATCGAGCTCGAGCTCGGATCGACGCTCGGCGCGACGCCAGCGGGCCTCGACGCCTGCGCCCTGGCGCGCCCGGCGCGAGATCGTGAGCTCGTCGAGCGGCGACCCGAGCTCGATGGTGAGCTCGGCCGTCCCCCCAGCGTGCGCGACCCACAGCGAGAGCCCCTCGGGCGCCGACGTGCCGCGCCACGACGCGCGCGTGATCTCGGCCGCGCCGCCGCCCTGCGCGTCGCCGACCACCGACAGCGCGTGTACGAGCGACTCGAACACCGCCGCGCGGCTCCACGACGGCCACGCGTCACCGCTCGCGGGCGACACTCGCCGCACGTACTCGACGTGGCGGAGCTCGCGGCGCGCGAGCACCGGCGCGAGCCCGGCGGAGAACACCAGGTTGTGTACGGGGATCATCGCCACGTCGGGGCGCGCGCTCGACGCGGCGACGAGGAGCTCGGCCTCCTCGACGGTCCGGGTCAGCGGCTTCTCGAGCAACGACGGCAGGCCGAGCTCGAGCGCGCGCTGCGCGAGCGCGGCGTGAGCGTCGGTGGACGCGGCGATCACGAGCGCCTCGGGGCGGACCGCGTCGATCGCCTCGTCGATCGTGCGAAACACGCCGCACGCTCCGAACGCGGACCGGTCTCCGTCAGGCGCGTGCGGCGACGCGACGGCGTCGAGCGTCAGGCCCGGCACCGACGCGAGGGCTCGCGCAAGCCGCCGCGCCTGTCGTCCAGAGCCGATCAGCGCGACGCGGACCGGGCGCGTGCGGACGAGCGGCAGACGCGGCAGCTCGCGGACGTCGGGCGACGCGAGCGGCGCCAGCGGCTCGGCCTCCCGCGCGCGATCGCGGAGCCGCTCGGGCATCCCGTCGAACGCGAGCGGCGCGCCCCACCTGAGCGGCGCCGTCCACGCGTGGAACCCGGCGAGCTCGGCCTCGTCGAGCGGGGGCCCCGCGACCGGCGCGAGCTCGTCGAGACCGTACCTCGCGACGTAAGGTCGCCACAGCCCGGTGCACTGCGCGCCGTAGAGGCACGCGTCGCACCCGGGCGCGCGCTGCTTCTGGGGAGCGTCCTCGGACGCGGCCTCGTGCGCGAGCTTCAGCACGTCGGACCACGCCGCGAATTCTCCGAGAAAACACGGCGGAATGCCCTGCCGAGACCCCACGACGACCGCTTGCCCGAGCTCGACCGCGCGGCGCAGCGCGCGCCGCAGGTGGGGCGCGACGTCCGAGATGCGCGGCAGCACCGAGAGATCGTCGAGCGCGCGATACTGGGGCGTCACGAGCGCGAGCGAGATCATCACCGCGCCGCCGAACCTCGCGTGAGCGAACTCGACGAAGCGCTCGAGGTAGGGCGTGTTGCGCGACGTGATGACGTGGTTGATGACCGTCTCGACGCCCGCCTCGACGAGCAGCTCGACCGCGCGCGTGGTGCGCGGGTGATCGCCGTCCTTCTGCGTGAGCGCGCGCGACAGGCGCTCGTCGTGCGCGTGCAGCGACACGAACGCGTGCGTGAGGCCGGCGTCGCGGAGCGCCCTCACGCGGCGCGGATCGTCGAGCAACACGCCGTTGGTGACGAGCTCGATCTTGGGCACGCCGAGGCGGCGCGCGGCGTCGACGAACGAGGGCCGCTCCCTCGACAGCGTGGGCTCACCCCCGCTGAACGAGACGCGCTCGACGCCGCGGCGCGCGGCCCGAGAGAGCGCGCGCAGCATCTCACCGGGCTCGGTCCACACGTTGCGAGAAGTCTCGTTGGCGCTGCAGAACGTGCAGTCCTGGTTGCAGTTGACGGTGGGGCGAAGCACCACCATGGCCGCGTGTCGCCCGGCGCGTCGGTGCTCTGGTGTGAACTCCGGGCGTCGAGGCCGCGCCTGCGCGGGCGGCGGCGAGGAGCGCGCGATCAGACCGCGAGCCCCGTGCGCGGCGCGGTAGACGGCGACGTTGCCGGGGCACCGGGCGCGTGCGGCGCACGCTCCACAGACCTCGCCGAACGTCGCGCCGGGGAGCGCCGACGCGCGACCGCGCGGCTCGAGCGTGTACCCATCGGCCAGCGCGTCATCCGCGCCCACGCAGACGGGGACGCCGTCGCGCGCGCGGAGCTCGAGCGTGACGCCGAGCGCCGCCGCGCGCGCGGCCGCGTCCGCCAGCGCGTCGCGCGCGTCGTCCCACGGAGGCGGCGCGAGCGCGGCGCCGACGCCGGGCGGCGGCAGGCGAACCCGCGCGAGCGCCAGCGTGGGGACGGCCGCACGCGCCAGCTCGATCAGCGCGCCCAGGCTCTGGAGCTTCGGCGACAGCAACGGCACCTCCAGCTCGACGCGCAGCCCGGCGGCGGCGAGCGCGCGCATCCCGACGAGCGCGTGCGCGAGCGCGTCGACGCGCCCCGCGACGCGATCGTGCACCCTCGCGCGCTCCGAGAAGAGGGGCACGAGCGCGCCGGTCACGCCCGCTTCGGCGAGCGACCGCGCGGACGCGTCATGCATCGTGGAGAGCGCGTGAGTGACCACGACGATCTCGGCGAACCCGGCCGCGACCGCGCGCCCCACGAGGGCCTCCCTGCGGCGCGGCTCGAGCCCGCCGCGGAGCTCGACCCGTCGGCCACCGCCGTCGAGCGCGCGCTCGACGCTGGGTGTCGCAGGGCCGCGGCAGCCGCACGGCGCGTGGCGAAGCTCGCACCCGCCCTCCAGCTGCAGCTCCAGCGTCTTCGTTGCGCGCCGGCGCGCGTCGCCTTTGTCGGTGGCCCCGCGCGAACGGTAGCTCATCCCGCGGCGACTCTCTCGACGGGCCGGAGCTCGCCGTCACCGTGCAGCGCGAGGTACCCGCGGCGCAGCCCGTAGCACTTGCCCGCCAGCGAGCACCGCTCGCACGCCGTGGTCCTCACGAACTCGCCGCCGTCGTAGCCCTCCGGGATCTCGCTGAGCGCGGCGTACGCCGCGAGGCTGGTCGGCACGAGGCACAGCGGCAGCCCGCACATCGACTCGAACCCGCCGAGCACGACGCCGAGCCGCGACGCCTCGTCGAGGGCGCGCGCCACGCGCGGCAGCGCGTCCGAGTAGCGCGGGACGAGATCTCGCGATCTGGGCACGAC
The DNA here is from genome assembly GCA_963169165.1 of Myxococcota bacterium. GTDB lineage: Bacteria > Myxococcota_A > Polyangia > Polyangiales > Polyangiaceae > JADLFU01. Next base: position 4,829 of record CAUJFL010000400.1, on the reverse strand, counting down.
GTCGCTCGACGGCGCGACGAACGACAGCGTCACCGTCGCGCGCGGCCACCTCGCCGCGACGAACCTCACATAGGGCACCAGATCGTCGAGGTTGCGCTGGTGCATCACGAAGTTGAGCGTCAGCTGCACCTCCCTGTGCGAGTGCAGGTTGTCGAGCCCGACCACCGTCTTGTCGAAGGTGCCGGGCGCCTCGGTGATCGCGTCCGAGATCTCGGCCGTGCTGCCGTGCAGCGACACGAACGCGTCGGCGATCCCGGCCTCGACGACGGCGCGGGTCAGCCCCGGATCAGCGAGGCGCACGGCGTTGGTCTGCAAGCCCACGGGGTGGCGGCTGACGCGCCTCGCGAGGGCGACGTACTCGACGAGCCTCGCGTTCAGCGTGGGCTCACCGCCGGTCAGCACGACGCGCGCGCCCGCCTCGCCGGCCTCGACGATCGCGCGGCGCACCAGCGCGTCGCCCGCGGGAGGCAGGTGCGTCGAGACGAAACAAAACCTGCACGCCTGGTTGCAGTGAAAATTGATGCGGATGAGGCGCTCGTCGACGACGCCGGTGTCGGCGCGCTCGAAGCGGCTCGGCTGCACCAGCTCGCGCGCGATCTGCTGGTCGACGGTCGCGATGAGCGACAGGCGCCGCCGCACGCGGTCCTCGGTGATGGGTCGAAGCTCGGGCGCTCGCCGGCGCGCGAGGTATGCGGACGCGAAGCCGGAGCAGCGGTCGCGCAGCTGGCACCTCTCGCAGTCCGGCAGGTGGCGGTGATCGTCGCGCGGGCGCGCCCCGGGCGTCATCGAGTAGAGGTGCGCGACGCGGCTCGGGTGCGCGAACACGCACGGCGGCGGTCCGCTGTCGGGCGCGAGCTTCAGCGACACGCCCTCCTTGCGCGCGGCCTCGTCGAGCGCCGCGATGGCGCCCGCGGCGACGTCATACGCGACGAGCTCGGACGGGTCGGGGCTGGACACCGGGACGCGCACGAAGAGCGTGGAGACGGCGGCGCCCGAGGCCCGAGCGAAGCCGGCGACGCGCGCCGGGAGCGCGCCGAGCGTCGCCAGCGTCGAGCGCACGACCAGCGCCTCGCCGTCGACCGCGACGCCCGCGTCCAGCAGCGCGACGAGGCCCGCGGCCGTCCGCGCCGCGCCCCCGGGATCGCGCGTGTGCGCGTCGTCCGCCGCGCACAGACCGGAGAGGTTCACCCGCGCGCGCGTGAGCCCGGCGTCTCGGAGGCGCGCTGCGCGGGCCTCATCCAGCAGCGTCGCGTTGGTCTCGAGCCCGACCTCGACGCCGAGCGAGCGCGCGTGCGCGACCAGCTCCTCGAGATCGCGCCGCAAGAGCGGCTCGCCGCCGGTGAGCACGAGCTCCTTCGCCCCCCCCTTCGCCGCCGCGTCGAGCCGCGCTCGCACCGCGGCGGGCCGGACGAGGGCGGGCACCTCGACCGCGCGGCGATCGGTGCAGGTCGTGCAGTTCTGGTTGCACGTGAGGTTGGTGAACACCCGCTCGGAGCGCATCCGCTCCCCCGTGGTACCGCACCTCGACCGCTCCGTCGCACGAGAAGCGCGATCCCACCCCACGTCGCCCCCGCAGTCACGCTAGCATCGCGCTTCACGACGGAGGCGACGATGACGAAGGTCGAGGTGGTGGGCGACAAGCTGGTGCTGACGATCGAGGGGCTCGACGTCGTCTTGTCCTTCAAGAAATCGCTCGAGGTGCCGCTCGCGCACGTGAAGCGCGCCACGCTCGGCGTCACGGCCGAGGCCCAGGCGCGCCTCGACGAGAGCATCCGGCTGCCGGGCGCGTACATGCCGGGGATCGCGATCGCCGGGCGCTTCTACCGCCACGGCGACTGGATCTTCTGGAACATCCACGACGGCCGCCGCGCCATCACGATCGACGTGCAGCACGACGGCTACGTGAGCCTCGTCGTCGAGGTCGAGGATCCCGTGAAGACCCTCGGGGTCATCGACGCCGCGCTCGCCGCGACGCGCGCCGGTTGAGCGCCGAGCTTCTGAACAACGATCGACTCTCGAACACGGGCCACTTGTTCAAGATCTGAACGATCACCGAAAAATATCGGGAATATTTGTGTGGCACGCCGGCTGCTCTACGGCTGGTATGCGCACCAGCAGCCTCCTCGCCGTCGTCGCCGGTCTCTTCCTCGTGGGCTGCGGCGCCGCTACCGACGATCCCGCGCCTGCCCCCGACACCAAGGCCCCGGCGACCAAGGAGTCGGTCCAGGGCACCGTGAAGTTCGAGACGGTCTCGCGCGAGCGGGTGCGCGGCACGTTCGATTTCCGCGGCGTGCAGCTCAAGTTCGAGACGGAGCTGGTCGGCGACGCCCGCGAGGCGACGTTCGAGCTGCGCGGCATGATCCTGACCTTCACCGCGGACACGAAGCTCGGCGCCTTCGATCTCGACGGCTTCACGAGCGCCGACAGCCAGGACACCAGCATGACCCAGGAAGATCGCCTGGTGATCCGCGCGTTCGACAAGGCCATCGGCGCGGCGCTCGGCGACAAGCGCGCGCTCGACGCGGTCGACGTGCTGGTGCGCACGACGACCATCTGGGGCGACTACTCGGACAGCCTGCCGCTCAAGCGCACCTTCCACGGCCGCCTCGACCAGAACAACGTCGGCAGCGGCAACGATCTCTGCGGGCAGGTCAACAAGCCCGGCAACGGCGGCATCGCCTCTCCCAAGTACTCGCGCGCGACCCACGACTGCGGCTCGAGCGCCGGCGACTGCCCGTGGTGGGGCTGCGACGGCGGCGAGGACAACGCGTCGGTCGACTACGTCTTCATGAGCATGCACCCCGCCGGTCCTTGCTCGGACACGACGTGGTTCGGGAGCTCGGCGGGCGCGCAGAGCTGCTACGAGCCCGATCACCCGTCCGACAAGGAGTACGCGTACGGCGACTGCTTCGGCCGCTGCGGCGGCGGCTGCGGCAGCAGCACCGTGTTCTCCGCGGCGTGCCGCGACCACGATCTCTGCGTGCGCTTCGGCCACGCGATGGCGTCCGGGTGGTGCGACGACGATCTCGTCAACGCGGCGTGGGACGCGGCGTGGATGAGCAACTGCGGCGGCGTCAACTTCAACGCGCAGTACGACTGGTCGGGCCGCGGCGTCGACCCCGCGTGCCCCACGTCCTGGCAGAACAGCAACGACGGCTGCGACGTCAACTGCCAGTTCATCGACATGGACTGTTTCCGCTGAGCGGAGTGCTACCGTCGCCGACGGATGAGCACACGTCGCAACGTCCTCCTGGCGAGCGCCGCGCTGGTGGTGCTCGCCGTCGGCTTCTTCGCGCTGAGGTCGGCGCCGAAGCAGACGAGGGTCACCAAGGGACCGCCGAAGGTCGAGGCGACCGCGGTCGACGCCCCCGCCCCTGATCGCGTCGAGCCTGCTCCCGCGCCTCCGCCGGTGCCGAGCGCGTCGGGCCCGTCGGCCGCGCACATGGAAGAGAAGCGACGCCTCCACGCGGAGGCCGAGCAGCTGCAGCTCGACCAGGAAGAGGCGAAGTACGCCGCGATCGATTTCAGCGCGAAGCGACCGGGACCTCCGCCGCCCGCGGCGCCTCTCCAGGGAAAGAACGAAAAGGAGCTGACGCCCGCCGAGAAGGCCGCGCAGGTCGAGCGCATGATCGTGCTCACGAAGGCGCGCATCGAGCGCACCGCGCAGCGCGCCGCCGACGCCGAGAAGGCGGGCGACAAGGACGAGTCCTCGAAGCAGACCGCGATCCTGGCGAGGCTCCGAAAGCGCCAGGGAGAGCTCGAGTACCGCGGCAAGATCCTGCGCGGCGAGGACGTCGGGGCCGCAGCCGCGGCGAGCGCGCAGGCCCCGTGAAACACGCCGCGGTCATCGCGGCGCTGCTCGCGCTCGGTGGTTGCGGCGACGGGGGTCGCGGCGCGTCGGTCGAAGAGCGCCCGCTCGAGATCACGAAGGGCGCCGCGACCACGGGCGAGCTCGCGGTCGTCGCGATCGTCACCACGCCTCCGTCGTGCGGCCCCGCCGCGAGCACCGCGACCTGCACCGGCACGCTCATCGCCCCGCGCGCGGTGCTGACGGCCGGACACTGCGTCGACGATCAGGCCGCGAGCGTCGTCGATTTCGGCGCGACGGTGGGCGCGCCAGGCACAGAGCGCCGCCGCGTGATCGCGGCCGCACGCCACCCACAGTACTCGCGCGACGACAGCGCGCACGACCTCGCCATCCTGTGGCTCGACGCGCCCTCGTCGTTCACCCCTGTCGCCCTGCCCCCGTCGAGCGCCGCGCCCGCGCCTGGGGACACAGTTGTTTTTGTTGGTTTCGGACAGACCCGGGATCCCGCTGAGCCCGAAGGCGTGAGGCGAACCGGCACCGCGAGGCTCACCGCCGCGACCGAGCGCACGCTGACCTATTCGGCGGCGCCGTCGATGACTTGTCAGGGAGACAGCGGAGGCCCAGTGTTCACGGTCGAGGGCGGCGAAGAGCGGCTCGTCGGCGTGATCTCGGCGGGAGATCGCGACTGTCGAGAGGCAGGCACCGCGGCCCGGCTCGACGCGGCGCTCGACGAGTTCGTGCTGCCGACGCTCGCGGCGCCACCGCTGGGAGAGGCGGGCACACCGTTGTCTTGTGAGGGGAACTGCGCCCGCGACGTCGACTGCCGTCCTGGGCTCGTCTGTCGCCAGGCGCGGGACGGCGCCAATCGCTGCGCGATCTCGGGGTTCGAGCCGGGCGAGCTGGGCGTCGCCTGCGCCCGCGACGTCGACTGTGGAGAGGGCAACGCTTGCGCGACGACGTTCGAAGGGTGCCGCTGCTACACGCCCTGCGCCGGGCCCGACGCGCCCGAGGCGGTCGAGGG
>CAUJFL010000399.1 GCA_963169165.1 Myxococcota bacterium | reverse complement strand
CGCCGAGAAGGTGCAGGGCGTCGTCGTGTCGATGGCCACCGAGACGTTCTTCGGCTCGCCGTCGACGGCGCACATCCTCGGCGGCGCGTGCATGGGGGCCGACGCGAGCGAGGGGGTGATCGACGCCCGCCACCGCGTGTTCGGCTACGAGGGCCTCTACGTCATCGACGGCGCGGCCGTGTCGGCGAACCCAGGCGTGAACCCCTCGCTCACCATCACGGCGCTCGCGGAGCGCGCGATGAGCTTCATCCCCGCGCGCGCGAGCGGGTGACGCGCGAGCGCGTGTCGCGCGTCGCACGACCTCCCACGCCAACCCGCGAAGTGGTCCGCGCGGCGACGCGCGCGGTACGCTGCCTCGGATGAGGTGGTCGCTCTCGCTGACGGTGTCGGGGCTCATCGCGGTCGCGACGCTCCCCGCGCGCGCGGCCGAGTGCGGCAGGCACGCGCGGGGCTTCGCGGCGTGGCTCGAGGCCGAGAAGACGCGCGCGATCGCGGAGGGCGTGCCGCCACGCGTGGTCCACGCGGCGCTCGACGGCGTCGAGTACGACGCCGAGGTCATCCGCCTCGATCGCGCCCAGAGGCCCTTCAAGGTGCCCTTCGAGAGGTTCCTCGCGAAGCGAGTGACGCGGACCCGGGTGGCGGTCGGGCGCGCGATGCTCCACCGACACGGCCCGCTGCTCTCCGAGATCCACCGCACGTACGGCGTGCCGGGCGCCGTCCTGGTCGCGATCTGGGGGCTGGAGACCGACTTCGGCGTCCACGTCGGCGACCGCCCGGTGTTCGCCTCTCTCGCGACGCTCGCGTACGACTGCCGCCGCGCCGAGCGGTTCCGCGGCGAGCTGGCGAGCGCGCTCAGGATCGTCGCGCGCGGCGACATGCTGCCGTCGGACATGCGGGGCGCGTGGGCCGGCGAGCTCGGGCAGACCCAGTTCCTCGCGTCATCCTACGAGAAGTACGCGGTCGACTTCGACGACGACGGGCGGCGCGATCTGAGCCACAGCACCGCCGACGTGCTGGGGTCGACCGCGAACTATCTCTTCTCGAACGGCTGGCGCGCGGGCGGGCAGTGGGGCCCCGGCACCGCCAACTTCGAGGTGCTGAAGAGCTGGAACAGCTCGTCGCACTACCAGCGCACGATCGCGATCCTCGCGAGCCGCCTGGCCGACGGCGGCTGACCGCTTGTCGGGCGAGCGGGATCGCGCGACGCTCGGCGCCGTGACCGCGCTCCGAGGGCTGATGTTCGGGATGTTGCTGATGTCCACCGCGGGCTGCGCGACGCCCGAGCAGAAGGCGACCGCGACGCTCGCGGGCAACTGGCGGGGCGCGGTGCAGATCGTCGGCGCGCCTCCCGTCGAGATCCGCTTCAGCTTCCAGAAGAACGGCCGTTACACCGAGTCGCGCGGGATCGCCGGCTTCCCAGGGTTCAACGGCGGCGGCGCGTGGGGGATCCGCGGCACGCAGCTGTCGTTCGCGCCGTCGACGCCGCCCCCGCCGAACCCCGGCCCGGCCGCGGCGCAGGCGCTGTTGCCGCTCTCGGGCGCGTACACGTTGACGATCTACGGCGACGATCGCGTGAGGATCGGCGAGCTCGATCTGGCCCGAGACGGCGCGCGGTAGGCGCGACGCCGCGCCCCACACCGAGGCGCGGTGACTTGATATACTGGCTCGGACCATGCGCGCCTCGAGCTCGATCTCCGCCGTGTCGCTCGCTCTGCTGGCCCTGTCCGCCTGCGCCGACGAGCGCGGGGTCGGCGGAGAGCTCGGCGAGTGGTCCGAGCCGTTGACGGCGGCCTGTCCGCCGACCCCCGACCCGTTCGCGGGCCCGGTGCAAGGCATCGACATCTCCCAGTACCAGACCGTGTCCAGCTGGGCCAAGGTGGCGGCGTCCGAGCAGTTCGTGATCATCAAGGCGACCGAGGCGACCTACACCGATCCCAAGTTCTCCTCGCACCGCGCCGGCGCGAAGGGCACGAACCTCACCGTCGGCTACTACCACTACCTGCGCTTCTCGATGTCCGGGGTGACGCAGGCCAACGCGTTCATCAAGGCGGTCGGCGCGCTCGAACCAGACGATCTGCCTCCGATGCTCGACGTCGAGGACTCGCCCGGCGCCGACGCCAACTCTCCAGCGGAGAACGCGAAGATCGTGCAAGAGTGGCTCGACACCGTCGAGGCCGCGCTCGGCAAGCGCCCCTTCATCTACAGCGGCGGCGGCTTCTGGGGACGTCCCAGCTTCGGCAACCCGGCGCAGTTTGCAAACTATTACTTCTGCTGGTCGAAGTACTCGGCCTCCAACAGCTGCCCGCAGGTGCCTGACAACCTCGTCTCGCGCATCAAGATGTGGCAGTACCGCGCCGACGCCTTCCCCCAGTACAACATCCCCGCGGGGCAGACCGACGGCATCAACGGCGCGGTCGATCAGGACGTCTTCTACGGGGATCTCGCCGCCTTCAAGGGTTTCGTGGGCGCCGCGGCCCCCGAGTACGCCGCCAAGTACTCGAAGCAGAGCTACCCGCTCGCGTCGGTGGGCGCCGTCGAGGTCAAGGTCGGCGAGTCGGTCAACGGTTACATCGAGATGACCAACACTGGCACCGCGACCTGGTCGCCAGGCAAGGTGTTCCTCGCGCCGATCCCGCGCGACGCCGCGTCGCCGTACCACGCGCCGTCGTGGAAGAGCCCGACGCGGGTCTCCACAGTCGACAAGGACGTCGCGCCGGGGCAGGTCGGACACTTCGCGCTCGACATCGGCGGCAGCGCGCCGGGAGATGGCTCGCTGAAGCTCGGCTGGGTCGCCGAGGGGGTCACGTGGTTCGCAGACGCTCCCAAGGGTGGCGGACCGAAGGACGGAGTCGCCGAGGTGAAGGTCCACGTCATCCCGGGGACGGGAGGCGCGGGCGCGGGTGGCGCCGCGGGGGCGAGCGCCGGGGGCAAGGCCGGGGCGACCGCAGGGGGCAAGGGCGGCGCGAGCGCCGCGGGCAAGGGCGGCGCGAGCGGCTGGACCGGGCCCGGAGGCGCCGCCGGCGCGGGGATCGCTGGGGCCGCTGGGGCCGTGTCCATCGCGGGGGCTTCGAGCGTGGCGGGCGCGTCGGGCGCTCCGGCGATGAGCCGCGTGCTGCCCGCCAGCGACGAGGGCGACGGCGGCTGCGGCTGTCGCGCCGCGCCGCGCCGCGGTGGCGCGCCGTGGCTCGTCGCGGGGCTGCTCGGCGTGTTCTCTCTCCGCCGTCGCCGCGCGCGCGCATGAGCCCGCCGCCGGTCTCGA
>CAUJFL010000398.1 GCA_963169165.1 Myxococcota bacterium | reverse complement strand
AGGGCGACAACGGCGATGCATGGGTCGAAGCCGGCGGCCGCAAGCAGTCGCCTTCCCAGATCTCTGCGATGACGCTGCAGAAGATGAAGGAGACGGCGGAAGCCTATCTCGGCGAGAAGGTCGAAGAGGCGGTGATCACCGTGCCCGCGTACTTCGACGACGCCCAGCGCCAGGCGACCAAGGACGCCGGCAAGATCGCCGGGCTCAAGGTCAAGCGCATCCTCAACGAGCCGACGGCCGCCGCGCTCGCCTACGGCCTCGACAAGCAGGCCAGGGAGACGATCGCGGTCTACGATCTCGGCGGCGGCACGTTCGACATCTCGATCCTCGAGATCGCCGCAGGCGTGTTCAGCGTGAAGGCGACCGGCGGCGACACGCACCTCGGCGGCGAGGACTTCGACGAGGTGATCATCGGCAAGCTCTGCGACGAGTTCAACGAAGCCAACGGGGTCGATCTTCGCAAGGACCGGATGGCGCTGCAGCGCCTGAAGGAGGCCGCGGAGAAGGCCAAGCACGAGCTGTCGTCGTCGCTCGACACCGAGATCAACCTGCCGTTCATCGCGACCGGCCCGACCGGCCCGCTCCACGTCGAGCGCACGATGAAGCGCAGCGAGCTCGAGATCCTGACGTCCGAGCTCGTGCAGCGCACGCTCACCGCGTGCCAGGCGACGCTCGCCGACGCGAAGCTGAAGCCCGCCGACGTGCAGAACATCATCCTGGTCGGCGGCATGACGCGCATGCCCGCCGTGCAGAAGGCCGTGAAGGAATTCTTCGGGCGCGAGCCCCACAAGGGCGTCAACCCCGACGAGGTGGTCGCCGCGGGCGCCGCGATCCAGGGCGCGGTGCTGTCCGGCAAGGTCGACGAGGTGCTGCTGCTCGACGTGACGCCGCTGTCGATGGGCGTCGAGACCGGCGGCGGCGTCTTCTACAAGCTGATCCAGCGCAACACGACAATCCCAACCGAGAAGCGCGAGGTGTTCACCACGAGCCTCGACAACCAGAGCTTCGTGCCGATCCACGTGCTGCAGGGCGAGCGCGAGATGGCGGGCGACAACCAGAGCCTCGCCAGGTTCGAGCTCACCGGCATCCCGCCCGCGCCGCGCGGCGTCCCCAAGATCCAGGTCACCTTCAAGATCGACTCGAACGGCATCCTGGCCGTCGAGGCCAGGGACCTCGGCACCGGGCGCGCGCAGACGGTCGACGTGACGCCGACGTCCGGGCTCGATCCAGACGACGTCACCCGACTGGTGGCCGAGGCCGCGCAGTTCTCCGAGCTCGACGTGCTGCGCCGCGAGCTCGCCGAGCTGAAGAACCAGGCCGAGACGCTGCTGTACACGACCGAGCAGGCGCTCGAGGGCTACGCCGATCTGCTGCCCGCAGAGGTGCTCGACGCCGTGAGAGCCGACGCGTCGACGCTGCGAAAGCTCCTCGACGGCGGCGGGGACATCGACCAGATCCGCGAGGCCTACACGACGCTCGAGGCCGCCGCGTTCAAGATCGCCGAGAGCATCTACGCCGACTCGGACGCCTAGCGACGGAGCCGCGGGACCAGCGGCTTCACCGGCGGCGGCAGGCGGTACACGCGCGACCGCAGCGCGCTCTGCAGCGCGCGGACCTCGGCGATCTCGGCGGCGGAGGGCGCGCGAGAGAGGCCCAGGGTCGCCTTCGTGGCGACGCTCGCGCCGACGTACGCGTCGTCGACCACGAACACGCCGTTGGCCCCCGCGGGACGCTTGAAATACAGGCACGCGGCGTCGTCGGGCGTCTCGACGTCGCCCTCGTAGCGGCACCAGCCGGCGTCGTCGGGGGTCGCTGACGCGGCCGGCAGCGGTGCGCTCGCGGTCACGTCGAGGAAGCAGCCGTCGAGCCTCACGCTGACGTCTCCGCACGCGACACCCTTGGGCACGCGCACCCAGCCCCGCGCGTGGGTGTAGGCCGTGGTCGGCGCGACGCCGACCGCCGCGAGCCCGGTCTGACCGAGGGCCGCGCACTTGAGGCCGGAGCGGCAGTCGGGGCCCACGAGGAACTCGACGCCGCTCGCGCCGAACCCCGCGGTCGTCGACGTCGCCGCCCACGGATACTGTGACACCCACGGGCCGCTCCACTCGAGGTCGCCGTCCCAGAGGAGGTTTCCCGCCGCGAGGCTGCCGTAGGGGCTGCGGACGGAGACCGTTCTACGGGGGGGGACACCGCCGCCGCTCCCCGCGCTCCCCGCGCCGCCGCTCCCCGCGCTCCCCGCGCCGCCGCTCACGCTCGAGCCGGCCGTGCCCGCGGTCGAGCTCCCTCCGCGACCTGCCGTCCCATCTCTGCCCGCCGCGCTCGCGCCGCCGCTCGCCGCGGTCGCGCGTGGCGCGGGCGTGACAGAGATCGAGCCCTCGCCACACGCGAGCGCCGCGCACGACAGGAGCGCGACAGAAGCGAACAAAAGCAACGTCCTCATGGCGCGAGGTTCGCTTTCACCCAGGCGTAGCCGGCCTCGTAGACAGGATCTCTGCCTTGCATCAGCGCGGACTGCGTCGGCAACACGAGCACGTCGGGGCGCACTCCCTTGCCGCAGAGGGCCTCGCCCGTCTCGCCCGCGATCGTGTCGCCGGACGCGAGCTGGAACGTGAGCCCCGTCCAGTACTGGCCGCCGAGGAACGTCGAGAACGCGCCGTTGGTCGGGTTGGGACCGAACAGCCGGACGTTGGGCGACGCGCCCTTCAGCGAGCGCGGGAGGTAGTCGCTCGCCGACACGTCGCGCGTCAGCAGCATCGCGACGGGCACGTCGAGGCTCGCGTTGCTCGAGCCGGACATCGACGGCCAGGCGCCGACGTCGCGGTTGCGTTCGAACAGCGCGTGCCCAGCGGCGGCGTCGACGGGGCCCTCCTCGTCGACGCGGCTGCGCCACACGAACGCGGTGTCGAGGTGCGGCGGCGTCGCGAACGCGAGGATCGGCATGCCTGTGTCGATCGTGCCGCCGTTGCCGGTGCGGTGGTCGAGGATCACGCCGCGCGCGGGCTCGTCGCGCCAGGTCTTCACGGCGGTCAAGATGTCCTTCTTCACCTTGCCGCCCGGGCTGCCGTCGAGCGAGTCCCACACGAGCCCGAAGACGCGCTCGGTCGGCGAGCTCTCCTTCGCCAGGCCGCCGTAGGCGCGGTCGCCGGGGCCCGTCGGCGGGACGCCGTCGACGTGCTCGCCGAGGCGGTTGTCGCACTCGACGCGATCGACGGCCACGGTCGGGATCTCTTGGTCGGCCACGGCCAGCGTCTGCGGCGCGCCGCACGTGCCCTCCTTGGCGTCGCAGCGCACAACCGTGAGGGTCTGCGCGAGCGACGAGACGTACGCGCCGAGCGGCTCGATGAACTCCGCCACCGACTCGGGATCGTTGACCGACGGCGCGTTGCCACGGCGGTGCTCGAGCGCGCGGACCCAGTCGATGGGATCCTCGCCGTCGACCGCGACGACCCTGTCTCCGGCGTGCAGCCCCCACGCGCCGACGGCGCCGGCGCGGCTCACCAGCACGTGCGGGCGCGCCGGATCGGGCGACGGCAGCGCCTCGACGTCGGCGTGCCCCGCGAGGAAGCAAGCGTTGAGCGGGATGCGCCCGGGCACCTCGAGCGAGAACTGCCACGTCGCGAACGTCGAGCTGTGCGAGTCGCGCAGCCGGCCGATCGCCGCGGTGAACGCGCGATAGAACGCGACCCGATCCGGCGCGCTCTCCATCCCCGACATCAGCGCGACCGCCGCCGGGAGGTGCTGCGCGCGGTTGGCGTACGGACCGAACAGCGCCGTGAGCCGCGAGCGAAGCCACCCGGCGAGCGGCGCCTGCAGCGCCTTCGGGACCGGGGGAAAGAGGCCGCGCGCGTCGACGCAGCGGCGCTGCAGGCACAGCTCGTCGCTGCGACAGCTGGTGTCGTCCTTCACGCCGAGGCACGTGCGCGCCGCGCGGAAGGTCCCCGACTCGATGACCTCGCCCGCGTCGACGACCACGCCGTTCGGGCCGAAGATCGCGAGCGACGTGCGCGGGCCGCGCGCGAGCTCGACCGAGAACTCGGCGCTCTCGAGCTCGAGCCAGCCGTCGCTCGTGACGCGACCCGTGGGCCAGAGCTGCGACAGGACGGGAGCTATCGACGTGTCGTCGTACGTGACGTCGATCGCGAGGAACGCGTCGCCCTTGACCCACGCCCGCGCGACGTACGAGCCGTCTCGCTGCGGCACGTCGAGCGCGACGCCCGCGGGCTGGTACGGCGCCGCCTTCAGCACGCGCGCGCCCGTCAGCGCGGTCGGATCGTCTACGAGCTCGTAGCCGGCGGCCGCGGGCTCGACGCCCGCTGGATAGGCCTCGAAGTCGACCGTGGCGACCGCCGCCGGATCGAAGGTGAACTCGCCGTCGGGCGAGAAGCCCCCGGCGCGCGCGGGCGCGGCGAGCGCGACGGTCGCGAGCGCGACGCGGGCCGCCCGCCCGCGGTTCATCGTCGGTTGACGCGCTCGAGATACTCGCCCGTCCGCGTGTCGACCTTGACCCACTCGCCCTCGTTGATGAAGAGCGGAACCTGGATCTGCGCGCCCGTCGAGATGGTCGCGGGCTTGGTCACGTTGCTCGCGGTGTCGCCCTTCACGCCCGGCTCGCTGTGGGTGATCTGCACGGTGACGTGCGCGGGCAGGGTCACGCCGATCGCGTTGCCGTTCCACAGCACGATGTCGACGTCGAGGTTCTCGAGCAGGAATTTCTTGTCCTGCTCGTCGAGCTTGTCGCCCGAGACGTAGACCTGATCGCCGGTCGCCGAGTCCATGAAGACGTAGGAGTCGCCCTCGGGGTAGATGTACTGGAGCTTGCGCTCCTCGACGTCGGCGGCCTCGAGCTTCTCGCCCGATTTGAAGGTCCGTTCGAGCACCGCGCCCGTCGCCAGGTTGCGGATCTTCACCCGCGTGAACGCCTGCCCCTTGCCGGGCTTGACGAACTGAAAGTCGACGACCGTGTAGGGCGAGCCGTCGAGCATGATCTTGAGGTTCTTGCGGATGTCGGACGTGTCCATGGCGAGAGCCGTCGTGCGCTAACACGCGCGCCAGGAGGGGAGAACCCCCCAACTCTCCAGCCCCGCGCGGCGGGGTCGAGCTAGGACTGGCCCATGCCCACGAGCGAGCAGAGGTCGAACCGTGCGTTACGAGGGGCGGCTCTTCCGGCCGCCGTCCGAGGCCGACGCGCTGATCGTGCAGGCGACGATCGGCTGCTCGTGGAACCACTGCACCTACTGCGACATGTACCGCGACAAGGTGTACCGCGTGCGCCCGATCGAGGACGTGCTGGACGACCTCGACCACGCCGCGCGCGCGCTCGGGCCGCGCGTCGAGAAGCTCTTCGTGGCCGACGGCGACGCGCTCGGGATGCCGATGGAGCACTGGCTGCCGCTGCTCGAGCGGGCGCGCGCGCGGTTCCCGAGGCTTCGGCGGGTGTCGTCGTACGCCATGGCGCGCAACGTGGCCGCGAAGACCGACGCCGACCTGGACGCCCTCGCGCGGGCCGGGCTGTCGCTGCTGTACGTGGGGCCCGAGTCGGGTGACGACGTGACGCTGAAGCGCGTCGCGAAGGGAGACGGCTTCGCGGCGCACGTCGAGGCCGCGGCGCGCGCGCACGCGGCGGGGATGCAGCTGTCGATCATCGCGCTGCTCGGCGTCGGCGGCGACCGCTCGCGCGAGCACGCCGCCGGGACGGCGCGTCTCGTGACGGCGATGGATCCGGCGTATTTCTCGGCGCTCACGGTCACCGTGGTGCCGGGCACGCCGCTCGCGACCCTGCGCGCGCGGGGCAAATTCGAGGTGCCCGAGGTGCCCGCGCTGCTGTCGGAGCTGCGCGAGATGATCTCGCTCGCGAGGCCGACGCGCGCCGTGTTCAGGACCAACCACGCCTCCAACTACCTGCCGCTCGCCGGGGTGCTGCCGCGCGACCGCGACCGGCTCGTCGCGCTCATCGACGGCGCGCTGGAGGGCCGCGTCCCGCTGCGCCCGGAGCGCGCGCGGGGATTGTTATGTTCGTGTGGTGGTCGATCATCGCGACGCGCGCGGGGGCGTCGGCGGGCGCTCGGCCATGGTCATCTTCGAGCGGACGAACAGCGTCGGCGCGGCCTCGCTGACGGCCTGAGACACGTCGAGCGCGAGCGTCACGCGCAGCGGCGCCTCTCGCAGCGCGTCGGCGCCGGCGCTCCGTAGCCACGCGTCGAGGCGGCCGAGGCTGACCTCGAGCAGCACGCTCGCGCTCTCGCCCTGTTGCGTCGGGATGAACACGCGATTGACCGGTGCGCGCACCACGGTGAGCGCCCCCGCCGTCGTGTCGCCGGTCACCTGCTCGGCGTGAGGGCTGAACACCAGCACGCCCCCGGGGACGCGCGCGGCGTGCACCGGGACCCCGAGGCCGACGAGCCTGGGGACGTCGAACCGTCGGCGCGACACCTGCTTGACCTCGCACCTCGCCTGGTCGACGAAGCCGTCGCTCACGGTCCAGTCGGCGCCTCCGTCCGCGCGGATCGCGAAGGTCTCCCATCGGATCGGCGCGCGGGGCTCGCGGGGCTCGCAGAAGATCGAGGTCGAGGCCGCAGAGAACATGCTGCCCGCGCTCGCGCGCTCGCCGACGAAGACCGAGGCCGGGCGCGGGGAGTCGACCGTGATCGACGTAGTCTCTCGTCGCCCCGACCTCGTCGTCTCGACCTTCAGCTCGGTCGGCGCCGTGCCGCTGAGCTCTCGCACCGCGGCGCGCGAGAGGGACTGCGGAGGATCGAGCTCGGGGAGCCGTCGGACGTCGATCGCGACCCCGGCGCTCACGTCACGCCCCGTCGGCGCGTCGGGCGGCGGGCGCACGTGCGGAGGACGACTGAGCACGAGCGCGCGCTTCGCGACCGCCGCGCCGCTCGTCGTCGTCGACAGCGCGACCGCGAAGCACGCGAGGCGCTGGCCCGCCCTCACAGCGTCTCCAGGTACGCGACGAGCGACAGCCGATCCGCGCGGGAGAGGTGCGTCGTGTGGCCCATCTTGGAGTCGGGCGCGTCGAGCACCTCGAGCAGCGTCTTGTAGCGGCCGTCGTGAAAATAGGGCGCGGTCGCGCCGACGAAGCGCAGCGACGGCGTCTCGAGATCGAGGCGCTCCGCGCTCGTGCGGGTGCCGACGTCGTGGCGCGCGCCGTCGGTCGTCTGCCCGCCGACGTGACAGCTGGCGCACGCCGTCTCGCGATCGAAGAAGAGCTCCTTGCCGCGCGCGACGCGCTCGCGGTGCTCCTGCCCCGCGTGCTCGCCGAAGCGGGGCACCGGCAGCTGCTTCACGTACGCGATCAGCGCCTGCGTCTGCGCGGCGGGCAGCCCCGCGCCGCCGAGGCGCTGGAAGGTGTGCGCCACGTGGTCCTCGACCGTCGGGTGCGAGCCGGACCACGAGAAGGGGCCCGTGTCGGAGAGGCGCCCCGCGAGCATCGCGGTCTGCCGCGGCCCCTCGGGTGTGGACCAAGTCAGCGCGTCCTCGCGGCCGTCGGGGTGGCAGCTCGCGCACGCACGACCGTCCGAGCTGATCATCGGGTCACCGGTCCGGTGGAACAGCGCGCGACCCAGCGCGAGCTCGGGCGTGAGCGACGAGCCCGGCGATCTCGACAGCGAGAGCTGCCGGCCCGCGTCGGCTGGACCATCGAGCGGCAAGATGGTCACCTGCCGATCGAACTGCGAAGCGATGATCAGCGTCCTGGTCGCGCGGTCGAGCGCGAGCCCCATCGGTCCCGCCGGCACCTTCCATCGACGGACCTCTGCGCGGGCCGGATCGAGCGCGCGGGCGTCGAGCTCGAGCACCGAGTCGATGCCGAGGCACGCGACGAACAGCGACGCTCCGCTGGCCGCCGCGGCGCGCGGCAAGAGGCAGTCGGCGCGCTTCACCTCGCGCCTCGGGAGCGTCAGCGCGGCGCGGGTCATCGCGCGCTCCGCCGCCGCGTCGATCACGGTGACCGAGCTCACCTCCGCCGCGAGCGGCGAGGACGCGTCGCCGTATCCGCTGGTCAAGCGCCTCGACTCGCCGGGATCGACGGTGACGAACGGCGCGAACACCCGCCCCTGACGCGCGGGCGTGGTCGGCGCTGCCTTCGGCGGGGCGGGCTGGGGCGAGGGCGCCGAGGGCGGCCTCTCGACGACGGGAGGCGGCGGCATCACCCCCACTGAGAACGGGATGGCCATCGCGAGCGCGAAGCCCTGGCAGCCCTCGCGCACCTTGCTCGCGCGCTGGTTGAGCCCCGCGCGCCCGAGGCGCTGGTGAAGATCGATCTCGCGCACGGCGTCGTCGTCGAGCTCGACCACGCTCAGCTTGGCGCCGACCACGTGCGACACGAACGCGCGGCGCCCGTCGTCGGCGGCGAGGACCGCCCTCGGCTCCCTCGCGAGGTCCTTCGTGCGGACGCGCGCGAGCGACGCGGAGTCGAGCGTCGTCAGCTTGTGGGCGTACCCGCTCGTGACCAAGAGCGCGCGGTCATCGAGCGTCGTCGCCATCGCCACGGGATCGGTCGGCACCTCGACCGCGCAGCGCGACGACAGCGGCTCCTCGGGGCGCGCGCCGGGCTCGAGGATCTCGACGAGGTTGTCACGTCGGAGGGTGACCGCGACGCGCCCGTCCGCGAGCACGAGCGCCTGCTCGCCCTGGCCGCGAAGCCGCGTGACGGAGACCTCGCGTCCCGCGGTCACGTCGATGGTGCGCAGGGTCGGCTCGTCGAGATCGGTGACGTACGCGAGGAGGCGACGCCCCTCGCTGCCCGACACCTCGGCGAGCACGAGCGAGCCGCTCTGTCTGCCCGCGTCGACCCGCGCGGCGCCGACACCGGGGCGCTGGCGCGCGCACGGCTGCACCTCCCGCGCTGGCGTGGACGCCGCGACGGGTGAGGGCTCGCGGGCGGCGGGGCGACCCGAGCCGCCACACGCCGCCGCGAAGACCGAGGTGAGCAGGGCGAGGGACCCGACGGCAGGGACGCGGCGCATGAAGCGTAGGACGGGCGACGGGCCGCGGAGTTCCCCGCGCAGGCTCACTTCTATCGCACCACGCCCCACACCGGCGACGTCGCGCTCAGCCCGCCGGCGCGGTCGTCGAGCGGAAGATCTCGATGCGCTCGAGCACGATGTCGGTGTCCGGGCGATCTCGGCGGTCCTTCGCGACCTTGCCCATCGCGTCGATCACCGACTGGCCCGCGACCACCTTGCCGAACACCGAGTGGCGGTCGTCGAGGTGCGGGGTCGCGCGGTGGGTGATGAAGAACTGCGAGCCATTGGTCCCAGGCCCGGAGTTGGCCATCGACAGGACGCCCGGGCCGTCGTGCCGGAGCTCGGGGTGAAATTCGTCCGAGAATCGATACCCTGGGCCGCCGGTGCCCCAGCGGTTGGTGGTCTCGAGCGAGCGGGTCAACGGATCGCCGCACTGGGCCATGAACGCGTCGATCACGCGGTGGAAGCGCACGCCAGAGTAGAGCGGGCCCGCGCCGGGGCGGCCGGTCAGCGGATCGGTCCACGCCATCGTCCCCTGCGCGAGGCCGGCGAAGTTGGCGACGGTCTTCGGGGCTCGGGTCTCCTCGAGGCGGGCGACGATGCTGCCCATCGACGTGACGAACCGGGCGTAGAGCTCGCCCTCGCCGGGCGCCGTGATCGCGGGAAATGTGGGGTCGGGCATGCGGCGCGGTTACGCGCCCTCGCCCGCCGCCGCAAGCCGCGTCGCGCGGTTGACCGGGCGCCGGGAAGCCTCCTACATTCTCCGCCGTTGAAGTCGTGCCCGCAGTGCAACCTCCGGTACCCTGACGAGTCCACGTTCTGCTTCGTGGACGGCGCGTCGCTGGTCGCGGTCGCCGATCCGCGCATCGGCACGACGATCGGCGGGCGCTATGTCATCGAGGCGGTGATCGGCGAGGGCGGCATGGCGACCGTGTACCGCGCGCGCCACAAGCTCGTCGACCGCTTGTGCGCGGTCAAGATCATGAACCCCGCGCTCGCGCGGGACAAAGTGGTCCGCGAGCGCTTTCGCCGCGAGGCGAAGCAGGCGCAGAAGCTCGCGCACCCCAACATCATCGAGATCTTCGACCACGGCGACACCGACGACGGCACCGCCTTCCTCGTGATGGAGCTGCTCAGCGGCGAGTCGCTCGCCGACGTGGTCGCCCGCGGCAAGGTCCCGCTCGCGCGCGCCGTGCCGCTGATGATCCAGATCTCCCGCGCGCTCGCCCGCGCGCACGACTTCGAGGTCGTTCACCGCGATCTCAAGCCCGAGAACATGTTCGTCGGCCGCGCGAACGACGGCAGCGACGTGATCAAGCTGCTCGATTTCGGCATCGCGCGCTCGATGCAGGACGCCCGGCTCACCGGGGTCGGCGAGGTCTTCGGCACGCCTCAGTACATGGCGCCGGAGCGCATCACCAGCATCGACGCGGGGCCGTCGGCCGATCTCTACGCGCTCGGGATCATCTTCTTCGAGATGCTGACGTCGCAGCTGCCGTTCGACGCGCCGGACATCCCGTCGTTCTTCATCAAGCACCTGAAGGAGGCCCCGCCGAAGGTGCGGACGCTCGCGCCCGAGGTGCCCGCCGCGCTCGAGGCGCTGATCGACTCGCTGCTCAAGAAGGAGCCCAAGCAGCGCCCGGTCGACGCGCACTCGGTCCACAACGATCTCGTCGAGATCTGCCGCTCGATCGGCGCGAGGGTGCCGATCGAGACGCAAGGCGCGACCCCCAGCTCGCGCGAGCCCGCGAAGACCTTGCCGCCCGTCGCGCTCGATCGATGGGCGCACCGCACCATGGTGTTCGACCAGATGCTGCAGCGAGCCTACGCGGGGGCGCCGCCGCCAGAGCTCGCCGCCCTCCTGACCGACGTGAAGGCCCACGTCCGGCGCATCACCGAGCTGCGCTCATCCGGGCTCGGCGAGCAGCGCACGCTCGAGCAGGTCGAGGACAAGGAGCGCGAGGGGCGGCAGCGCTTCGGCTTCGCGATGGACGCGCTCGGGCTCGACGCGTCGGCGGCCCGACAGCAGGCGCGCGCGGCGGGCGAGGCGATCGTCACCGTCGTGGCCGAGCTCTCGCAGGGCGGGGCGGCGATGCAGGCCTGCATGAACGAGATCATGTCGTGGGAGGGACGCAGCGGCTTTCAGGTGCCTTACGCCCAGCTCTCACAAGCCTATCGACACGCCGCCGACGTCAACGACCGCTGGCTCGAGGTTCGCAAGCGCGAGCGTCAGGCCCGCGCGTCGCTCGAAGACAGGGAGCGCATGGTCACCGATCTCGAGTTTCAGATCCACGAGCTCCGCGGCGCGCAGTCGCGCTTCGAGCAGTCGATCGAGGCCGAGAAGGGCGCGCAGGCCGCGCGCATCATCGAGCTCGGCAAGCAGGCCGACGCGATGGAGGTCGAGCTGGTCTCGCTCGCGAGCCGCTTCTGCGCGCCGCTGCGGGGTCGGGCCGAGCTCGCGCCGTTCTTCAAGGAGCTCGAGGACCCGGTCGCGGCGTGAGGCGCGCGCCGATCGTCGTGGCGCTGCTGGCGCTCTCGACGGGCAGCCGCGCCGCGCCCGAGCCCGACGTCGCGCTGTTCGACGTGGCGGTCGAAGACGAGCGGCACGACAGGTGGGAGGCGGCGAGGGACAAGCTCACGATCCTCGCCGCGCGCCGCGAGACGGCCGGCGTGTGGTTTCACCTGGGCCACGCCGCCGAGCGGCTCGGTCGACCGTGCGCCGCCATCGGCGCCTTCGAGCGGGCGTCGCGCCTCGCGGGGGCCGATCCGTCGCTGCGCTCGCGCGCCGACGCACGCGCGGCGCAGGCGCGACGGGCGACCTCGAGGCTCGTCGTGCGGGTGTCGCCCGACCACGCGACAGCGTCGCTCGACGGCGGGGCGCTCACGCTGGACGCGCCCGCGTGCGTGACCCCGGGCGCGCACACGGTCGACGCGTCGGCGCCTGGTCACCAGCCCGCGTCGCGCGTGGTCACCGCGCGCGCCGGACAAGACGAGGACGTCACGCTCCGGCTGGAGCCCGCGCCCAGGCCGAGCGCGCTCCCCCTTCAGCCTCCGCCCGCGCGCGACGACACCGCTCGCTGGGTGCTCCTCGGCGCGACCGGCGCGCTCGCGGTCGCGAGCGGCGCGCTGTGGTTCGAGCGCGCGCGGCTCTCCAGCGAGGCCGACTCGTGCGGGGCCGGGTGCGACCGCGCCGCGCGCGTCGCGGCCAGCCAGCGCACGGGACGCGCCGCCCTCGCGACGGGCGCCCTCGCCCTCGTGGGGGGCGGCGCGTTCGTCGCGTGGACCTTCTCCCTCTGAGCCACCTCGGAGAGCGTTGCTCGCGTCGAGGCCACGTGCGACACGGCGCGCGTGGACCCGAGGGGCGCGGCGCTGGCGGTGTTCGCGTACCTGAGCTGGGGCCTCGTCGCCATCTACTGGAAGGCGCTCGGCTCGCTGCCCGCGACGCTCGCGCTCGCGCACCGCGTGGTCTTCTCGACGCTCGCGCTCGCCGCGGCGCTGACCTTGACCCGAGGGTGGCCGGAGGTCCTTCGCGCGCTCTCGCGTGGCCGCACGCGGCGCGCGTTGCTGGTGTCGACCGCGCTCATCACTGTCAACTGGGGGCTGTTCTTGTGGGCCGTCCTCGAGGGGAGGATGGTCGAGGCCAGCCTCGGGTACTTCATCAACCCGCTCGTCAACGTGCTGCTCGGGACCGCGTTCCTGGGAGAGCGGCTGCGGCGCGGTCAGTGGGTCGCCGTCGCGCTCGCCGCGCTCGGCGTCGGCTCGCTGACCTGGTCTTCCGGGCGGCCGCCGTGGCTCGCGCTGGCGCTGGCGTCAACGTTTGGTTTGTATGGTATGACTCGCAAGCGCGCAGAGGTGGGCGCCGCGGCCGGGCTGTTCATCGAGACCGCGCTCACGGCGCCGCTGGCCGTCGCGCTCATCGCGTACTCAGAGCGGGGCGGCCACGGCGTGCTCGTGACGCGAGGGGCGGCGTTCGCCGCGCTGCTCGCGGCGTCGGGCGTGATCACCGCGGCGCCGCTGCTCGCCTTCAACGCGGCGGCGCGGCGCCTCCCCCTCTCGACGCTGGGGTTCTTTCAGTATCTGTCGCCGACCTGCCAGCTGCTGCTCGCGGTGCTGGTCTATGGCGAGCACGTGGGAGGCGACAGGCTCGCCGCGTTCGGGCTGATCTGGCTCGCCATCGCCGCGTTCGTCGGCGAGGCGTGGCGTCACTCGTCCGCGTCGTCCTCGTCGTCGTCGTCGTCGTCCGTCTCCGAGTCGTCCGGCTCGTCTTCTTCTTCGGGCAGCGGCTGACGTCCCTCGGCGATCGCCTTCTGGCGCTCCTTCTCGCGGAGGGCCTTGGCCGCGGCCACCCGCTGAAGCACCTGGGGCCGCGGCGCGAGGATCAGCGTCATCGCCTTGCCCTCCATCACCGGGTGGACCTCGATGTGCGAGATGTCGTCGAGCAGCTGCGTCAGGCGCGTGAGGTGCTCCTTGGCCTTCTCGGGGTGGGTCACCTCGCGGCCGCGGAAGCGCACGGTGAACTTGACCTTGTTGCCGGCCTCGACGAAGCGCCGCGCCGCGCGGGACTTGAAATCGAAATCGTGATCGTCCGTCTTGGGGCGGAGCTTGATCTCTTTGATGTCGATGATCGTCTGCTTGCGCCGCTGCTCGCGCGCCTGCTTCGCCTGCTCGTACTTGTACTTGCCGAAGTCGAGCACCTTGCAGACGGGCGGGACCGCCTTCGGGTTCACCTCGACCAGATCGAGCCCCTCGCGCGCCGCGAGCGCGAGGGCCTCGTTCGTCGGGAGCACGCCGACCATCTCGCCGTTCGAGCCGATGACGCGGACCTCGGGGACGCGGATGCGGTGGTTGATGCGGATCTGCGGACCGCGCTGGTTCTGCCTGGGATCGAAGCGGGGGCGGCCTGTCGCCATTCGTGTCTTCTCTTATCCTCTTTCTAGGGGGGGTGCGCCGATTTGTTGGGCGCGTAAGCGCTCGCGAGTCTCTGCGAGCGACGGCAGCTGGGGGAGCCTCGCCTCGGCGGCGACGCGCTCGACGAACTCGACGAGGGGCATCGGCGGCAGATCGCCGTCGCGCTGAGAGCGCGGCGCGACGTGACGAGTCTCCTGCTCCTTCGCGCCGACGACCGCGAGGTACGGCACGCGCATCAGCCGGGCGTTGCGGATCTTGGCGCCGAGCTTGTCGCGCGAGAAATCGCCGTAGGCCCGCACGCCGCGCTGCTTCAGCTGCTGCACGATCGACATTCCGTACGCCTCTTGCGCCTCGTTCACGGTGAGCACCGCGACCTGCTCCGGCGACAGCCACGTGGGGAACGCGCCGCCCACGTGCTCGATCAGGACCGCGAAGAAGCGCTCGAGCGAGCCGTACCACGCGCGGTGCAGCATGATCGGCCGGTGCTCCTTGCCGTCGGGGCCGATGTAGCCGAGCTCGAACGACTCGGGCAGCGCGTAGTCGATCTGCAGCGTGCCGAGCTGCCACGAGCGCTTCAGCGCGTCGTGTACGTGGAACTCGAGCTTTGGGCCATAGAACGCGCCCTCGCCCGGCGTCACCTCGAACGGGAGCCCCGCCTTGCCGAGCGCGCGCGCCAGATCTCCCTCGGCGCGGTCCCACATCTCGTCGGTGCCCATGCGCTTCTCGGGCCGCGTCGCGAGCTTCACGTCGATGCGGGTGAAACCGAACAATTCGTACAGAGCATAGAATGAGCGGAGGAACTTCTCGATCTCGTGCTCGAGCGTCTCCTCGGTCGTGAAGATGTGCGCGTCGTCCTGGGAGAACGAGCGCACGCGCGCGAGCCCGTGCACCACGCCGCCGCGCTCGTAGCGGTGCAGGCGCCCGAAATCGGCGAGGCGCATCGGCAGCTCGCGGTAGCTGCGCCGCTTCGCGCCGAAGATGAGGCAGTGCGACGGGCAGTTCATCGGCTTCTGCGCGAGGCGCTCGATCTCGGAGAGGCGCGCCGCGTGGAGCTTCTTCGACTCGTCGTCCTCGCGGCGCCCGGCCTCGACGAGCTCGTCGATCGCGTCGGGCGTGACCGGGAAGAACATGTTCTCCCGGTAGTTGGGCAGGTGGCCGCTCGTCTCGAACAGGCGGCGATCGAAGATCTGCGGCGTCGAGACCTCGTCGTAGCCCTCGTCGTCGTAGACCTTGCGCAGCAGCTCGACGAGGCGGTTCATCACCCTGGTGCCGCGCGGCAAGAGGAACGGCATCGCCGGCGCGTACTCGTGGAACATGAACAGCTCGAGCTCCTTGCCGAGCTTCCGGTGGTCGCGCTTCTTGGCCTCCTCGAGCAGCGCGAGGTGCTCGGCGAGCGCCTCCTTCGAGTGGAACGCCGTGCCGTAGATGCGCTGGAGCATCGGGTTGGTCTCGACGCCTCGCCAGTACGCGCCGGCGACGTGGGTGAGCTTGACCGCGGCGAGGTGGCGCGTCGTCGGGACGTGCGGGCCCTCGCAGACGTCGACCCACTCCTTGCCGGGCTCTCCGTGGGTGTAATACGAGACCTCTTCGCCCTCGGGGATCGCGCGGATGATCTCGACCTTGTACAGCTCGCCGAGCTCGGTGAAGCGGCGGATGGCCTCTTCGCGCGTGGTGACCTCGCGACGAAACGGGCTCTTGCGCTTGATGATCGCGCGCATCTCGTCCTCGATGCGCGACAGATCGTGGTCGGTGAAGCCGCCGTCCTTCTTGTCGAAGTCGTAATAGAAGCCGTCGTCGATCGCGGGGCCGATGGTGACCTGCGTGCCGGGGAACAGCCGCTGCACGGCGTCGGCCATCACGTGCGCGGTCGAGTGGCGGATGACGCGCAGGCCGGCGGGCTCGGAGGCGAGCACGGGCGTCACCTGGGCGTCGTCGGCGACCGGCGTGTGGAGATCGACGACACGGTCGCCGATGCGCACGGCGACGACGTCGTCGGCGATCGGGCCGAGTTGCTCGAGGAGTTGACGAGGTGTGGTGGTCATCGAGGGCTCGTGGCGACGAGCGCGGTGACGTCCGCGCCCGAAGCACCCTTCGTGACCGCGAGGGCCGGGCCGCGAGGCCGCCCTCCGGGTCTCGTCGTAGGCGCGATTGGGATTGAACCAACGACCCCCACCGTGTCAAGGTGGTGCTCTACCACTGAGCTACGCGCCTGTGCTGCAAATCGAGGCGGCTAGCTACAGGCGCGCCTCGCGAGTGTCAAGCAGGTTGTGTCGCGGCGACTTGACCTCGGACGTGCGCGGCCAGGATACTCTGCGGTCATGCGCGCGCGCTGGGTCCTCTGCTGGAGCTTGCTGTCGATAGCGTGCGCCGAGGGGCTGGCGTCGGTGACCGAGGACGAGCCCACCTCGAGGCCGGGCGACGCGAGCGGCGGCGCGGCAGGAGGCACGAGCGGCGGCGCGGCGACCGCGGCCGGCGGGAGCGACGCGGGCACGAGCGGCGCAGGGAAGGCGGCCGCGGGCGCGGGGTCCTCGGCGGCGGGGACGAGCGGCGCGAGCGCGGGGAAGGCGGCCGGGGGCGCAGGGGCATCGGCGGCGGGGACGAGCGGCGCGAGCGCGGGGAAGGCGAGCGCGGGGAGCGCGGGCACGGGAGCGGGAGGGGCGGCGGGCACGGGAGCGGGAGGGGCGGCGGTCGCGGGCGCGGCAGGAGCCGGGGGCGCGGGCCAGGCCGGAGGTGGAGGCGCGAGCGGCGGGGGAGAGGCGGGCTCGAGCGGCGGGGATTCGTGCAATCCTGACATCGTGTTCGACTTCGAGGCTGGCGCGCAGGGGTTCGTTCATGCGCCGACCAGCGGCATCGCGGGCGACGATCCGTGGGCGTACGGCGCGCCGTCGGGGCTCGGCTGCCACGGCGGCACGAAGTGCTGGGCGACCTCGCTGTCGGGGGGGTATGGCAACTGCGACACCGCCGAGCTGCGCAGCGTCGCGATCGATCTGTCGGCGTGCGCTTCGTCGTCCAAGCAGGTGACGCTCAAGTTCTGGCACCGCTACGCGTTCGAGCCGAAATCGTCGGGGCGCTGGTTCGACGGCGGGCTCGTGCAGGTGTCGCCCGACGACGGCAAGACCTGGAGCGACGTCGCGCCGACGCCGGCCTACGACGGCGCGATCGACGGGGCCTATTCGGGGTGCGACCCCAAGCCCGAGGTCGGGGGACACCTCGGCTGGTCGGGCGCGATCGCCGGGAACGCGTGGGCCGAGGTGTCGGTGGACCTCCCGCCGATGTTCCGCGTCGCGGCGCTCCGCGTCCGGTGGCTGTTCGGCGCGGACGAGGCGACCAACAAGCGCGGCTGGGGGATCGACGACGTCTCGATCACCGCGCAGTGATCACCACCCGACCGTGATCGTCGCGAGGCCGAGCAGCCACGGGTCCGCGGCCGGCGCGCCGTCGCCGCGCATCACCGGCATCGTGCCGACGGCCGCCGCGCCGATCCGCGCGTCGACGTCGGTGATGGGCAGGCGCAGATCGAGCCCTCCGCGCAGCGTGCCGACCCCGAGCGTCGCGCCGCCCGGGACGCGCGCGCCCGCCTCGACGCGGCCGACCCTCGCGACGCCGCCGCCGACCCCGGTCGACGCGACGACCACCCGCGTGATGGGCAGGGTGAGCGTGAGCTCGGCGCCGAGCTGCGCGAGCGGATCCTCGTAGCCGACGCGCACCCACGCGCCGTAGAGCCTCGCGCCGGCGGTGCGCTTGCCGAGGTCGAGCGCCGCGTAGATGCCCGCGCGGGTCGTGCCGTTGGCGACGCGGGCCGCGCTCCCCGCGACCAGGCGCACCGCCTCGGTGGGCGGCTCGGTGTCGGGCTCGCGCGTCGCCTGCTCCTCGCGATCGACCGCGACCAGCTGACGGCGAGGGGCGTCGGGGGGCTCGGCGAAGCTCGCGGACTGGGCGCGCGCGGCGGGCGCGACCGCGATGAACGCGACGAGGGCGAGGGCTTGTCTGGGGTTCACGAGGGCGACAACGCGCGCTCGGCGCCGGAACTTACGCCCGCCCCGCGCCCATTCTTGGTATCCTGACGGCCTTCATGCGTCGCGCTGCTTCGCGCCTGGCTCTGGCGGGTCTCCTCATGTCCCTGTTGCCGTCCACGCCCGCGACGGCCGACGACAAGGACCGCGCGCAGGCCGTCTTCTCCGAGGCGAAAGAGCTCTACAAGCGCGGGCAGTACCGCGCGGCCGTCACCAAGCTCGAGGAGGCGAGGCGCCTCGATCCGGCGGCCAAGGAGCTCGTCTACAACCTCGCGCTCGTGCACGAGAAGCTGTCCGAGGTCGACCAGGCGCTCACGCACTTCGAGCTCTACTTGACGCTGGAGCAGGACGAAGGCGAGCGAGCCCGCGTGCGGGCCATCGTCAAGCGGCTCGAGGGCGCGCGCGCCGATCTCGAGCGGCAGCGCGCCGCGGAGGCGGCGGCCGCGTCGGCGTCCGCGGCCGCGGCGAAGTCTTCCGCGCCGCCGCCTCCGCCCGCGCCCGTCGCGCCCGAGCGACGACGCGGCAAGCTGGACCGCTGGGTCTATGTCGCGGGGGGCGTGTCGGCCGTCGCGCTGGTGTCGGGCGTGTACTTCGGGGTGAAGGCGCTCGGCTCCAGCCCCGGCTCGGCCAAGACCGGCCCCGACAAGAGCATCAAGGAGCTACAGGGCGACGCCGACGCGACCAAGTCGCACGCCACCAACGCGGACGTCTCGCTCGCCATCGCCTTGCTCGTGGGCGGGACGGCCGCGGGCCTGTACTTCCTTCGCACGCGCGAGGTGTCGACGACGGCGATCGTCGCGCCGGTCCCAGGTGGCGCGACCGCGGCGATCGGGGGGCGGTTTTGAGCCTGCGGCGCGCGCTCGCGCTGCTGCTGGCCGTCGGCGCGCTGTCTGCCTGTCAGCTCGCGGTCACCACCTCGCTCGACGAGGTCGGATGCGAGCAGGAGGGCACGGTGGGCCCGCCCGCGTGTCGGCGAGGCCAGATATGCCTCGAGGGCACCTGTAAGGTATGTTCGTCATCTGAACGCTGTGGCAACGCCGTCGACGACGACTGCGATGGTGTGGTCGACGACGGCTGCGGCGCGGCGGGCGGGGGCGGGTCGCCCGTCGGCGGCGCGGGGGGCGCGGTCAGCGTCGGCGGCAGCGCGGGCCAATCAGGGAAGGCCGGCGCTCCTGCGGGGGCGGGTGGGGCGGGCGCCGCGGGCGCGGGGGGCAGCGCGGGCGGAGGCGCCGGCGGTGTCGCGGGGCAGGCAGGATCGGGCGCCGGGGGCAGCGCGGGCAAGGGGGCGGCCGGTGGCGGCGGAGGCCCGGGTGGGACTGGAGGCGCGGCGGGGGCGGGCGGCGCGGCGGCGGGCTACGGCGCGCCCTGCACCAGCGCGGCGGGTTGCCCGTTCGGCGCGCTCTGCGTGACGCTCGAGTCGCTGGGCGAGTCGATGAACGGCAAGGTCTGCACGAAGGCGTGCTGCGGCTCCGCCGAGTGCGGCGCAGTGTCGGCTGGCGCCGCGTGCATCCCCACCAAGAGCGGCACCGGGATGTGCCTCCACGGCGCCGCTTTCGGTCGCCCGAGCCTGGGCGACGGCGCGACCGGCGACCCCTGCAACGCTCATGGCCTCTGTCGCTCCGGCCTGTGCGAGAACGGCAAGTGCAGCGATGTGTGCTGCAAGGACGGCGCGTGCGGCGGCAGCGACGAGTGCGTGCGCCGCGACGTCACGGTCGGCACGCCGCGCTCGGCCTACATGTGCGGCAAACCCGTCGGCGGCGCCGCGGCCAACAAGACCTGCGGCGGCGACAGCGAATGCAGGTCCAACGCGTGCCTCGTCCACGAAGATGTGTTGACGCAGCTCACGTTCTGCTCCGCGCCGTGTTGCAACTCGCAGTCTTGTGGCGCCATCACCGCGTTCAGCACCCAGTTTCCTGTCGCTTGCAAGTACACGCCAGGGGCCGCCGCGAACGAGTGGTTGCGCACCTGCGCTTCGGTCGCCAGTGGCGGGGCGCCCACGGGCGCTGCTTGCAACATCGACGGCGAGTGTCGCTCTGATTTCTGCATGAACGGCCCGAACGGGAGGTTCTGCAGCGACGCTTGCTGTGGCGACGGGGACTGCCCGTCACCGATGAAATGCAAGCCCTACCTGCCCGCGGGCAGCACCACGGCGCTGCCTCGCTGCCAGCCCTGAGCGACACGTCGCGATCCTACCGCGAGCGTCGAGGCCGAACCGGGCGACGAAGACTGGCGAAGCCTGCGCTCAGAATGATGGATCGCAGCTCTTGCCGTCCGTCGTCAGCGCCGTGTCGACGGCCGACGCTCCGCTGACGTCGATGAGGTGGAGATCGCGGACGGTGCCGTCACCGTTGCGCACGCAATAGACGATCTTCGTGGCGTCCGGAGAGATCGCCACGCTGTCGAACCAACCGCCCGCCGGCGGGGCGAAGGCCAGCGACACCGTGTGCTTCGTCATGTCGTAGATCGCGATGTTCGCCGGCTTGTCCGCCTGGGTCGCCCCGAGGAACAAGAAGCCGCTGCCGTCCGAGAGCCAGCTCGCCGGCGAGAGGTAGATGTCGATATTGTTTGTTTGCTCCCCGACGAGCTTCGTCGGCGTCGCGCTGCCTCCAGCCGGGTAGAGATAGAGGCCCTCCTCTCCCTGCCCCGGGATGCAGATGCTGTGGATGTAGAGCATCTCCCCGGTCTTGGGGTTGCGTGAAGGATAGAGCACGGAGGCGCAGTCGTTCGGCGTCGGGACGAGCGAGGGGTAGGCGCCGCCGGCGCTCGAGACGGCCCACGGGCGCGTGCCGCCCTTGAAGACCGAGTTCTCCCACCAGTATTCACCGTAGCCGTAGAGGACCTTCGAGCCGTCCGCCGTCCACATCGGCTCGCCGACCGAGATCTGAAAGGTGTTCTTCCCGGCGCCGGTGTTCGCGAACACGGGCGTGAGGCGCACGAAGTCCGTCCCGTCGACCGCGAGCGACCAGATGTGACGCGTCGCGAGCCCCGTGGCGTTGTCGGCCGAGGTCGGGCCGTACAGCGACGCGAGGGCGATGCGCTTTCGGTCGGGCGAGATCGCATAGCTGTCCAGCTCCCACCCCGGGCCGCCGTCACCGGTCAAGTCGGTGACGATGTGCTCTGTGTGGTTCGTGAGGTCACGGGCGACCAGCACATCCTTGCCCTTCGCCACGGTGCGCACATAGAGCAGCGTGCCGACGGGCAGGGGCGCGGTCTGCTTGCCACCCGCGCCCGCCGCGCCGTTGCCCGCGGCGCCGCTGCCCGCGGCGCCGTTGCCCGCCGCGCTGCTGCCACCGCCGGGCCCTGGTCCGCCGCCACCGGCGCCAGGATCTCCTCCGGCGCCCGCGCTGGCGCCGACCCCCGTCCCGCCGTTGACTCCCCCGTCCGAGTCGGAGGTCGGGGCGCAGGCAGAGAGGAGGGCGCAGCCAGCGACGAATGCGAGAGCCTGATCTCGAAGGGTCATGCCCCCGGACGGTAGTCGGGCAGGGCGGACGGGCAACCGCGGAGGGCTTTACGTAAACGCGCGGCGCTGATGGTTGGTATTGTGAAGTCACGAGGCTCGCGCTCACGAGGGACGCGGCGAGCATGGGGCAGGGTAGAGCGGTTCCGCTATGCTGCGCGCCGATGCCGGGCGCGCCGACCGATGATCCGTTCCTCGGGACCGACGTCCCGGGCGGCGTCAGGCTGGTGTCGCTGATCGGTCGCGGCGCGACCGCGCGCGTCTACGAGGGCTTCCAGGCCGAGCTCGAGCGGCGGGTCGCGGTCAAGGTGCTCGACGCGACGCTCGCGAAGGACGCCACGATGGTCCGCCGTTTCAGGCGCGAGTCGCGCGTCGCGGCGTCGATCGTGCATCCGCACGTCGTCTCGGTGCTCTTCTTGACGAAGCTCCCGGACGACACCCCGGCGATGGTGCTCGAGCTGCTCGAGGGCGAGACGCTCGCGGCGGCGCGGACGGCCGCGGGCGGCGTGCTGTCGGTCGCGCGCGCGCTGCGGATCACGCTGTCGCTGTGCGACGCCGTCGGCGAGGGTCACGATCAGGGCGTCGTACACCGGGACATCAAGCCCGAGAACGTGCTGCTCGTGCGGCGCGGTCGCGACGAGGACTACGTCAAGGTCCTTGATTTCGGCCTCGCGCGGATCGTGCCCGAGGCCGACGGGCTCACCAGACAGGGGCAGGTCTTCGGCACGCCGAGATACATGTCGCCCGAGGCGGCGCAGGGGCTCCCGGTCGGACCAGCGGGCGATGTCTACTCGATCGCGACCGTCCTGTTCGAGCTGCTCTGTGGGCGCGCGCCGTTCGAGGCCGACAGCGCGGTCGCCTACCTGCTCGCGCACACCGCGCAGCGCCCGCCGAGCCTCTCCGAGCTCGCGCCCGAGGTGCCCGCGCCCATCGTCGCGGTCGTCGATCGCGCGCTGTCGAAGTCTCCGGCCGATCGCCCGAGCGACGGGCGCGCGCTCGGCGTCGAGCTCGTCGCGGCGCTCCGCGTGGCCGATCCGGACGACCAGCGCTCGGTGTCCTTTCGCACCGAGGCGTCGCTCCGGGCGGCCGCGCAGACCCGCCGCGGGACGGCGACGCTGCTGCGCTCGGGCACCTCGGGCACGCTCGCCGAGCCCGCGCCCCCCACGCCCGCCGCGACCCCGTCAGCGCCGGTCTCGCGGACGCTCGTCGACGAGCTGCCCGCGCCGCCGCCGAGCGAGCTGCCCGCGCCGACGCCGAGCGAGCGCCCCGCCCCGACGCCGGACGACCTCTCCCTCCCGAGCTCGCCGCCGCTCGCGCCCACCGAGGTCTCCAGGGGAGCGGCGCTGTCGGTCGACGACGTCGCGACGCGCAGGGTGCCCATCGAGCCGCCCGCGCCCGCGTCGCCCACACCTCCTCCAGACGACGATCCGCCGCGGGCGCCGCTGTGGCGGACCGTCGCGCTCATCCTCGCGTGCTTCGTCGTCGGCGCGGGCGCGGCGACGCTCGGCGCCGCGAGGCTCGGCCTGGTCGCGCCCGCGAAGCCGCCGCTCTCACGCGCCGACGCGCTCTACGCCGAGGCGAGCGACGCGCTCGCGCGGCGCGACTGGGACTCGCCGGCGCAGCGCTGCGTCCGTGATCTCGTCACCCGCGCGCGAGCCGAGCACCCGGGCGACGCTCGGTTCGCCGAGCTCGCGCGCCGGGCGTCGCTGGAGTTGACGGCGCTCGCGGCCGAGTCGAGACAGGCGGGAGATCTCCCCCTCGCCGAGCGCCGCGCGCGCACCGCGCTCTCCATCGACCCCACCAACTCTGTCGCCGACTCGCTGCTGCGCGACCTCACCCAGACGCCGACGTTGCCGAAGAGCGCTGAGCCACCGAAGCCGAAGCACAAACCTGACACGCCGCCGCGCCCGTCGGCCGCGCCGTCGGCGTCCGAGGAGAGCCGCTGGCTGTGACGCGCCTTCGCTTCGCCGTCGTCGCCGCGCTCGGCGGCCTGTCTCTCACGCGCGTGGCGCTCGCCGAGGAGCGCGCGACGCAGGCCACTGGCGCCGCGAAGGCCGCCTACGATCTCGATCGACCGCACTCGCACGTCGAGCTCGGCGTCGGCGCGCTGACCCTCCCCAGCGCCAACCTCTGCATCGCCACGCAGTGCACCGACACCGATCTGACGCTGCTGCTCGCGCTCCGGCACGTGTTCATGTTCAACCGACGCTTCGGGCTCGAGGCCGGCGTCGCGTGGGGCTTTCGCCCGGTGACCGCCGAGGCCAACCTGACGGCGCCCGACGGCGAGGTCGTCGAGCGGCGCCACACCCGCAACTACTTCATGGTCTCGGGCGGCGCGCGCTACTACCCCATCACCTCGCCCGGCTTCTTGCTGTGGACCGGCGCCACCGCGGGCGTCGTCGTCGCCTCCGATCGCTACGGCTCCCCCGACCGGGGCGAATCCATCCTCGGCCCGCGCTCGACCGTGATCCGCAGCGAGGGCGCGATGGGCGGCGTGGCGCTCGGCGCGGACTGGCCGCTGCGCACCAACTGGCTGCTCGGCGCGTGGACCACGCAGATGCTGTGGCACTTTCCGGGCAAGAAATCGTGCGCGCAGACCGGCGAGTGCGCGAGCGTCGGCGGGAGCTTGTACAGCTTCGAGGCCGGGATCGCCGTCACCTACCGCGTCCACCTCTGACGGGGGCGTGCCGTTTGAGGGATGACTTCGATCAAGACTCGCGTCAGGATCGGGGCCCATGGGGCTCGCCGAAGGACAGGTCATCGAGGGCAAGTATTCGATCGTCCGCCTGCTCGGCGAGGGCGGGATGGGCGCCGTCTACGAGGGCGAGAACCTCCGTATCCGCCGCAAGGTCGCGATCAAGGTGCTCCACGCGGGCGTCGCCGAGAACACCGACGCGGTCAGCCGCTTTCAGCGCGAGGCGCAGGCCGCGGGGCAGATCGGCTCCGACCACATCGTCGAGGTGATCGATCTCGGCGTGCTGCCGGGCGGCGACTATTTCATGGTGATGGAGTTCCTCCAGGGCGAGTCGCTCGGGGGGAGGCTCGACAGGCTCGGCCGGGTCGGGCCGCGCGAGCTCGCGCCGATCGCGCTCCAGCTGCTCGAGGGCCTGTCGCGCGCGCACGCCGCCGGCATCATCCACCGCGATCTGAAGCCCGACAACGTCTGGCTCGTGAGCCACAAGGCCGGCGTCGCGGACTTCGTCAAGATCCTCGATTTCGGGATCTCCAAGTTCAACGCGCTCGGCAACAGCGAGCAGATGAGCATGACCCGCACCGGCTCGGTGATGGGCACGCCCTACTACCTGTCGCCCGAGCAGGCGAAGGGCGGGCGGGGGATCGATCACCGCAGCGACATCTACGCGGTCGGCGTCATCTTGTACCAGTGCCTCGCGGGGCGCGTGCCGTTCGACGCCGAGACGTTCAATGAGCTGCTCTTCAAGATCGTGCTCGAAGAGCCCGCCGAGCTCCGCTCGCTCGCGGCGGACGTCGACGGCGCGTTCGCCGCGATCGTGATGAAGGCGATGGCGCGCGAGCCGGATCATCGCTTCCAGTCGACCGGCGAGATGGCCCAGGCGATCGCCGACTGGAGCGGCGTGCAGCTCGGGGCGCCGGCGTCGTTCGTCAGCGACTCGACGACCGCCGCGCGGGCCGCCTCCTATGGCGCGCCGCTCGTCGGCGGCGCCGCGAGCCCGCCGATGCAGGACACGAACACGCCCGCGCCGTTCTCGAGCACCGGCGGCGGCGCGCAGCCACAGCCCTCGAAGAAGGGCGGGGGTGCGGTCATCGCGCTCGCGGCCGTCGGTGCGCTCGCGGTGCTCGGCGTCGGCGCTGGCCTCATGATGTCGAGGCGCACGCCAGCGAGCGAGCCTTCCCCCTCGGTCGCGCCCGCGGCGAGCGCCGAGCCGGCCACCCCGCCCCCGAGTGACTCGGCGCCCGCCGCCTCCGCGGCGCCTGCGCCCGCCGCTGCGTCGAGCGGCGCGCCCTCCAGCTCCGCCCCCGTGGCGGCCGACGCCACCACGCCGGTCGAGGCCAGACCCGCGGGCGCGAAGGTCAACAAGGGCGCGAAGGGAGGCGAGCCGAAGGCGACACCCGCCGGCGTCGGCACGGTCAAGGGGCGCGTGTTTCGCGACACCCTGTAAGAACCTCGCGCGGCGCTCGTTGTCGGAGCGCCATGCGCCACGCACGCTCCTCCTCTCGCCGCGGCAAGGTGTTCGCCTTGCTCGCCCTGCTCTCGTCGCTCACCGGCTGCGCGTCGACGACGAGCTTCGTCCGCTCCGACGCCACG
This sequence comes from Myxococcota bacterium, assembly GCA_963169165.1. GTDB lineage: Bacteria > Myxococcota_A > Polyangia > Polyangiales > Polyangiaceae > JADLFU01. The sequence goes on along the minus strand of CAUJFL010000398.1, from coordinate 7,533 downwards.
CTCGGCCGCGTCGTCGTCTACCGCAACGGCGTCGCGTACTTCGAGCGCACCGCCGAGGTCGAGGGCGACACCCTCCGCCTCCGCGTCCCCGCCGACAAGGTCGACGACTTCCTGAAATCGTTGACGGTGACCGACGTGACGACCGGTCAGCCCGCGCCCGTGGCCTACCCGACGGACACGCCGCGCGCGAGCGACGGGCTCATCGACATGGAGATCCGCCTCGGGGGAAAGGGGCCGCACAAGCTCAAGCTGTCCTACGTGACCGAGGCGCCGTCGTGGAAGCCGAGCTACCGCGTCACGCTCTCGCCGAGCGGAAAGGTGAAGCTCGACGCCTGGGCGATTGTCGACAACACCTCGGGAGAAGACTGGAAGGCCGTCAACCTCGGCGTGGGCTCCAGCTCGGCCCTGTCGTTCAGGTTCGATCTCCACGGCATCCGCGTCGTCGAGCGCGAGACGCTGCGCTCCAACGATCTCTTCGCGCACGCGCCCCCGTCGGGCGGCGCGGTCCACGGCGGTGACGGCGACCGCCGTGTCCTCGCCGAGCTGTCCGAGAGCGCGCTCCGCACCGAGGTCGACGTGGCCCGTGAGGCGCCGAAGAAGGAGCCGAGGACGTCGTCGTCGCGCAAGCCCGCCGAGGAGCGCCCCGTGGCGCAGGCGACCTCGGGCATGGGACGCGGCGCCTCGTCGAGGGCCGTCGCCCAGGCCTTCCCACCCCCGGCGCCCCCGCCTCCGCCGAAGGACAAGGAGGCCGAGCGCATGCACGCGCTCGCCGGATCGCTCCGCGCCAACAAGCAAGCCGTCGTGATCGAGGGCTTCGCCGACGAGGCCGACGGCGACAAGATGGCGGCGTCGCTCGACCGCGCGAACCGAGCCCGCGACCAGCTACTGCGTCAGGGCGTCGCGCCGGAGCAGATCGTGGCCGTCGGCCGCGGGCAGGCCGACGGAAGGAAGGGCGGCGTGCGCGTCGTCGAGGCGCCGCGCGAGAAGAAGGCCGCTGACCCCGGCAAGGCCGGCGGACCGGGCGAGGCGCAAGAGCCCTCGGAGCCGATCGGAACGTCGCACTTCGAGTCGGGCACGCCGATGACCGTGGAGCGCGGCACCTCCGCGATGATCTCGATCCTGTCGTCGGAGGCCGACGGAGAGATCGTCTACCTCTACGACGCCGAGAGCGCGCGCGGCAACGCGCAGTTCCCGTTTCGCAGCGTGCGCCTGCGCAACCCCACCGGCTCCGCGCTCGACACGGGGCCGGTCACCGTGTTCGGCGAGGGGCGCTTCGTCGGCGAGGGGATGGCCGATCCCATCCCCGCCGGGGCCGTCGCGTTCGTGCCGTTCGCGCTCGACAGGCAGGTGGTCGTCGACAAGAAGACCGACGAGAGCGATCGCATCCAGCGCATCCTGACCGTGCAGCGCGGCGTGTTTCACACGGAGCTCCGCCACACGAAGAAGACCGTGCTGTCGCTGACGAACCGCCTCGCCGAGAAGGTCGTCGTCTACGTCAAGCACACGGTGCCGCGCGGCTACTCGCTGGTGGGCGACACGAAGCCGACCGAGCGCCTCGGCGACGCGCAGCTGTTTCGCGTCGAGGTGCCCGCGAACGGCAAGACCGACGTCGTGATCGACGAGGCGACCCCGGTCTTTCGAACGACGGACATCCGCTCGCCCGACGGCCTGCAGATGATCCGCGTGCACGCGTCGGGCCTCGCGCCAGAGGACCCGCTGAAGAGGCGCATCGAGGAGCTGGTCAAGCTCCACACCGAGATGGCCAACCTCGAGCAGCACATCCAGACGCAGCGCGAGCAGATGGTCGAGCTGCGCGCGCGGATGGACGAGCTGCACGCGCAGGTGCTCACGTTGCGCGCCGTGCGCACGACGAGCCCGCAGCTGCTCGGGCACCTCGAGAAGAAGCTCCAGGAGGTGAGCGAGCGCGTCTCGAAGGCCACCGTCGCCGTCGTCGCGCTGCAGGAGAGGCTGATGGTCGCCAAGGTGCGCTTCCAGGACGGCGTCGCCGAGCTGTCGGTCGAGCGCGCCGAGCCTCGCCCCTGAGAGCGCGCGCCGATTGTGTTCGCGCGCGGGCGCCGATCGGGCAGCATCCGCCGCCATGTCCTCGTTCGCGTTCCCCGAGCCGCCCGCCGCCGTCGCCCCCACGCCGCTCGCCGAGGTCGATCGCAAGGTCGCGCGCGTCGCGGAGAACAAGGACCGCTGGCTGGCGATCGACCTCCCCGCCCGCGTCAGGTACCTGCGCGCGTGCCTCGAGGGCGTCGCCCGCGTCGCCGAGGCGTGGGTCGCCGACGGCTGTCGCCGCAAGGGCATCGACCCCGGTGACACCCTCGAGGGCGAGGAGTGGCTCGCGGGGCCGATGACCACGACCCGCAACCTGCGCCTGTTCGCCGACGCGCTCTCCCACGGCGGCGCGCCGCCGCTGCCGGGTCGCCACACGCGCCCCGACGGACAGGAGGTGGTGCGGGTCTTCCCCGCCGGGCTGCAGGACAAGCTCATGTTCGGCGGCATCACCGCCGACGTGTGGATCGAGCCCGGCAAGCCGGCGTCGCAGGGGCGCATCTACCGCGAGCGCGGGACCAAGGGGAAGGTCGCGCTCGTGCTCGGCGCCGGCAACGTCTCGTCGATCCCGCCGATGGATGTGCTGACAAAATTGTTCGTGGAGGACGAGGTGGTGGTGCTGAAGATGAACCCCGTCAACGCCGACGTCGGGCCGCACCTCGAGCGCGCGTTCGCGTCGCTCATCGACGACGGCTTCCTCGCGATCGTCTACGGCGGCGCCGACGTCGGCGCGCACCTGTCGTCTCACCCGTCGATCGACACGCTGCACGTGACCGGCTCGGATCGCACCTACGACGCGATCGTGTGGGGCACCGATCGCGACGAGGTCGCGCGGCGCAAGGCGAGCGGTGACCGCAAGAACACCCGGCCGTTCACCGCCGAGCTCGGGTGCGTCACGCCGGTGCTCGTCACGCCCGGCGCGTGGACCGAGGCCGAGCTCGAGTACCAGGCGCGGCACGTCGCCGCGATGGTCGCGCAGAACGCGAGCTTCAACTGCAACGCGGCCAAGGTGCTGGTCCTCGCCGAGGGCTGGGCGCAGCGCGCAGTCTTCCTGCGCAAGGTCGAGGAGAAGCTCCGCGCGACGCCCGCGCGCAAGGCGTACTACCCGGGGGCGCAGCAGCGCTACGGGGCGTTCCTCGAGCGCTACCCCCAGGCGCAGCCGCTCGGCCCGCGCACCGACGACGTCGTGCCGTGGACGCTGATCCCCGACGTGCCCGCGAACAAGGGCGAGTACGGCCTCACGAACGAGGCCTTCTGCGGGCTGCTGTCGATCGTCACGCTGCCAGCCGGGGACGCGGGCGAGTTCCTCGAGCAGGGCGTCGAGTTCGCCAACGAGACGGCGTGGGGGACCCTCTCGGCCACGCTGCTCATCGACGACGGGACGGCGAAGGCGCGCGCCGCCGAGCTCGACCGCGCGCTCGCCGCGCTCCGCTTCGGCGGCATCGGCGTCAACGTGTGGCCGGGGCTCATCTACGGGCTCGTCGTGACGCCGTGGGGGGCGTTCCCGGGGCACACGCCCGAGGACATCCAGAGCGGCGCCGGCTGGGTACACAATTCTTACATGCTCGATCACCCGCAGAAATCGGTCGTCCGCGCGCCGTTCGTGATCAAGCCGACGCCGGCGTGGTTCGCAGACCACAAGACGCTGCGTGACCTCGGCCGCCGGTTGACCTCGTTCGAGCAGACGGCCGGGTGGGGACGCCTCGTCGGCGTCGCGCTGGCCGCGCTGCGCGGGTGACTACTTCGCCTGCGGCGCGGGCTTCGCGGCCCGCGTGAGCACGCTCTCTCGCTCGCGCTGCCACGGGTACTTGATGCGCGAGTGGTAGACGTTGACGAGCGTGTCGCCCATCCGCACGGCGAGCGTCCGCAGGTCTTCCATCGTGAGGCCGCTCTCGTCGAGCTGCCCCGCGCGGAGCTTGGTGACGACGATCCTGTCGATCATCTGCTCGTACTTCGCGCGCTCGGGCGGATCGATCGTGCGGCTCGCGGCCTCGATCGAGTCGACCAGCATCAAGATGGCCGTCTCCTTCGTCTGCGGCTTCATCCCCGGGTAGCGGAAGTCGTCCTCGGTGTAGCCGTGCGGGTTGCCCTGCTCCTTGGCCTTGTGAAAGAAGTACTCGACCGCCTGCGTCCCGTGGTGCGTGTAGCAGAACTCGACGACGGGCTCGGGGATGCCGCCCTCGCGCAGGATGCGAGCGCCCTCGACGACGTGACGGCGGATGATCGTCGCGCTCTCCATCGGCTCGAGCGCCTCGTGCGGGCTCACCTCGTCGTGCTCGAGGTTCTCGATGAAATGCTTGGGCGTCAGGGTCTTGCCGAGGTCGTGATAGTAGGCGCCCGCGCGGGTGAGCAGCGCGTCGGCGCCGATCGCGCTCGCGGCGGCCTCGGCGAGGTTGGCCATCGCGCGCGCGTGCGCCCACGAGCCCGGCGCCTCGGTGGCCATCTTCTGCAGCAGGGGCTGCTCGAGATCGGTGAGCCAGAGCAGGTGGTCGCGCGACACGTGCCCCAGCACTCGCGCGGCGGGCTCGCGCAGCAGGTTGGCGAGCACGCCGCCGAGCAGACCGCCGCCGACGCAGGAGAGGAGCTCCGAGTCGACCCCTCGCCGGAGATCGCCGACGACGTCGAAGCCTCCCTCGAGCACGACCGCCACCGCGACGTAGAGGACCACCGAGGAGCACCCGGCGTAGAACCCCGCCGAGACCATCTGCCGTGGGCGCTTGACGCTGAAGAACAGCACGCTCGCCGCCATCCCGCGGAACAGCAGCAGCGTGAGGAAGAGGATGTCGTACCTGAGCAGCGACGCCGCGACGAACGCGAGCACGACGTTGACCAGGAACGCCGTGCGCCGATCGAACGACAGCGCCACCCACAGCGGCGCCGCCGCGATCGGGACGAAGCCCTCGGGCAGCGCCGTGAACAGCAGGATCGCCTTCTCGAAGGCGAGCACGAGCAGCATGATCGCGAACAGGCCCACCTGCGTGCGCAGCAGCTTCACGCGGTTCTGACCGAAGCGCTCGAGGTAGGCCGTCAGCGCGAGCCCCATGCCGAACTGCACCGCGAAGTCGGCGCCGATGCGGACGAGGCGCGGCGGGCGGCGCAGGCTCTCGAACGCGAAGACCGCCCGGTGATCGATGTTGGCCTCGGAGAGCACCACGCCGCGCGGCACGATGTTCCGCACCTGCTCGTAGCGGAACTTGTCGGTCGCGGTGTGGATGTGCGGCGTGTACGGCGTCCGCAGCGTCACCTGGGTCGCCCGTCCGAGCGTCGGCGCCCACTGCGGCACGAGCAGCTCGAAGTTGCCGAGCAGCGTCGCGAAGAGCGCGAAGAGCGCGGCCAGCATCACGCCCTGCGCCACCCCCACGCGCGGGCGCGTCAGCATCTGTCGTGGACTCGGAGGTTCTGCCATTCGCGGCGGGGCTCAACGGCTCGCGGGGTCCCCCGACCGGGGCCCATCGTGGCAGAGCGTTCCACGATCCCGCGCGCGCCGACAAGCGAAGAAATCCCCTCGCGCCATCGCGCGTGCCTGTGCGAGCGCGCGCGGTCGCGACTATCCTGCGCCGTCCATGTCGCAGACGGATCGCATCACCGTGAACGGCGCCGAGCTGTCGCTCGACGGCGTGAGCACCCACACTTCGCTGTTGCACCTGCTCCGTTCGCGCGGCCTGACCGGCAGCAAGGAGGGCTGCAACGAGGGAGACTGCGGCGCCTGCACCGTCTGCGTCGTCGACACCGACGCCGAGGGGCGGACGACCCTGCGCGCGATCAACTCGTGCATCGCGCTCGCGCGCGGGCTCGCCGACCGCGAGATCACGACCGTCGAGGGGCTCGCCGAGCGGGGCGAGCTTCACCCGGTGCAGCAGGCGATGATCGACGCGTACGGCTCGCAGTGCGGCTACTGCACGCCGGGCTTCGTGATGAGCATGCTCGAGGGCTGGAGCCGCCCCGACTGCGAAGACGGACCGGCGATCTCGGACCAGCTCTCGGGCAACCTCTGCCGCTGCACCGGCTATCGCCCCATCCGCGACGCGATGCACGCGGCGCTCGACGATCGGTCGCGTCGGCGGGACGCGCTCGTGCAGCTGCGCGCGCGACGGCCGCCCCCCGCCGAGGCGCTCCACGTCGAGCAGCCCGGCGAGCGGCTCGATCGGCCGACGACGCTCCGCGAGCTGCTCGAGCTGCGCGCCGCGCACCCCGACGCGGAGCTGCTCGCGGGCACGACCGAGCTCGGCGTCTACATCAACAAGCAACACAGGCGGTTTCCGCACCTGATCGCGACCGACGGCGTGGCGGAGCTCGCCCGGATCTCGCGCGTCGATGGCGAGTGGCGCGTGGGCGGCGCGGCGACGCTGACCGCGCTCGAGGAGACGGTGGGGCGCGAGATCCCGTGCGTGCAGAAGATGCTCAGCGTGTTCGCGTCGCGGCAGATCCGCTCGCGCGCGACGCTCGCGGGCAACCTCGTCACCGCGTCGCCGATCGGCGACATGGCGCCGGTGCTGCTCGCGCTCGACGCCGAGCTCGTGCTCGCGTCGCGCGACGCCGAGCGCACGCTGCCGCTCGGTGACTTCTTCGTCGACTACCGCAAGACCGCGCTCCGGCGGGACGAGCTCGTGCGCGAGATCCGCTTCCGCGCGCCGGTCGCGCGGGATGGACACAGGCTGTTGCTCGACTCGTTCAAGGTGTCGAAGCGCCGCGAGCTCGACATCGCGATCGTCGCCGCCGCGCTGCGCGTCGAGGTCGACGCCGCGGGCCGGATCGTCGACGCGCGCCTCGCGTTCGGCGGCGTGGCGAAGCTGCCCATCCGCGCGCGGGCGACCGAGGCCGCGCTCGTGGGGCAGGCGTGGGACGAGGCCACGGTCGCGCGCGCCGAGGCCAGCCTCGCCGCCGAGCTGTCGCCGATCGCCGACGTGCGCGCGGGCGACGCGTTTCGTCGCGGGCTCACCGGCTCGTTGCTCCGCAAGCTCTACTCGGGCGAGCGGACGGCAGCCCAGGACGAGCCGCTCGATTTTGCCCGGAGCGCGCCGTGCCCGAGGTCGGACGCGAGCCGCGCGCTGTCGCACGACTCGGCGCGCGGGCACGTGACCGGGGAGGCGCTGTACGTGGACGACGAGGCCGCGCGCCGCGGCGGGCTGCTCGAGGTCTGGCCGATCCGCGCGCCGCACACGCACGCTCGCGTCGTCGAGATCGACGCGGAGCGGGCGCGGGCGATGCCCGGGGTCGTCGCGGTGCTGCTCGCGGCCGACGTCCCCGGCGACAACGACGTCGGCGCCATTCGCCACGACGAGCCGCTGTTCGCGGATCGAGAGATCCAGTTCTGGGGGCAGCCGGTGGGGCTCGTCGTCGCGAGGACACGCGAAGAGGCGAGGCTCGCCGCCGCGGCCGTCGCGGTCCGCGTCGAGGAGCTCCCGCCCATCCTCGGCGTCGACGCGGCGATCGCGGCGGGCAGCTTCCACACCGAGCCGCACGTGATCCGGCGGG
>CAUJFL010000397.1 GCA_963169165.1 Myxococcota bacterium | reverse complement strand
GACCCGCTCTCGCTCGTCGCGCGCCTCGCCGCCGCTGTGCCGCCGCCGCGGTTTCACACTGTCAAGTACGCTGGCGTGCTCGCGTCGGCCCACAGGTGGCGCGCGCGCATCGCGCCCCAGAAGCCCGCGGACCAGGCGGACACCGCGCCCGGGCAAGGCGACGAGCCGAAGCGTCGAGGCGCGCGCCGCCTCTGGGCCGAGCTGCTCGCGCGCACATTCGCCATCGACGTGCTCGCGTGCCCGAAGTGCAGCGGCCGCATGAAGCTCGTCGCGATGGTCACAGACCCGAAGAGCGTGCGCGCGTACCTGCGGGGCATCGGCGAGCCGTGCGACGTGCCCGAGCGCAGCCCGAGCCGCGGCCCGCCGTACTGGAAGAGCACCGTGCTACGGCGAAAAGCGAGCGGCGGGGATGATGCGTGGGCGTGAACCGCGAGACGACACCGGCGACGAGCTCGCGGGCGGACGTGTGGTAGCGTTGCGCGCGTGCCCCTGGATTTCGCGACTTCGCCTGCGTTCGACCGCTCGCCGGGTGGCGACGCGCGTCGTCCCGACGCCGGGGCGGGCGCCGACAGGCGTGATCGGCGGGCGGTCCGGGCGTTCCGCTCATCGGCGCCGTTCGCGAGAAGCGTTTCTTTTTCCTTTGCGCTCGCGACCGCGGACGCCGCGATCTGGGCGCCGCTGTCGGAGGGGTTCGCTGCGCTCGACGGTCCGCGCAAGTGGATCGTCGACGAGCTCGGCGGCGCGCGGCTGTACGATCTCGTGGCCGATCCGGGCGAGACGCGCGACCTCGCCCGCGACGCGCCGACCGACGCGCGGGCACGGCTCGACGTCGCGCTGCAGCGGCACCCGGCGGCGCAGGCCACGCTGCGGCGGACCGCGCCGTGGCTCGCGCGGTAATGGGCATGACGGCTGACGACCGATCCATTCCAGTCGGCCGATCCTCCTGGGACGGAGCTGGCGGCGGGGGCGTTGCGTGCATCAGGAGAGGGGGCGGGTCACTGCGCGCAGCAGCAGACGTCCTGAGTGGCCGGGAGCCGTCCCTTCATCGTGCCCGTGGGCCGCGAGGCCGGCCGACCGGGCCGACCCGGCCGGGCGTCCCGCACGAGATCGATACCACGTCCTGCAGGCGGAGCGCGGGGTGGGTGGCGTCGGTTGCGCCACGCGCAGCGCGTACTCGGGACTCCCTGGCGTTCGCGGGCTCGCGGGTGGTGCGGTCAGTCCGAGCAGCAGCGGATGCCCTGTCGATCAGGGTAGCGTCCCTCGTTCCCACCGGTCTCGGAGCACGCGCGTGGGCCCTTCGGTCCGCTCCCGCCATACCGCCGGCACAGGGTCGACGTCGCGTTCCCTGCCGGAAGCTGCTCTATGCGGCTGGCGCACTCGTCCGCGACGACCCTCACCCACCCGGTGACGCTGGCGACCTGGTCGAACGGCGGGCCGGACCCGACGCACTCGGCAGGAGGAAAGCGCTGGCCCAGGTCCTCCGCGGTTCCAGCGCACTGCGGCTGGGCTGCGATGTCGAACTGGATGGTGTCCTTGCCGCCGTTGGTACACACATACGCGAGCTCACTGCGCTCCGGGACCTCGCCGTAGGTCACGGGCAGCCCCTGTGTGCCACACAGGCGCTTGCCGCTCCAGACGCAGAACGCGTACGCAGCGCACCAGTCGAGGCACTGCATCGGCTCGTCGGCGAAGGCAACCGGGTCGTACAGGTGGCCGCAGGTTGGAAACTGATCACCCTTGGACGCGGGCACCACCGGGTCGATCCACTCGGCGCACAGCTTCGCCATCACGTGGCCTTCGGGCGGCGTGGGCATCTTCTGCGTCGGGCGCACCGCCTCGACGAACTCGGCGAACTCCGCCTGCGTCGCCGCGCGCTGGTCGATGCAGAAGTCCCTGCCGCCGGGCATCGGGATGCGCACCATCGCCGACCCCTTCGTATCGGCGTAGCAGCCGGACTTCTGGTCGCGAGGGCGGACCTTCGTCGCCGGGTCTGCCGTGACGTCGTCCTTGCAGGCGGAGAGCCACGTCGTGGTCGCGAACAGGGTGAGGAAGAGCGTCGTGGGTCTCATCGGTGGGTTCCTTCGCAAGTCAAAGCAAGACGGAATTCACGCCCACGGAGTACGAGGCGTGCGTCGAGTAGCCCGACGCCGAGTCGTGCACGTACAGCCAGCCGCTGTCCATGTCCCACTCGAGGATCTCTGGCAGGCCGTCGCCGAACATGTCGGCCGCCGACATCACACGGTGGCGGTTCGGGACGGTCGACAGGTTGCCCGACGGCAGCGGGGTGCCACAGTTCCACGGGCGGCGGTACACGACCCCATCGCCGACCGAGCCCCCAGGGCGGACGACGGCGAGCTGGGACAGATCGCTGGACACTCCGAGGCCACCGACCGGTACGTCACCGGGCGCGCCCCACTGGCACTCCGTGAGACTGGCGGACCCGACCGGGTTCCACAGCACGGCCCAGTTGCCGAGTTGCGGATCCCAGACGCCGAAGCCCTCCCGGCGCGGTCCGCTGGTCGCGGTGCGGAACATGTTGGGCACGACCAGCGCGCTCGCAGCGGCAGCCGGCGTGGTCGGGCTCGACGACGACGCGTAGGCGGCCGGCAGTACGCGGGTGACCGGCGCCGCCCATCCGCTGCCGGACGGCCACACGCGCAGTGTCGCTGTCGACGGCTCCCACAGCGCGACGTCGCTGAGTCCGTCGTTGTCGTAGAAGCCCGTAACGGGCAGCGTCTTGCGCCCCAGTGACGCGTCGTTCACCAGCGCGGTGGCCGCCACGCCCGGCCTGCCCCAGAAGAACTGGCCGGAACTGGGGCGCCACACGGCGAACTCGGTCGTCGCCGGGTTGCCGTCCATGTCGACGCCGGTGATGGGCATGTCACCGCGCAGGCCGAACTGATAACCCGACCACGTCGTGCAGGTGGGGGGCGTCGACGAGCCGGCGGACGGACACCACCACCAGGTGGCGAGATCGGAGCCTCGCCCATTGCCGACCGCGCGGAAGAACGCGACGTCGGTGCGGGAGTCTCCGTCGTAGTCGGCGAAGACCGGCATGTCGCCCGCGAGCGCGGCGGAGCGCACGAGCAGCTGTGAGAAGCTCTGCGAGCTCAGTCTGATCTGCACCTGGCCGCCGCCTCCCGACAACGGTGGAACCCACACCGCGAGGTCACGGCGACCGTCACCATCGAAGTCGAGCGCGAAGCTCGTGCGGGCATAGCTGGGCCGCCCGACCTCCGTCATCTTGCTCGACAGTCCGGACTTGTACAGCGGCAGCGTGATCGGCGTGTCGTGGCGCAGGTACGCGCGGACCAGCTCGACCTGGCTGTCCGAGATGGAGCTGATGCCCTGCTCCTGCATGTCGCTCATCAGGTTGCCGCCGGGCGACGCGCCGCTGCGAACGAACGCCATCCCGCGCATCACTGGGTCTCCCTGGTAGCGGAGCTCAGTGCGAGGACCGTACTGCACGAGGCAGCGATACCTCGGCTGCGGCGTAGACTCCCATGCGCAGGACGGCTCCGACTGGTGGAGCAAACGCAAATTGGCTTCGCCGGCTGCGGCTGCCGTTGCGCGCGAGTTGAAGTAGGTGTGCGGGGTCGAGGCGGATGTGCTCGGCAGCACGACAAGGTCCCACTGGTCGGCCAGGGTGATCGGCGAGCCACGGTCGGGATGGGCAAGGCCCTGGTTGCCCTCGAACGTGTGCGCGAGCCCGAAATGGTGACCGAGCTCGTGGGCGAGCTTGTCTCTGTTGCCCATCGATCCGCCCGACGCGACGAACACCGCCTTGCCGCCGTACGGCAGGTCGGCCCAGTTGGTGTTTCCCGAAGACACGAGGACGATCAACTCGTCCGGCGAGCCGTGCTCCGTCACGACCTTGCTGATCCACTGGTCGGGCGACTTCTCGTCGAAGTAGGAGGCGGGCGTCAGCGACGGGAAGATCGGCGCTAGCTCGCCGTACACCTCCGACCAGTCATAGGTGACGGTCGACGCGAGGTCGTAGAACGTCGGCGCCGCGTAGCGCTCCATCGCGCGGATGGTGAACTGGAGCCCCGCCGGGCGGAACGCCTCGTTGGCCCAGCGGACAGCGTTGTCGTAGTCGGACTGCTCGTAGCGGTGGAAGTTGCACTCGCCCACCGGCGTGCCCGGGCAGAAGTAGTTCAGCTCGACGAAGCGGATCGGGACCAGCCGTTCCACACCGGCCAGCGCCTGCGACACGGCCGCGGTGCGCATCGGGTCGAGGGGGGCCTCGCCCCCGCCCTCCATGCAACTTGCGCTAACCCCCCCCGGTTAGCAACAACAGTGCCAGGCTGGCGAGCCGCTGGGGAGGGGCGTTCCGTGTCACCAGGCGACGAATAGCGCCCGAGTGCTGCGGACGCAATGATGGAAGTCATCGGAGCCGCGTTCGACTGGCGCGACGGCGCGGGAGAGCGCCCGCGCGGCGAAGAACCCAACGCCTGTCGAGACGGCGGAGCGTCCCCGAGCGCGTCTCTGCTACTTCTTCGTCACCGTCAGCGGGCTCGCGCACTTGCCGCCGCACTCACCGAGCTGATGCCCGGCCGACGAGCCCTTGCCGGGCAGAGCGCTTCTGCACCGCGACGAGCGCTCCGCGCGCGTCCTCGAGCGCGACCAGCTTGTAGACGGCGCCGAGCAACGGCGCGTCGGGGGTCGCGACCGCCATCGTGCCGACCGCAGGAAGCGAACGCGGGGGTCGGTGCGGCCGCCGCGGGAGTCGCCAGGCCAGAGGCCCCGCGGCCAGCACGGCTGGTGGACATGTCCACCCGTGTGGTGGCCATCGTCCACCCCTGCTGGCCGTGAAACCCTGCAAAACAAGGCACCACAACCGTGGCA
>CAUJFL010000396.1 GCA_963169165.1 Myxococcota bacterium | reverse complement strand
GACGGCGGCGACGATGACAGCGAAGGAGCGGGCGAGGTGCATGATGTGGCTCGGTGGTGAGAGGTTCTGCTGAACGGTGTGCCTGGCGGGTACTATGTAGGCAAATCAGTTTCAACAGAAAATGCGCTCACGCCCGGAAGCCGGGAGGTAAGCGGTAACCCTCGGCCTGCAGCTCGAACAGGCGCGCGTAGCGGCCCCGTCGCGCGAGCAGCTGCTCGTGGTCGCCCTGCTCGACGATCGCGCCGCTCTCGAGCACGACGATCTCGTCGGCGCCGCGCACCGTGGGGAAGCGGTGCGAGATCAGCACCGCGGTGCGCCCGGCGGCCAGCGCCTGGAACCTCTCGAACACCGCCTGCTCCGCCTCGGCGTCGAGCGCGGCGGTCGGCTCGTCGAGGATCAGCACGTCGGCCTCCTCGCGCATGAACGCGCGCGCGAGCGCGACGCGCTGCCACTGTCCGCCGGACAGCTCGACGCCCTCTCGCTTGAACCACCGCCCGAGCGGCGTCTCGAGCCCCTGCGGCAGCGACGCGAGCAGTTCGTCGGCGCCGCCTCGCTCGACCGCGCGGAGGATCCGCGGCTCGTCGTCGAGGTGCGGCACGCTGCCCACGCCGACGTTCTCGCCGAACGAGAGCTGGTACCGCGCGAAGTCTTGAAAGACGACGCCGAGCTTGGCCCAGAGCGCGGCCTCATCCCAGTCGCGCAGATCCTTGCCGTCGACCAGGATCCGTCCCTCGGTCGGCGTGTACAGGCGCGTGAGCAGCTTGATGAGCGTGGTCTTGCCCGAGCCGTTCTGACCCACGATCGCGAGGTGCTTGCCAGGCGGGATCTCGAGCGAGACGTGTCGCAGCGCGAACCGCTCTTGCCCCGGATAGCGAAAGCCGACGTCCTCGAACACGATCCCCGGCGCGTCTCGCCCTGGCGCGTCTCGCCGCGCGACCTCGGCCTCGGGCGCGGCTGGCAGCGCGAGGAAGCCGAACAGGTTGGTCATGTAGAGGTTGTCCTCGTACAGGCCGCCGAGCGCGGTCAGCACCGAGGTGAACGCCTGCTGTCCCTGCCGAAACGCCACCACCGCGAGCGTGAGATCGCCGAGCGACAGCCGCCCCGCGACGGCGTCGAGCGCGAGCGCGAGGTAGCACCCGTAGAACGTCGCGGTCGCGATCGTCGACAGCAGGTAGCCGATCCACGCGCGGCGCACCGCGACGCCTCGATCTTCCTCGTAGAGGCGGCCCGCCAGCTCGCGGTAGCGACCCAGCAAGAGCCCGCCGAGGCCGAACGTGCGGACCTCCTTCGCGTAGACCTCGTTGCCGAGGACATACTCGAGATAGCCGAGCCGCCGCGTCTCGGGCGACCGCCGGTTGCGCAGGCGGAACGCGTCCTTCGCGAGGCGCACCTCGGCGATGGTCGCGGGCAGCGCGGAGAGCAGCAAGCCGAGCAGCGCCCAGCCCGAGGTGCGCGAGAGCAGCGCGGCGTAGCCCAGCAGCGTGACCGCGTTCTGCGCGAGCGACAGCAGGCCCATCACGACCGCGATCGGGCGAGAGGACGCCTCTCTTCGGGCGCGCGTCAGCTGATCGTAGAACTCGGGATCCTCGAACCGCGACAGCGTCGCCGCCTGCGCCTTCTCGAGGATCATCACGTTGACGTCGACCGACAGCCGCGCCGTCAGCAGCGAGCGCGAGAGCGCGAGGCCCCGCTGCGCGAGCGACAGCAGCGCGACGAGGCAGAGCTCGACGACGACGAATTTCAACGCCGCCGCGCGCTCGTGCGCGACCACCGCGTCGATGACCCGCTTGCCGACGTACGCGACCCCGAGCGGCGTCGTCGCGGCGAGCGCCGTCAGCGCGACCAGCGACGCGAGCGTGACAGGCGCGAGGCGCCCCACGAGCCGCAGCGTGCGCGGGGCCTCGGAGAAGCTTTCGAAGAGAGCGCGTGGCGAGAGCAAGGGCGTCGTCGAGGGGCGCACCGTAACCACGTTCACCGTCGGCGAAACGTCGCCAGGGACGATTTGGGCTTGCGCGGGCCGACGGCGCGCCGAATGGTCTCGCGGCTCGGATGAGCCACCACGTCTCGCGCTTCGAGGTCCGCTCCACCGGGCGCGGCCTGTTCGACGTCACCTACCGCGTCGCCGAGGCCGTGCGGGCGAGCGGTCTCACGGTCGGGCTCGCGACCGCGTTCGTCCGGCACACGTCGGCGAGCGTCCTCATCCAGGAGAACGCGGACCCCGCGGTGCGCCGCGATCTGCTGCGCTTCCTCGAGCGGCTCGCGCCCGACGGAGATCCGAGCTTCGAGCACGTCGACGAGGGCCCCGACGACATGAGCGCGCACGTGCGGACGGCGCTGACGGCGACGCACGTCGCGGTGCCGTTCTCGGGCGCCGCGCTCCTGCTCGGGACCTGGCAGGCGATCTACCTCGTCGAGCACCGGCGAGCGGCGCACACCCGCGAGCTCGTCGTCCACGTCGCCGGCGATCGAACCCTCGGCTCAGGGTGACGGCACGACCGCGACCTGGGTGATCGTCTGCTTCTGGATGAACGCCTGCGCGGCGCCGAGCGTCTTGCCGCCGAGCACCGCGGTGACGGTGACGCTCCCGACAGGGAGGTTGAACCCGCCCGCGATGCCGCCGCCGTCGGTGGCCTTGGCCTCCTTCGTGGGGAATCCCCCCTGGAAGTAGCCGACCGTGGACGCGCCGTCCGCGCTGCTGATCGTCACCGTCGCGCCGGTCGCGTACGAGAGCTCACAGTCCTGCAAGATGGCGATGAGGTGCCCGCGCTGCGGGTCCGCGGTGACGCCGAGCGCGCCCGTCGCACCGACGAACTCGAGGTCGCGCAGGATCGGGATGGTCGGCAGCGTCATCGAGCTCGAGGCCGGCGGGTTGTAGAACGCCAGAGTCGGCATGTACGACGGCGCCGTGATGCGGAAGAACCCGTTGAAGCCGCCGATCACGTCGGTGACCGGGAGATCGAACGCCGCCTCGCCGTTCGCGCCGGTCGTCGCGGGGGGAGCCAGCGGGGACGCGCAGTCGACATCGACCTTGCCGCACGCGCGCACGTCGGCGCCCTCGATCGGCTTCGGGCTCCCGGCCCCCGAGACGCCGAGCACCACGTGCACGCTCGTCGTCCCGGGCGCCACGTGCGGCCACGCGACGCTGCCAGCGCAGCTCGCCTGTCTGCCGACCTCGCACTCCGCGCCGCACGCGAGGCGCGTCGTCTCCGCGAGGTCGCCCTGCGGCGAAAGCGCGGCGCAGCGCTCGAGACAGCCGCCGTCGAGCGCGTTGCAGGACAGGCGACACGTCGCCGCGTCGACGCACCTCGAGTCGCTCGCGCAGCTCGTCGCGGCCGCGCACGCCTTCGTGGTCACGCACGCCTCGCACGCCGGCCCGCGCTGCACGAAAGTCGGCAGCAAGAGCCCGGTGTCGCCGCACGACGCGCCGCACTTCGCGCCGCACGCGCGCGACATGCACGACACCATCGCGGAGAGGGCGGCGCTCGAGCCCTTCGCGCACGCGCCGCGGCAGCGTTGATCGTTCGAGGCGCACGCGGCCAGGCAGTCGTACGACGCAGCGCACGCCGGGTCGGCGCGGCACTCCTTCGCCTCTCCGCAGCAGGCGCTCTCCGCGCACGCCTTGCAATCTCCGCTCTGGGCGAAGCCGCCGCACGTGGGCGCGGTCTGTGCGAGCCCTCGCGGCTCCTCGGGCGGGCTGCAGGCGCCCGCGGCCCAGGCGAGGGCGAACGCGAGGGCGATCGACGTCAACGCGCGCATCGTCCGACCTGTATATCCGCGAAAGAGGGTGGCGCGCGACACCTCGGTTCACGGCCGCTACGCTCGCGCGCCGATGAACAGCGTCGAGCTGCGAGCCAGGTTCCGCGTGGTGTGCGCGACAGGCACCAACGGAAAGACCACGACGACGAGCCTCGTCGAGGCCATCGTCCGCGAGGCTGGCGAGGTGCCCGCGCGCATCACGACGCTGGGGGCGTGGGTCGACGGGGTCCAGCTCTCCTCCGAGGCCACGTCCGAGGCGTTCGAGCTCGCCGTCGCGCGCGCGGCCGAGCTGGGCGTCCGCACGCTCGCGATCGAGACCACGTCTCAGGCGCTGCAGAAGGGGTTCGCCCCCGCGTTTCCGGCGGATGTGGCTATATTTACAAATCTCACCCGCGATCACCTCGACGCGCACGGCACGTTGGAGGAGTACCTCGCGGCGAAGGCGCAGCTGTTCTTGCACGCGCGCGCGGCGGTCGTGCT
>CAUJFL010000395.1 GCA_963169165.1 Myxococcota bacterium | reverse complement strand
CCGCTCGGGATGCCGCTGCAGGGCCTGGTGACGGCCGACGCGATCCGCCGCACGCACCTCTACGCCAGCGTGGGCGGCGCGCAGCAGGTCGCCTTCAACGCCGTGGGGCAGGTCGTCGGCCAGATGAACAAGATCGAGAAGACGCGCGACGTGATGACCCGGCTGCTCAGCGAGTACGCGGACGCGGTCGGCAGGCTCGAGGCGCTGAACGGCTAGGGCTTCGCCTCGCGGCGCTCGCTCCGCGCCGTCAGCCACGCGACGAGGAGCGCGAACCCGAGGCCCGCGCCGAGCGAGCCCAGCAGCTTCGTGCGCCTCGACGGTCGCCATCGCGCGGGCTTCGTGGGCGAGGCGCGCGAGGCCCGATCGCCGGGGAGCACGATCGGCCAGTCGGGCTGCCCCGAGGCCGCGGGCGCGGGCGCGGCGAGCGGACGAAAGCGCACGTCGTCGTCGACGGGGCGTCCGTCGGCGCGGGTCTCGACGACGACGAGGCGATACCGCCTCGACGGCGACACGCCCAGCGCGGCGCGGACCTCTCTTGGCCACGCCTCGAGCTCGCGGGCCTCGGGCTCTCGGCTCACGACGACGCGCGCGTCGGGCACCGCGCCGCCGAGATCGTCGCCGAGGCGCGGCTCGACGTCGGTCGTCGCGAGCACCACGAACCACGCGGCGCGCGCGCGCGCGACGGGCGGCTTGATCAGCGCATGCACCTCGAGCGGCGCCGCGCGAAGCCCCGGTCCCTTCGGCCAGGTGACGCGCTCCAGCTCGCGCGCGTAGCACCGCGCCACCCTGCCGAGCGCCTTGCCGTTCGCCCGCTCGCCCTCCGCGGTGGCCTGGGTCGCGCCCGCGGGCAGCCGCAGCTGCACGTGAAGATCACCCGCGAGCCTGGGTTGCTTGTCTGCCACGTCGCGCCAGCAACGCGCGAGGCGCGGCTCGGTCTCGGCGAGCGCGCGATCGGCGGCGCGCTCCCACGCGCCGGTGCGGGTCTCGACGCCGAGCTCCACCCACAGCTTGATCCGTGGAGGGTGCGCGTCGTCGGGTGGGACGAGCTCGCCGCGGTCGACGTCGTCGAGCTCGGGCGCCGCGAACGGGATGAACGGGGTGGGCGTCGGGACGATCACGTGCGCCCACGCGCCCGCTCGGGCGCCTTCATCGCCGGTCAGCCGCAGCACGAGCGCGTCGCGGTCCCGGCGCGCCGCGGACCAGGTGAGCGCCGCCGTGGAGCACGTGACGCCGAGCTCCTTGCAAGCGGACGCCGCGTCGCCGATCCGCGCCGTGGGCGACGGCCCTGACAGCGAGGGGAGCTTCGCCTCCGCCGCGAGCCCGAGCAGCGCGTCGGTCGCGCCTGGCACCTCGTCGGCGACCCGCGCGCCCCGCGGGAGTCGCGCGATGACGCCGAGCGAGCCGGCGCGGATCGAGCGAGCGCGCGCGCCGACGAAGAGGTGCTCTTCACCCGCTTGCGCGTCGTGGACGACCAGCGCGACGTCGACCTCGATCGACGCGCCCGGCGCCGCGGGGGCGAGCGCGCTCGCGCGGCCCGCGACCAGCAGCGCCGCGAGGGTCGCGCGGCGACGCATCAGACAGTGAACAGCCCGGTCTTGCCGTCGGTGAGCCGCTTGAACGTGGCGGTGGCGAGCTTCTCTTGCGCGGTGTTCGAGCGGAGCCGCTGGTTGAGGTGCTCCCAGTCGACGCGATCGAGCTCCTGATCCTGGTTCGTGCAGGAGAAGATCACGGTCTCCTTGCCGGTCACCGGATCTTTGTGCTTCTGCAGGCACTGCGCGCAGATCTCCTTCCTCATGCACTGCATCGGCGAGTTGATGCTGCCGATGCCGACGTGCTCGCGGCTCAGGTATGGCGCGAGCGCGCCGTGGCGAGCGGCGGCGACGGCGGCCATCATCCGGTCGCTGCCGATCGCGACGATGCGCTTGGTCGTCGACAGATCGTGCACCTTGCCGCCGAGCTTGCCCTCCACGTAGGCGATCATCGCCTGCACGATGTTGCCGCGGAAGTGGCGATCGTCGGCGCGCGACGGCGAGACCTCGGCGCCCGCGTCGGTGCACCACACGACCTGATCGGTCGTGCTCTCGATCTGGTCGCGGTAGAAGACGTCCTCGCCGCGGCGGAAGCCGGCGAAGTACACCACGGTGCAGCCTCGCGCCTTCAGCGCCGCGGCGATCGAGAACAGCACCGCGTTGCCGAGGCCGCCGCCCGCGAGCACGACCAGGCCGCCGTGCTCGAGCTCGGTGGCGGTGCCGGTCGGGCCCATCAGGACGACCTCCTCGCCGGGCCTCAGCATCGCGCACATGCGCGTCGAGCTGCCCATCTCGAGCACGATGGTGGTCAACAGGCCCTTCTCTTTGTCGACCGACGCGCCGGTCATCGCGAGGCCTTCCATCGCCAGGCGCGTACCGTCGATGATCCGCGCGTTGCTCTCGAAGTTCTGCAGGCGATAGAACTGCCCGGGCTCGAAGCGGCGCGCCGCGGCCGGCGCCCGCACCGTCACCTCGACGATCGTCGGGGTCAGGCGCCGCACCGAGTGGACGCGCGCGACGAGCTGATCGTCGAGCCTCCCGAAAAGCGCGGAGACCCTCCCGCGCCGCGCCACGCGCTCGTCGTCCGACACGTCGGCGCGGTCGGCGTAGAGCTCCATCACCTTGCGGTAGCCGTTCTTGGCGCTCGCCATCGCCTTGACGACGCTCCCCGCGTAGTAGGGGTGGTTGTCGCCGTAGAAGCTGATCGTGTGCTCGCCCTCGACGTAGGTCCCGAAGAACGCCTGGTCCTGTCGCTTCGACGGCGTGACGGTGATCGCGCCGTCGTCGCCGCGCGCGGCCTCGCAGGTCTGAAAGTACTGGCCGCGCCCGTCGAGCCCGAGCGTGCCCGGAAACTCGGACGCGAAGGTGGTGTTGGGCGCGGTGCCCGCCGCGACGCACACCGTGCGGGCGGGCAGCTCGACGTGCTCGCCGGTCGCGCGCCACTTGCCGTCGACGATCGCCTGTCGCTCGAACACCACCGCGCGGACCGCGCCGGTGCGGTCGACCAGCGCCTCGGTCGGCGACATGTTCTCGATGTAGCGGACGCCCTCCTCGAGGCTCTTCTCGACCTCCTCGTGGTTGAGCCGGTACGCGGGAGAGTCGGCGAGCTGCTTGCGGTAGACGATCGACACGCCGCCCCACGCGTCGAGCAGCGGCTGCAGGCGCGGCTCGCGGCCCTCGGCCTCGGCGCGGCGCTCCTCGTCGGCGATGGCGTCCGCGTGCTCGAGCTGCTTGCGCACGAACGCGAGCTCGCTCGCGTCGAAGGTCGCCGCGGCCGCCTCCTCGCCCTTGTCGGCGACGAGCGCCCGGTAGCGCGACGCCGTCTTCTTCGCCTGGATCACGTAGTAGGCGAGCAGCTCGGTCGCGGTGTCGATCGCCGTCAGGCCGCCGCCGATGACGACAGCGGGGAGCTCGACCTGAAAATTCGCGAGGCTCGACGGCTTGTAGGCGCCCGTGAGCTGCAGCGACATCAAGAAGTCAGAGGCCTTGCGGACGCCGCGGACCAGGTTGTTCTTCATCGAGATGATCGTCGGCTTGCCAGCGCCGGCGGCGAGCGCGACGTGGTCGAAGCCGAGGCGCCACGCGTCGTCGAGCGTGAGCGTCCCGCCGAACCTCACGCCGCCGTACAGCCGGATGCGTCGGTTGCGCGCGATCGTGAGGTAGAGAATCGTGAGGAACGTCTTGTCCCAGCGGACGGTGATGCCGTACTCGCTGACGCCGCCGAAGCCGAGGACGATGCGCTCGTCGAGTTCGTGCGAGAGGGCGCTCACGTCGCGGAACGGCCGCGGCGCGCGGTGCTCGTCGCCGGTCAGCTCGACCGGGAGCCGCTCGATCTTGAGGCCGTCGACGCACGCGACCGCGAAGCCCGCGCGCGACAGGTGGTGCGCGAGCGTGTAGCCCGCCGGGCCGAGGCCGACGACGAGCGCGGCGCGGCCGTTGAGCGGGAGCGGGTGCGGGTGCCGCACGTTGAGGGGGTTCCAGCGCGTGAGCAGGCCGTAGATCTCGAGCCCCCACGGCAGCGCGAGCACGTCGGTCAGCGTGGCGGTCTCGATCTCGTGGATGTAGACCGGCTCCTGCTTCTGAAAAATGCAGGCCTTCATGCAGTCGTTGCAGATGCGGTGGCCAGTCCCCGCGAGCATCGGGTTGTCGATGCAGATGAGCGCGAGCGCGCCGAGGCTGTCGCCGTGGTTGCGGCGCACGAGGTGCATCTCGGAGATGCGCTCGTCGAGCGGGCAGCCGGTGAGCAGGACGCCGAGCGGGTTGGATTTGAGCGCGCTCGACTTTGGATCGCGCAGGCCCTTCGAGCAGCTGTCCTTGTCGCGATCGTGGCAGTAGATGCAGTAGTCGACCTCGGCCTGCACCTTGCGCGGCGAGGCGCGCCGATCGGTGAGCGTGAAGCCGTCGCGCTCGCGGCGGTGGTCCTCGGGTCCGACCAGCAGCTCGGGCAGCGCGGGATCGGGCCGGCGGATCTCGACCAGCGCCGAGTGGTCCAGCTTGCGGGGCTCGCGCAGCGACGCCCACACGTGCGCGCGGTCGCCGTGATCGCCCTTGCGCGCGCGCAGCCACGCCGCGATCGCCGTCAACGCCAGCGCGCTCGCCGCGCCCGGGCGCGCGTGCGGCTGCGCGGCGTCGGCCGAGGGCAGCGCGGGCGCGCCCTCGACGCCCGCGAGCGCCGCGGCGAGCTGCTCGCCGAGCGACCCGAGCTCGTCTCGCCAGGACGCGCCGCCGGCCTTCTCGACCTTCTTCGCGAGATCGTCGAGCTCGAAGATCCGCATCGTCGCGGTGGCGACCGCGAGCTCTTCGTCGTCGCTCCCGGAGCCCAGCGCGGCCGCGTCGGCGCCCGCGGCGGTGAGCGCCGCCCGCGCGAGCGCCGCGACCTCTGCGCCCGAGAGCCCGCCGGCCTCGGCCTTCGCGACGCGCTTCTTCGCGAACTCGTGCTTGAAATGGAACACCGGGTCGTGCCCCAGGGTCGCCGAGCGCAGCGCGCGCCACGCCTCTTCGACCTGGAACAGCCGCGCGACGAACTCGCCGACGTACGGCGCCGCCGCGACCAGCGCGTCGCTCGTCGCCTGCGGGGTCGCGAGCGCCCCATCACCGGCCGCGAGCGCGACGAGCCCTGCCTCGGCGTCGGCGTCCTCGGTCGCGAGCCACGCGTGAAACGCCTCGCTCAGCTCGGACAGCTTGTGAGGAAGGTAAAGATCCGCGTAGGTGAAGCCGGGGAGCCCGAGCACCAGCTCCGACGGATCGGAGGTGCCCGCGATCCACGGGGCGAAGCCAGCCTGAACGTCACCCTTGGGCGGGGTCGACCGAGCGTTGTGCGACATGACGGGGCGCAACCTAGTCGCTGAACGGCGGCGCGGGGAAGCTTCGACGGCGCGCCGCGAGATAGAAATCACGCCTGGGCGGCCGGGCTCACCCCGCGTCGATCTCGGCCTGGGACAGCACGAGGTGCGCGGGCCACTCGCCGCCGGCGAGCGCGTCGACGATCGCGGGCACGTCCGCCGTCGTCACGCGTCCGAGCAGGAGATGGTCCGGCTCGACGAGCACGGTCGGTCCCGCGCCGCAGACGTCGAGGCAGCTCGAGGAGCAGGGTCGTGCCTCGAGCCTGGCGAGCCCGCGGGCGGCGACGGCCGCCTTCAGCGCGGCGTGCACCTCCTCGGAGCCGCGCGCGGCGCACGAGCCCTTCGGGGCGTTGTCGGGGCGGCGGTTGACGCAGACGAACAGGTAGCGCTTTCGGAGCGGCATCGGGTCGGCACGCTAGCTCACTGGACGTCGAGCGTGACCTTCGCCGTCACCGTCGAGATCACGAGCGTGGCGCCGGGCGCGCTGCCGACGACATACCAGGTGTAACGCTCGACGGTGAGGCGATCCGGCTCGGCCATCGGGTCGGGCGAGCTCGTGGACGGGCCGAGCATCGCCATCGTCGCGGACGGGATCTCGAACTCGCCCGTGTCGTTCGCGCGGCAGGTGAGCTGCAGCGAGCCCTGGTTGAGGTGCAACCAGACCGGGCGACCATCGGGCTGCCCGCTCCACGTCACCTTCAGCGGCTCCTTGCGGCTGACGGAGAGCGGCGACTTGGTCACCGTGGGCGAGGTGACCGTGAGGTCTCCCGGCGTGGTGAACTCGCCGGTCACGTGCCCGACCGCGCCGCCCGACACGTCGAGGGTGTACGTCGTCACGGGGATCCAGGACGCGAGCGGCAGCGCGCCGCTCGGGATGCCTATGGGGTTCAGCGGCACCTCGGCGACGCCGCCGCCCGCCATGATTTTCAGCTTTCCCGCCTTCACCAGCTGCGGGTTCTGGCCGCCGATCGACAGGCCGGGCTGGACGAGCTTGCAGCCGTCGAGCGGCACGTCGTCGTAGAACCGGAGCATCGCGGGGCGTCGCTCGATGTTCAGCTGCTGCGGGGGGTTGGTGTAGAGCGCGCTGCCCTGGACCTCGAACTCGGACCCCGAGGTCTGGCGCTTCTCGAACGAGAAGACGCCGTTGACCGACTGCGGCGGCGCGCCTGGATCGGGCGGCGACACGGTGGCACCGGAGCCCGCCGCGCCGCCCGCGCCGCCCGCGCTCGAGGTGGCGTCGTCCGGGGTGGTGCCGCTGGCGCTGCCGCAGGCGACGAGGACGAGGGCGGACGCGGCAGGCGACAGGCTGGCGAGCTTCATCGGGCGGAGTCTACCGCGACGCTCGTCGGCCGCGCTGCGTGGTGGTCAGGCGCCCCGCTGACCTGATACGCCTCGCGGCGGTGCGACACGCGCTCCTCGCCGCCGCGGTGCTCACGTGGGCCGACGGCGCGCGCGCCGAGCTCTCGCGGGACGCGGCGCGCCTCGCCGACGGCTGGGCTGGGCTCGGGCAAGAGATCGTCGAGCGCCGGTCCATCTTCCTCGAGCCCGGCAAGCTCGCGCCGCTCGTCGCGCAGCCGTCGTCGCTCGGCGACGCGCCGTGCGTCAGCGTCGCCGCGATCGCGACGCGCGGTCAGCAGCTCGAGGGGCTGATGGGCGCGCTCCGCTCGGCCTTCGAACCGCAGCAGCTCTCGCGAGAGTCCGGCGCAGCGGGCGTGCTGTTCGTCGCGCGGTGCGGGCCCTCGCGCGGCGACGCGCTCGAGGCCGCGATCGAGCTCGTGCGCGCGCGCGGCGCGGTTGAAATCGTCGTCGCGCGCGGCGCGGTCGCGGCGCCGCCGCCGTCCGAGCTCCTGCGGGAGCGAGACGTCGGCGTGCTCGCGCACCCTATCGATCCGGGGCGCCCCCGTGATCGAACCCCGTTCGCGCGAAGGCTCGACGCGGCTCGCGCCGGGGGCGTCGACGAGGGAGGCGTGGTGACGATCCGGTCCAGCGACGAGGGCGCGGGCGTGCTCGAGCTGACGCTGCCGAGGGGCTGTCACACCCTGACCGTGCTCGCCGAGCGAGGCCTCGACGGGCGCGTCGCCGACGTCGACGCCGAGCTCACCGATCGAGCAGGCCGCGCCGTGCTCGCGCGCGATCGAAGCGAGGCGCCCGACGCCCGCCTCACGCCCTGCGTCGCCGAGCCCGTCCGCGCACGGCTGGCGTTCTCCGGAGCGCCGCCTTCGGTCGAGGTCGCGCTCGTGCGGAGCTCCTCGCCGCTGCTCGAGGGGCTGCCGACGAGGTGGCCAGGGCGCGCCCGCGCCTACGCGAGCGCGCTCCTCCGCGCCCGGGGCATGAAGCGCGCGCTCGGCGCCGCCACCGCCCACGCGGCGGGCACCGTCGGCTCCACGCTGGTGTCGGTCGATCTGGTCCCGGGGTGTCAGCGCGTCGTGGTCGCCGCGTCGCGGGGCGAGCCACGCGCCATCCTGCTGTCCGCGCGCTCCGGAGGGCGCCTCCACCGGGACGACGGCGGCGCCGCCCGCGTGGCCGGGTCGATCGTGCTCTGCCCGCGCGAGCCCGAGCGCACCAGCGTGCGGGTGGAGGCGCGCGGCGCGGGCGTCGGCTGGGTGCTCGCGGTCTTCCCGATGACCACCGATCCGCAGGGGCCTGAGTGATGTTTGTTAGATATGGATCTGTGGTGGGATTGTTCGTTTCGTGCGCTGTCGCGCTGGGCGCCTGCGTCGGTCATCCCGCGCCGCGACCAGCGCCGTCCGCGCCGCCCTCGTCGAGCTCCCCGCTGGCGGGCGGGCCGCCGACGCGCGCGCTCGAGCTCGGCCTGCTGACGCGAGAGTCGGCGATGGCCGTGCAGGCGGGCGCGGGGGCGATGTCGCTGCTCGGGCTCGACGTGGCGGCCGAGGGCGACCGGGTCGGCGCGTTCGTGCGGCTCGAGCGCGAGGCGTGCGTGCTGCTGATGGCGCGGGGGACTCCGTCGGTCGACGACGTCGATCTGCTCGTGTTCGAGGAGGACGGCGCGACCGCGTTGACCGATGAGGGCGCCGATCCGCGGCCCGGCGTGGTCCTGTGCACCGAGGCGCCACGACGCGTCTACGTCGTGGCGCGCGTGACCGCTGGGCGTGGCTGGGTCGCGCTCGGGGCACAGCGCGTCCCTCGAGGCGCGGTCGACGCCGTGGCGAAGGCGACGTCGGCCCGCGCGCACCCCGCGCCGGCGTCGCTCGAGCCGTTCGCCGCGCTCGACGTGAGGGCTCGCGACGCGCGCCGTGACTCCGGCGGCGCCTGGGAAGAGCTGAGGCGCGTAGGGCTCCCGGTCGACGCGTCGATCGGCGGCCACGTGTCGGTCACGCTCGACCCCGGTCGCTGCGTTCACGTGCTGGCGGTGCCGAGCGACGAGACGGCCGACCTGGACGTCGAGCTCCGAGACGGACGAGGCCGCGTGCTCGGGCGCGCCGAACCGTCTGGGCGAGACCGCGTCGCCGTCGTCTGCGGCTCGGTCTCCGACGAGCTGTCGGCGACCGTTCGGCCGCGCGTGGGCAGCGGCCTCGCCGCGATCGTGCTCGCGCGCACGACCGGCGACACGTCGCTCGATGTGGTCCGAGCGCTCGCCCGGATCGACGCGACGCCCGTCGTCCCCGCGCGAGACGCGGCCGCGCGAGCGTCGCGCGAGCTCTCGTCGCTCGGGCTGACGCGCGTCGGCGCGGGCGACGCCGAGGCCGAGCTGGGCAAGCGCAGCCGCGTGAAGCTGACGCTCCCGGCGGGTTGCTCGCGCGTCGATGTGGTCGCGGGAGCGCCGCTCGCGGGCCTCCGCGCCGAGGTGTGGACCGCGGCCGGGGCGCGGCTCGCAGCGGGGGAGGGCGGCGCGGGCGTGACGTCTCACCTCTGCTTCGCGGGCGGCGAGGTCTCGCTCGAGGTCGAGGCGCTCGGGCGCCCGGGGCCTGTCGCGTGGTTCGCTCATCATGATCCGAAGGCGCTGCCCCAGCTCGCGGCGCCGCACGGCGGGGCGCTGCTCGATCGCCTCTTCGCCGGGCGCGCGCTCGCCCCGAGAGAGGCGCGAGAGGCGCGCGTCGTCTCGCTCCGCGAGGCAGAGCGCTCGACGCTCGACGTGACCGTGCCGGCGGGCCGGTGCCTGCGCGCCGCCGCGTCGGTCGCGCGAGGGGCGCGCGGCGTGGAGCTGCGCGCCCTCTCTCGCGACGAGGAGGTCGACGTCGGTCGCGCCTCCGAGGCGACGGCGGTCCGCGCGTGCGCCGAGCCCGGCCGCGCGCTGCCGGTGTCGCTCGTGGTGACCGTCGGCGCGGGGCGTGACGATGGCCTCGTGGCGTGGCGATTCGAGTGACCGTGTCAGCCCGCGACGACGAAATGTCGGACGAAATTGCGCAGGATGCGCGGGCCCGCCTCCGCGTCGCGCACTCGCTCGAGCATCGACGTGTACGGCAGCCCCTCCTGTTCGATCGTGTCACGCCTCGCCTCGAGGTAGCCGCGCATCGCCGGCCCGCTCATCTCGGGATGAAACTGCACGCCTCGCGCGCGCCCGACCGCGAACGCCGCCGTGCGCTCGAGCGACGTCTCGGCGAGGGTGATCGCGCCGTCGGGGAGCCTGGTCACCGTGTCGACGTGCGTCGCGTTGGCCTCGAACCCGTCGGTCAGCCCGTCGAAGAGGGGGTCATCGGCGAGCCTGCGCACGCTCACGGTGCCGATCTCTCGCCCCGCCGGGTTGCGCGTGACCTCGCCGTCGAGCGCGCTCGCGAGCAGCTGGTGGCCGAAGCAGATCCCGAGCACGGGCTGGCGCCGCGCGACGGCGTCACGGAGCCATCCCTCCGCCCGCAGCATCCACGGCGCGCGCTCGGTCACGCTCGACGCCGAGCCCGACACGATGAGCCCCGCGGCGCGCGACAGCTCGGGTGCTTGCGCCACGTCTCGCGCGTCGACCTCGACGATCGGCCCTCGCCACTCGTCCCGGAGCGGCGCCGCGATCCACTCGGGAAAATCTCCGTGTCGCTCGACCACGGACGAGATGGCGTCACCGCAGCGCAGGATGACGATCGTCGAGGACTCCGCGGCGCCGACGAGCCTCGACACCGCCATCAGCTGCCTCGGTAGGTCGAGTAGCCGTAGGGCGCGAGCAAGAGCGGCACGTGGTGGTGCCGGGCCGCGTCGCGGACCTCGAACTCGATGACGGCGCGCGGATAGAACGCGTCGATCCCGCGCGCGGCGAAGTACGCGCCGGTGTCGAACTCGAGCCGGTACACACCCACCGCGAGCGCGCGGGCGCCGAGCAGCGTCCTGTTGCGCCCGTCCGCGTCGGTCTCGCCGCGCGAGAGCTCGACGAACCGATCACCGTCGCGGACCGCCAGCGTGACCGAGACGCCCGCGGCGGGCAGCCCGGTCGAGGTGTCGAGCACGTGGGTCGAGAGGCTCATCGCGCGGCCCTGCCGAGCAGCTTCGCGAGCCGCAGGTGCGTGATCGCGCGCTGCTCGACGCGCGCCTGCTCCCGCTCCTGCTCGGTGTCGCGCGGCAGGCGACGCCGCAGCTCGGAGAGCAGCTCTTCGGCCGGCCGCCCGGCCGCGAAGATCAGGAACACGAAGCCGTGTCTGGCCTCGTACTCGGCGTTGAGCCGGGCGAGCTCGGCGCGGACCTCGTCGCTGGCGTCGCTCGCGCGGCGCTGCTCCCCCGTCGCGAAGCGCGCCGCCTCGCTGCCCGTCGAGACCGCCGCGTGCCGCTCGCCGATCCGCGGGTGCGCGGCGAACGCCTCGCGCCAGTCGTCGGTGCCGAGGGCGTCGAGCGCGCGGTCGGCCTTCACGCGAAGATCGTCCTCGTCCCTGAACGGCCTCGCGTCGGCGAGCGCCCGCGCGAACGCCCACGCGCCGCACGCGACCCGCAGCTCTCGCGCCGCCGCCTCTCGATCGAGGTTCGACAGCCTCGTCAGCCGCGCGCGCGCGAGCCCGTCGCCCGTCGCCCGGCCCCACGCGCGCAGCCGGCTCACGCCGCCGTCCGGGTACACGCACAGGCGCAGGTGGGTGAACGGTCCGCGCGCGGACAGCGCGTCGGTGAACTCGTGCCGCGTGTGCGCTTGCAGCTTGGTCCGACCGAGCACCTCGACGAACGGCGCGTCGACGAGCTCGCCCGCGGTCGCGCCTGGCCTGCAGATCCCCTCGACGCGGCAGGTGTCAGGATAATTGCCTTTGAAGTGATCGGTGTCGATCACGAGCCGCTCGAGCGCCCCCTCGGTCGCGAGCTCGACGAGGTTCCAGTCGAAGCCGGGGCCGCGGCGGCGGCGCGTCTCCCAGCCGTCGCCCATGTGGGGCGCGCGACCGGGCAAGATGAGGTTGTGACGCTCGCCGAAGAACATGTCGCTGCACGCGAGCGAGACGGCGCCGTTCTCGAGGGCGGCGAGATCGAGCGGATCGCCGCCGTCGCCGAGCGAGCGCCAGTCGGGGACGACCACGCCGTGCGCGCGCAGGCGCGCCACGCCGCCGTCGGGGTAGATGTGGAGGCGCAGGTGGGTGGCGAGCGTCGCGCCGTCGAGCGCGAACGCGTTCTTCGTGTCGCCGGCGAGCTTGGTCTGCGGCAACACCTCGACCCACGCCGTCGACGGAGACAGCAGATCGTCGACGGTCGCGTCGGCCCGCGCCGCGCAGACCTCGATCGACGCCATGTCGGGGTAATTTCCGCGGAAGAAGGCCGTGTCGAGCACGACGCCGCGCACGAGCCCCGGCAGGCCGAGCCTGACGATGCACTCGTCGTGTCCTGGCTCGCGCCTGCGCCGCGACTCCCAGCCGTCCATCCACTTGCCGCGATCGGTGTAGGCGTCTGCCTTCCACACGGGCGCCGCCGCGCGCAGCAGGTTGTCCTTCTCGGCGAAGAAGTCGTCGTTCGCCCACAGCACGGCGCCCCCGAGCCTCTCGCTCGCGAGGTCGGGTAGCTCGTGAAAATCGGTCATTCAGTGCCTTCCGAGGATCAAGGCGCCAGAGGGCGCGGGGACTGGCGTCGGCGCCGCCGCGTCGAACACCACTTGACCGCGTACCATCGTCTTCGTCACGACGCCGAACAACTCCTCGCCGAGGTACGGCGTCACGGGGTGTCGGTGCAGCAGCGCCTCGGGCCTGACGACGCGCGACGTGTCCGGCTCGAACCACACGAGGTCGGCGTCGAAGCCGGGCGCGATGCGCCCCTTCTTTCGCGCGAGCCCCGCGAGCTCGGCCGGACCCTCGGCGCACCACCGCGCGAGCTCGACGAGCGAGTGCCCGCGTCGTCGCGCCTCGGTCCAGGTGATCGACAGCCCGAGCTGGAGCGACGCGATCCCGCCCCACGCCGCGCCAAAATCGCCCTCTTCGCGCCGCTTGAGCGCGGGCGTGCACGGCGAGTGATCGGACACCACCATGTCGAGGTCGCCGCGCGCGAGCCCGCCCCAGAGGGCCTCGCGGTTGGCGCCCTCGCGGATCGGCGGAGCGCACTTGAAGTCGGTCGCGCCGGCGGGGATGCGCTCGGCCTCGAGGTGGAGGTAATGAGGCGTGGTCTCGGCGGAGAAGGGGAGCCCCTCGTCCTTGGCGCGGCGCACGGTCGCGAGCGCGTCGGACGACGAGAGGTGCACGACGTGGACGCGCGCCCCGGTCGCGCGGCACAGCTCGACGAGCAGCGCGATCGCGGCGTCCTCGGCCTCGCGCGGGCGGGACGCGAGGTAGGTCGAGTAGGCGCGAGGGTCCCGCCCCGACAGCAACGTCGCGGCGCGCTCGATCGGTCCCGAGAGCTCGGCGTGGCACAGCAGCGGCGCGCCCGAGGCGGCGAGCGCGCGCATCGCGCGGTCGAGATCGTCGCGCTCGACGTGCGCGAACTCGGGCACCCCCGAGTCTACCATGAAGCACTTGAAGCCGAGAACGCCCTGCTCGAGCAGCGCTCAGAGCACGCCATCTTTGCCCGGCAAAGCGCCGCCACAGAGGACGACGACAACGTAAAGCTAGCCACGCCTCGC
>CAUJFL010000394.1 GCA_963169165.1 Myxococcota bacterium | reverse complement strand
CCCGCCCCGCGTCGAGGACACCGACGGGCTCCTCGGCGGCGTCGTCGGCACGTCGCAGCCCTGGCCGCTGTCGTTCTGGTTCGGGGGCTATGACGTCGACACGCTCATGGGCTACTTCAAGGGCGCGCTGACGGTCCCGTTCCTGCCAGGCGGCGGCTGATGCGCGCGCTCGTCCCCTCCGTGGTCATCGCGCGCGCGGCCGCAGGGGTCGCGGCCACGCGCGAGCCGGGCGCTGTGCTGTTCGTCGACGTGCGCGGGTTCGTCGCCCTGACGCGCGCGCTCGCGGCCGAGGGGCCGCTCGGCGTCGAGATCCTCGCGGAGACGATCACCGCGCTGTTCGAGCCGTCGGTCGCGGCGGTCGCGGCGCACGGCGGGTTCATCGCGAGCTACGCGGGCGACGCCTTCACCGCGGTGTTCCTGGGCCCGCCCGACGAGGCGGCGGCGCGCGCGCGCGAGTCCGCCGACGCGGTGATCACGGCCGTGCGCGCCGTGACCCCGCGCCGGACCGCGCTCGGCACCTTCGACCTCGCGGTGCGCGTCGGCGTCGGCATCGGCGAGGTGCGCGGCCACGTGTTCTCGCGCGGCGACCGGTCCACCTACGCCTTCGGCGGATCGGCCATCGATCGCGCGGTCGAGGCCCAGGCGGCGGCCGCGCCGTTCGCGTTCGAAGAGCGCGGCGCCGCGACCGAGCGCCTGTCTTCAGTCGCCCCGGTCGAGGTCCCCGCGCCCGCCGACGCGCGATCGGTCGCCTGCCGCTTCTTCTCCCCGACGCTGCTGGACGAAGCCCGCTTCGGGGAGCTGCGCGACGTCGTCGTGATGTTCGTGGCGCTCGCCGGAGAGTCGCTCGACGACGCGGTCGGAGACGTCCTCTCGGTGTGCGCTCGGTACGCCGGGCACCTCCGCCAGATCGAGCTGGGTGACAAGGGTCCGGTCGCGCTCGTCTACTGGGGCGCGCCGCGCGCCTCCGAGCGCGATCCCGAGCTCGCGCTGTCGGCGGCGCTCGCGCTCACGTCGCGGCGGCCCGAGCTCCGCGCCGCCCTCGCGAGGGGCCGCGTGTTCGCCGGGTTCGTGGGCGCGAGGAGCCGCGAGGAGTACGCGTGCTACGGCGACGCGGTGAACCTGGCCGCGCGGATGCTCGCGGCGACGCCGCCAGGGCAGATCTCGATCGACCCCGAGCTCGAGCGCCTCGGCCGCGCCTCGCACGCCTTCGAGCCGCTCGGGAAGCGGCAGTTCAAAGGGTTCGCCTCCGAGGTCCCGATCCACCGCCTCGTCGGCGCGCACGCGGCGACGTCCGCGAGCGGCCCGCTGCTCGGGCGAGCGCGAGAGCGCGCGGCGCTCCTCGACGGGCTGCGCCGGGCGCTCGCCGGCGACGGCGGCGCGATCCTCGTCGAGGGCGAGGCGGGCGTCGGCAAGAGTCGCCTCGTCGCCGACGCGCGCGACACGCTGCGCGACGAGACGACCTGGCACGCAGCGGCCGTCGATCCGATCGACGCCCGCGCCCTCGGCCCCGTCCGCGCGATCGTCGGCGCGATCGTCGGCGCGACGCGGCTCGACGCGCCAGAGGTCGTGCGCGCCAAGCTCAGGGCGACGCTCGACGCGTGCGCGGAGCGAGGCGGCGCGCTCGACGCCCACGCGCCGCTGCTCGACGCGCTGCTCGACGCCAGCGCGAGCGACTCGCCCTTCTTTCGGATGCCGCCCCCTGCTCGCCTCGCCGCGCAGGAGCGCGCGGCGATCGCGCTCTTCTCGGCGCTGTCCCGCGCGCGACCGCTGGTCCTGCAGCTCGACGATCTCCACCTGGCCGACCCCGAGACCCGTGGCTTCTTCGAGCGCGCGCGCGCCGCGCTCGGCGGGTGCCGCGTCGCCCTCCTGGCGACAGCGCGCCCCCTCGATCGACCGCTCGTCGACGTCGATCTCGGCGTGACCCTCGGGGCGCTCTCGCTCGAGGACGTCCGGGCGCTCGGGGAGTCGCTCGTGGGTCGGGCGCTGTCGCCCGAGGTCGCGGCCTGGCTCGCGGCCCGCACCGACGGCAACCCCCTGTTCGTCGAGCACACGGTGCTCTTGCTGCGAGATCTCGACGCGCTCGATCACCCACCAGACTCGGCGGTCGTGCCGCCCGACCTCCGCGCCGTCCTCGTCGCGAGGCTCGATCGGTTGCCCCCCGACGTGCGCGCGGTGGTGTCGGACGCGTCGGCGCTCGGTCGCGAGTTCGACGCCGACGAGCTCGAGGCGCTGCTCGTCGCGCGCGGCCTGACGCCGCCGACGGCGACGCCGCGGATCGGGGAGGCGGAGCGACGAGGCGTGTGGAGCCCCGTCGACGCGCACCGGCTGATGTTCGCGCACGCGCTGCTGCGCGACGCGGCCTACGAGCTGTCCCTCGCGTCGACGAGGCGCGAGCTCCACGGCAAGGTCGCGGTCGCCCTGCGCGCGCTCTACGCGGGCACGCTCGAGGCGCAGGCAGGGCGCCTCGCGTTTCACCACGCGGCCGCGGGCGAGCTCGAGCCGGCGATCTCGTCGTACCGCACGGCGACCGAGCGCGCGCTGCGAGACGGCGCGCACCGCGAGGCGGGCGCCCACGTCGAGCGCGCGCTGTCGCTCCTCCCCCAGCTCGCCGACGCCGGCGCCAGGCGCGCGCACGAGCTCGCGCTGAGGATGCACGAGGGCGTCGTGCGCATCGTCACGCACGGCCAGGGCGCCGACGAGACCCGCCGCGCCTACGAGCGCGCGGACGAGCTCTCCAGCGGCTCCGACGACCCGGGGCCCAGGTTCGCCGCGCTGTTCGGGCTCCGCACGTTTCACCTGTTCCGCGCCGATCACGCGCGCTCACGACAGCTCGCCGAGGCCTGCCACGCGCTCGCGGCCACATCGAACGATCCTCACATGACGATCGAGGCCGATCACGTGCTCGGAAATTCGCTGTTCTGGGCGGGCGAGCTCGGCCGCGCGCGCGCGCACCTCGAGGCGGCGATCGTCGGTGTCCGCGAGGAGATGCACGCCGCGCACCTCGCGCGGTTCGCGCAGACGCCGCGAGTGACGGCGATGTTCCCTTACGCGACCACGCTCTGGCTGATGGGCGAGGCCGACCTCGCGCTGACCGCGGCGACGGGCGCGCACGCCTTCGCGAGGGAGCTGCGTCAGCCGTTCAGCGAGGCGCTCGTGCTGCAGACGCTCGCGTACCTGCACCTTCACCGCGACGAGCTCGAGCTCGCCGAGGCGCGCGCCGCCGAGCTGGTGCGGCTGGCGGTCGGAGAGGGCTTCCCCGCGTACGCGCCGGTCGGAGCGCTGGTCCGCGGCTGCGCGATCGCGCGGAGCGGACGCGTCGAAGAGGGCCTCTCGACGGCGACCGAGGCGGCGGCGACGATGCACGCGCGAGGGGTGAAGGTCTCCACGACGCTCTCGTCGGCGCTCATCGCGCGCGCCGCGCTCGACGCGGGAGCGCGCGACGTGGCCGAGCGGGCGCTCGAGCAGGGCCTCGAGGCGGCGGACGCGACGGGGGAGCGCGTGTTCGTCGCGGAGCTGCTGCGGCTGCGCGGGCTCGCGCGGAGCGACGCCTCGCTGCTCGCCCGCGCCGCGGAGGTCGCGGCGGCGCAGGGCGCGCAGGCGATCACGAAGAGGCTCGCAACGCCACACAGGAGAGGACCATGAAGACCACCAAGCCCCAGCAGCAGACCAGATCCACGACGCGTCCCCGCGCCACGCAGCTCGACGCCACCGCGCTGCACGACGTGCTCGTCGGCGCGACCTTGCTCGGCGCGGGCGGCGGCGGGCCGTTCGACCTCGGCCAGCAGCTCTTGACCGAGATCCTCGCGAAGACGCCCGTCATCGACCTCGTCGCGCCCGCCGACGTCGCCGACGACGCGACGATGGCGGTCTCGGCGGGGGTGGGCTCGCCGACGGCGGCCGCCTCTGGCTTCCCGTTCGACGCGGCCACCATCGCGTTCGGCGCGCTCGAAGCGGTGCGCGGCGGCACGTTCGACCTCGTCCTGCCCGGCGAGGTGGGCGCGGGCAACAGCATCCTTCCGATGACCGTGTGCGCGAGCCGCGGGCTCCCGCTGGTCGACGCGTCGGGCGCGGACCGCGCGATGCCGACGCTGGGCGTGTCGACCTACGCCGCGCACGGCCTGCCGCTCTCCCCGGTGTTGGTCGCGAACGGCGAGCTGTCCATCCGCTTCGACGCCCCCGACGCCGCGACGGCCGACGCGACCCTCCGCGGGATCATCTCCGGCGGCGCGTTTCACGAGGACGCCGGCGTCGCGTTCTGGTCGATGACCGGCGCGACGATGAAGTCCGCCGCGGTCGGCGGCACGTTGACGCGCGCGCGTCGGGTCGGCGCCGCCCTGCGCCTCGCGCGACAACGGAAGACGGATCCCGTCGCCGCGGTCACGAAGCTCCTCCGCGCGCGCGTGCTCTTCGAGGGCGAGCTCGTCGACGTCGCGGAGGAGACGGCCGGAGGGTTCGATCTCGGCATCGTCACCCTGCGCCACGGCCGCCGCACGATGCGCATCTATAACCAGAACGAGAACCTCTTCGCGTGGGACGAGTCGAAGACCTCGCCGGTCGCGCTCTCCCCCGATCTCGTCTGCTTCATGACCACCGACGGCGCGCCGTTCTCCAACGCGGAGGCCGACGAGGTGAAGAAGGAGGGCAAGCGGGTCGTCGTGCTCGGCGTCGCGTCGAACAAGGCTGGGCGCGCGCGCTCGATCATCGACGCCTACCTCGCGCTGATGCGCCCGCTCGGCTACGGCGGCCCGTACGTGCCCCTCGAGCGGCTCGCGCCCTAGCTCACCTGTGATCTCGCTCGAGTTCGCAGAGCTCCGCGAGCTCGAGCATCAGGTCCGGCAGCCGCGCGGGCGCGCAGAACAACCTGAGCCCGATCATGGTCTCGGCTACGAGGCGCTCGAGCTGATCGGCCGAGAGCGCCGCGCCCGTGTAGCCGAGCCGCGCGATCGAGGCCTTCACGACGGCGGCCGCGGAGAGCCGCGCGACGTACCGCTCCAGCACGGCGAGGAGCCTCTCGACCCTGTCGCCGCCACGCGCTGCCGCAGAGCCGCCGACCTGGCCGCGGTGCCCCATCACCGCGACGTTAGCAGGCGCGTCAGTCGAGCCGGAAGAGATCCTCGATGTCGGTCTTGGTGAGCTTCTTCGCGCCGCCTTGATCCTCGCTGAGGACGCTCTCGACGAGCTTCTGCTTCTTGCTCTTCAGGACCAGGATCTTCTCCTCGATCGTGCCCTCGGACACGAGGCGATACACGGTCACGACCTTCGACTGGCCGATGCGGTGCGCGCGAGCGCTCGCCTGCTCCTCGACGGCGGGGTTCCACCACGGATCGAAGTGAACGACGGTGTCGGCGGCCGTCAGGTTGAGGCCGGTGCCGCCCGCCTTCAGGCTGATCAAGAAGGCGCTGCAGGTCGGATCGGCCTGGAAGCGCTCGACCCGCGCCTGGCGATCGACCGTCGAGCCGTCGAGGTACTCGTACTTGACGCCGTCCTTGTCGAACGCCGCGCGGATGAGCTGGAGCATCTGCACGAACTGGCTGAAGACGAGCACCTTGTGGCCGCCCTCGACCGCCGACTGCACGAGCTCGCGCAGGGCGTCGAGCTTGCCCGAGTCGTCGTCACCGAACGTGCGCGGCAGCCCCATCAGCCGCGGATCGCACGCCGCCTGCCGGAGCCGCGTGAGGCCCGCGAGGATGTGGAGCTGGCTCTTCGCGAGGCCGTTCTTCTCGACCTCGCCCATCACCTGCGCGCGCACCTCGCGCAGGATCGCCTGGTAGACCTTCTTCTGCTCGGCCGTCATCTCGACGACGCGATCGGTCTCGATCATCTCGGGCAGATCCTTCTCGACCTCGAGCTTCGTGCGCCGGAGGATGAAGGGGTGGATCGTCGCGCGGAGGCGGTTCGCCGCCTTGACGTCGCCGTTGTCGATCGGCCGACCGTAGCGCTCCTCGAACTTGTCGAGCGAGCCGAGCAGCCCCGGGCTCACGAAATCGAAGATCGACCAGAGCTCCGACAGGCGATTTTCGATCGGCGTGCCGGTCAGCGCGAGCCTCCGGTCGGAGCGCAGGCGCTTCGCCGCGGCGGCCGTCGCGGACGTCGAGTTCTTGATGTGCTGCGCCTCGTCGAGGACGGCGTACGACAGCTCGAGGCTCGACAGGTACTCCTCGTCGCGCCGGAGCAGCTGGTACGACGTGATCAGCACCTCGGCGCTCTCGGCCTCGTCCTTCTGCTCGTGGCGATCGGCGCCGTGCCACACGACGGTCTTCAGCGACGGCGCGAAGCGCTCGAACTCGCGCGCCCAGTTGGGGACCACGCTCGTCGGCGCGACGATCAGCGCGCGCACGCGCTTCTCTTCCTGCTTCACCGCCGTCAGCAGGCCGATCGTCTGGAGCGTCTTGCCGAGGCCCATATCGTCGGCGAGCACGCCGCCCGAGCGCAGCTTGTGGACGAACAGGAGCCACGAGAGCCCCGCCTCCTGGTACGGCCTGAGCGTCGCCTTCAGCGCCTTCGGCTTCTTCGCGACCTCGATCCCGTCGATGTCGCGCAGCTGCTTGAACAGGTCCCTCGCGCTCGCCGCGACGCGGACGTCGCCGTCGATCTGCCCGAGCAGCTCCTCGAGGCGACCGGCCTGCGACAGCGGGATCTTGCCGCCCTTGCCCATCGACGAGAGGATCTCGAGCTCGCGATCGAGCAGCGCCCGCACCGCCTGGGGATCGAGCTCGGCGAACGAGCCATCCTCGAGCTTCACGTACTTCTTCCCGGCGGCGATGGTGCGCATCAGCTCGTCGCGATCGACGCCGACGCCCTCGCTCGAGAAGTTGAGCTTCAGCGACAGCCAGTCCATCCCCGAGGTCGACTTGCGATCGACGAACGCGCTGATCGACAGCGGCGCCTTGCGGACCTGCGTGTCGACGAGATCTTCTGGGACGAAGAGATCCCACGACTCGGGCAGCGTGCCGAGCCCCTCGCTCCAGAACTTGATCGCCTTCGGCCCGATCGCGGAGAACTTCTGGCCGCCGTCGTCGGGGAGCAGCCCGAGCTCTTTCAGGCGCTCTGCGGCGGCCTGCTGCGCGGCGATGTCGGTGCGGATGCAGCGGAAGCGCTTCTGGCCCTCGGTGGGCGGCTTGAGGATCACAGGCGGCGAGATGCCGTCCGCGCGCACCTGCACCTCGGTGTCGTCGTAGACCGCCGTGAGCGTGACCACGACCTCGGTGATGCCGCCGCCCGCCTGCATGCGAAACGTCGGCTCGATGTCGACGACGTCGGCGATCTGGTCGAGCGTCGGCAGCTCGGCGCCCATCTCGAGCGCGACGCGCGGCAGGCCGTCCATCACGAGCGGCACCAGCTCGGACGCGGGCTCGCTGATCGTCGGGCTCTTCACCAGGCGACGCATCGCCGCGACGCTCACGCGCCGATCGATCGGGCGCGCGACGCCGTCGCTCGTGTCGACGTGCCAGCTCGGGTGCCCCTCGAACCACCCGCCCTGCGACAGCGAGAACCTGCGCTTGTCGCCGACCCGCTCGAAGCTCGCCTTCGCGACGATGCTGTCCCCCGCGAGCTCGAGATCGAAGCGGGGACGCAGGGCGTCGTCGCCGAAGCGGAGTTGCATCAGCGTGGGCTCGAGCAGCACCCGACGCCCGTTGAGCAGCGGCAGCAGCTCGGAGACCTCCTCGCCGCGGATGTCGACCGCCGGGTGACGCGGGTTGCCGCTCTCGAAGCGCGCGAGCACGCGGAGCGCCTCGCGATCGGCCGTCGGGGACAGCGCCTGCCAGCTGAGCGCGACTGAAGGCAGCATCGGCGCGCGCGCCTCGGCGTCGAGCGCGGTGACCGTGAGCCCACCCTGCCGGACGAGGATACGAAACTCGATCGGCCGGGCCTGTTGCGGCGCGCCGGAGGGCGGCAGCCACGCGCCGATGCCGGTCGAGCGCTGGGTCGCGTCGGCGAGGGACGACGCGACGACGTGCGTGTGCGCCGTGCCGTGGTGCCGATCGACGACGTGGGTCGTCGACACCCCCGACTGCATCGCGAGCAGCCGCTGACGGCGTCGCTCGCGCCGAGAGCTCTTGCTCCCACCTCCGCCAGGCGCGGCCTGAGACGACGCGCTCGTCGGCGGCGCCGGAGGGGGAGGCGGCGCCGGCGGGCGCGGGTTCGAGCCGCGGGCCTGATCGCGCACGCTGATCAGCAGCGCGGCGACGTGCTTGCAGTGCTGCTGCGACTTCTCGAAGACGGGGCAGCTGCAGTCGCTGCGGATCCCCTCGGGCGACAGATAGACGCGCGCGGCGTACGGCTCGGGGTCCGAGCCGCGGACGCGCCCCGTGGCCTCGCTCTCCGCGACGACGACGTCCTCGACGACGCGGCGGCGCGAGTACTCGAGCCCGCGGAGGAACGTGCGCGCGCCGAGGAGGCGGCGGAGCCCCCGATCGCTGAGCGTCGAGAGCGTGTCGGCGATGGTCGCCTGGAGCTTGGTGGACGGCGCGGGGGCCGGGATGTCGTCGGTGTTCGCCAAGAGGACGCCCGCGCGATGCACCTCGCGCGGCGGGGAACGTTGCCTTTGTGACGACCCGCGCTCGTCGGGCGATGTCTGCGCCGTGAAGGCGCTCAGCCCCTCGCGGAGCCCAGCCACCCACCCGGGGGAGCGCGCGGAGGGTGACCCTGGAGGCGCCACCGACCGTGTCATCGCTGCCTATAGTTGGATTCTCACGAGAGTCAAAGCGTGATCTTGCGAGCGCTCAGGCTTCGCGGGTTGGGGTATGAGGCGCCCATGGCGATGCTGGCGGTCGCGGACCTGTCCTTCGGCTACGGCGCGAACCAGCTGTTCACGGGGGTCACGTTCTCGGTCGAGGCCGGCGAGCGCGCGGCGCTCGTCGCGCCCAACGGCGCCGGCAAGAGCACGCTGCTGCGGTTGATCGCGGGCGAGCTCGCGCCGGACGCCGGCGCGGTCACGATCAAGAAGGGCGCGACGCTCGGCTACTATCGCCAGTCGCACGAGCTGTCGTCGGAGGGAGACGTGCTCGGCGCCTTCCTGTCGGGCTTCTCCGAGGTGCTCGCGCTGCGCGCCGAGCGAGACCGGGCGATCGCGGCCGCGGCGAGCGGCGAGCCGCTGGCGCTCGACGCGCTCGCGCGCGCGATGGACCGATACCAGCTCGCGCACGGCGACGAGCTCGAGCGCAAGGTCGGGATGCTCGCCGCGCGCCTCGGCTTCTCCGACGCCGACCTCTCGCGACCCGTCGAGAGCCTGTCCGGCGGCGAGCGCGGGCGGCTGCTGCTCGGCACCGTGCTCGCGCGAGAGCCCGAGCTGTTGCTGCTGGACGAGCCGACGAACCACCTCGATCTCGACACGATCCGCTGGCTCGAGGGCTACCTGTCCACCTACGCGGGCGCGGTGCTCATCGTGTCGCACGATCGCGCCTTCCTCGACGGCACGACCGGCGAGACGATGGAGCTCGGGCGCCGCGGCCTGCGCGTGTACCCGCTGTCGTACTCCGCGTACGCCGAGGCGCGCGCCGTCGACCTCGCGCGCGAGGCGGCCATCTTCGCGGACCAGCAGGCCTTCATCCAGAAGACCGAGGACTTCATCCGCAAGAACATCGCGGGTCAGAAGACCAAGCAGGCGCAGAGCCGCCGCAAGATGCTCGACAAGCTCGACGCGGCCGAGCGCCCCGAAGACGTGTGGGCGCGCGCCGAGCGGGTGTCGTTCCGCTTCGTGCCCGCGCCGCGCTCGGGCGACATCGTGCTCGACGCGAAGGGGCTCGGCGCGTCACGCGGCGGTCGCGCGCTGTTTCGCGGGCTCGATCTCTTCGTCAAGCGCGGCGAGCGCGTCGCCGTCGTCGGCCCCAACGGCGCGGGGAAGAGCACGCTGCTGAAGCTCCTCGCGGGCCTCGGAGCGCCCGACGACGAGGGGACGGTGCGGCGCGGGACCAACCTCTGCGAGGGCGTGTTCGACCAGCACCTCGGCGCGCTGGTCGAGTCGCGGTCGCTGATCGACGAGATCCGCAGCGTGAAGGGAGATCTCAACGTCGACGGCGCGCGCCAGTACCTCGCGCGGTTCCGGTTCTACGGCGACGATCCGTTCCGCGAGATCCGCGGCATGTCCGGCGGCGAGCGCAGCCGGGTCGCGCTCGCGAAGCTGCTGCTCGAGCCGCGCAACCTCTTGTTCCTCGACGAGCCCACCAACCACCTCGACATCCCGGCGGCCGAGATCCTCGAGGAGGCGCTCGTCGGCTTCGAGGGCACGGTGGTGTTCGTCAGCCACGATCGACGCTTCCTGTCCAACGTCGCCACGCGCTGCGTGACGGTCGAGGGCGGCGTCGCAGAGGACCACCAGAGCACGTTCGACGAGCTGGTCACGTGGCAGGCGCGCCGCGCGGCCGCCGCGAAGCCCAGCGCGCCCCCGCCGAAGCCCCGCGAGAAGGAGGACGCGAAGGCGAGCTTCGAGGCAGAAAAACAGCGCGCGCGCGCGTGGGAGAAGAAGAAGAAGCGCCTCGGCGAGCTCGAGGAGGAGGTCGCCGCGAAGGAGGGCGAGCTCGCGCGCCTGGTCGAGGCACTGAAGGAGGATCCGGGCGGCGACTGGGAGAAGCTCGCGCGCCGCGCGAAGGAGGAGCAGGCGCTCCGCCGAGAGGTCGAGCGCCTGATGAGCGAGTGGTCGAGCCTCGGCGACGAGCTGGCGAGGGGACCGCGATGACGCCGAGGCTGGCGATCCGCGCGAAGGGGGCGCAAGCTCCGCGGGTGACGCCGCCCCTCCCCCGCAGTCCGCTCGACCCCGCGCGAGGCGCGTCAGCATGAGCGCGGCGGGCCGAGCGCTGACGCTCCTCGTGCTCACCGCCGCGCTGGCGAGCTCGGCCTGCAGGCGCGCCGACGACGGGACCCGACCGGTGAGCCGCGAGCTGCCGAAGCTGACGCTGACCGAGTCGACGCCGAACATCCTCTTGACGTGGATCGACGCGAAGGGCGAGTTCCACACCGCGATGAGCGTCGCCGCGGTGCCGCCCGAGGGCCGCGACGCCGTGCGCGTCGTGCGCACCGACTCGGACGACGGCGCGGCGACCGAGCAGGTCTACGTCGCCAACCTGCGCGAGCGCGACCCGAGCGGCGCGTTCAAGGTGACGACGATGTCGCGCGGCGAGTGGGAGGCCAAGGCTGATCAGCGCCGCGGCGGTCGCGTCGGCCTGCCCCCACGCGCGACGGTCGCCGCGCCGGCCGATCAGCCGCCGGCCGACGCGTCGAAGGTGACGGCGACGGTCTATGGCGCCGAGTGGTGCAAGCCGTGCCACGCCGCGCAGGCCTACCTCACGCAGCGCCGGGTTCGGGTCGTGTACAAGGACATCGAGCAGGACAGGGAAGCGCAGCGCGAGATGTCGAAGAAGCTCGCGCGGGCCGGGCTGGCGGGCGGGCAGATCCCGGTGATCGACGTCGGCGGGCAGGTGCTCGTCGGCTTCGATCCCGCGGCCCTCGACGCGGCGCTCGCGAAGGCTCCGGGCGCGGGCGTCGCGCTCTGACACGCGCGGCTCACTCCGACGCGCGGCCGATCGACGCGTAGCCCTCGCGGAGCCGCTTCGCGTAGGTGCGGTCGACCTGCATCGGATCGAGCTTCAACACCTTCGCGAGCTCGCGCACGAAGCCGCGCGCGTACACCGGCGCGGGCAGCTCCTCCCAGCGCTCTTCCTCGATCGCCGACAGGTGGCTCGCGGCGATCTTGGTCTGCCGGGCGATCTCGGCGAGCTCGAGGCCCTGGCTCTCGCGCACGCGCCGGAGGAAGCTCCCGGTGAACTCGGTCGCCGTATGGATCTCGCGCTGCACCTCGGCGATGAAGCGGAGGTCGTCGGGAGAGGGCGCGCGGCGGCTCTCCTTCGGGTGTGGATCGACCTCGAGCTCGGGGAAGGTCGAGAGATCGTACGCGCGGCGTCGGTTGGGCTCGAGCAGCGTGTCGTGCGCCTCTTGAAGCCGCGCCTGCTCGGCGCGCAGCCCCGCCTCGTCGAGGATCGAGACGAGCGGCAGGCTGTTGACGCCGAACAGCTCGCGCTGCCGCTTGAACGCGCGCCGCACCTCCTCGTCGCTCGCGCCCCGCGACAGCCCGAGCAGCTCGTACAGGTTGGGCTTCTTCTGCTGCGACCCGGCGCCCTGCGGCGGCGCCGACGCGCGCCCCTCGGGTGTCGCCGTGATCGCGACGACGCGGCGGGCGACGCGCTCGATGAGCCGCGCGCCCTTCGAGGTCGGGCTGTCGACGAGCAGCGGGCGCCGCCGGCGCACGGTGAGCCACACGGCGTCGTCCTGCTCGACGTGGCCGACATACTCGAGCTCGATGCCGAGGAATCGCGCCGAGATCGCCTGCATCGACGGGCCAAGATCGAGATCGGAGCGCACGCGGGTGCCGTTCACGACGAGCCGCGGCGCGAGGCGCGAGAGCTCGCCCGCGGCCAGCTCGGCCAGCGCGGGATCGGTGCGATCGAGCGCCTCGATGAGCTCGGGAGGACGCGGCAGCGCCGGCAGCTCGGCGAGCGCGCGCTCGACCATCCGCAGGCGAAAGCGCTCGCGCAGGAGGGCGCGCCGCAGCCGCCGGAGGAACAGCGCGCGGAGGAAGGTGTACGTCGCCTCGATCGCGGGAGGCTCGGGCACCGTCACGCACAGGGCGACGTCGGCCAGGCCGAAGAGATCGAGCGTGCCCGGCGCGAAGCCCGCGCCGAGATCGACGATCACGAAGTCGGCTTCGATCTGCTTCAGCGTCTGCGCCCACCGCGAGCGTCGCCCGGCGCGCGCGGCCGTCGCGCTCGTCGGATCGAGCATCGCGCCGACGAGGCGCAGGCCGGGGACGTCGGTGTCGACGACCCGCACCTCGCCCGCGTCGACCTGCTCGCGCGTCGGCGAGGGCGGCGCCGCGAGCCCGAGCCCGACGTGCAGGTTGGCGCCGCCGACGTCGGCGTCGACGACCGCGACGGAGCGCCCGAGCTGCGCGAGATAGACCGCGAGGTTCACGGTGAGGACGCTCTTGCCGACGCCGCCGCGCCCGCCGCCCACCGCGATCACGTGCTTGGTCCCGCGCGGCGGGATCACCGACGGCGGCGGCGGGAACCGCTCGTCGAGGTCGAGCTCACGCCCGGTCATCTACATCCGTGTGCGCCGGAGGAGCTCGGCGGGTTGCTCACCCGCGGTGTCGAGCCCCGCGAGCAAGAGGTCCGCGGGGCAGTCGCCGCGCTCGTTCATCGCGCGAAGCCGCTCGAGGTGAACGCGCTCGTCCTTGCCCGACCGGGCGAGGCGAGCGCGCCGCGCGAGCCCGCCCTCGGCGATCGTGAGCAGCTCGAGCGCGAGCGCTCTCAATGGACCGCCCGCCAGCGTCGCGCCGAGCGCGCGCTCAGGGATCTCGGCGCGGGCGCGCGCCACGTCGTCGAACGACAGCGTGCGCGCGAGCGCCTCGGCCTCACCGAGCG
Organism: Myxococcota bacterium; assembly: GCA_963169165.1. GTDB lineage: Bacteria > Myxococcota_A > Polyangia > Polyangiales > Polyangiaceae > JADLFU01. Next base: position 22,416 of record CAUJFL010000394.1, on the reverse strand, counting down.
CGTCGTCGTCATAGAACAGCCCGGTGAAGAGGGCCGGCAGCGCGCAGGCGAGGTCGGCGGGCAGCGAGTCGACGCTGCGCACCTCGAGCGTGCGCTTCAGGCGCACCTCGGGGAAGAGCGTGTTGAGGTGCATCTCCCAGTCTGCGGCGGTCGGCCTGTGGCCCTCGTAGCCGTCGCGCAGGAACGCGCGGAACGTCTGCCCCGTGTTGCCCACGACCGCGTTGTCGCGCTTGAACAGGAACATCGGCACGTCGAGCGCCCACTCGACGTAGTCGCGGTACGACGCGTCGTCCCGCCACATCATCGGCAACAGGCCCGCGCGCTCGTTCGCCACGTCGAGCCACACCTTCGCGCGGTAGCTGCGACCGCCCCAGGGCTTGCCCTCGTAGAACGGAGAGTTCGCGGTCATCGCGGCCGCGACCGGCGCGAACGTGAGCCCGACGCGGAGCTTTCGCATCGCGTCCCGCTCGCTCGAGAAATCGTAGTTCGCCTGCACCGTCGCGGTGCGGCGCATCATGTCGAGGCCGTTCGCGCCGCGCGTCGGCAGGTACCGCTGCATGATGCCGTACCGAGCCTTGGGCACCCAGTCGAGGTCGGCTTGCCTCGCGAACGGGTGAAAGCCGACGCCGAGCCAGGTGACGCCCAGCTCGGTCGAGATGTCGCGCAGCTCGGCGAGGTGACCGCGAGACTCGGCGCAGATCGCGTGGACGTCCTCGAGCGGCGCGCCGGAGAGCTCCAGCTGCCCGCCGGGCTCGAGCGTGACCGAGGCGTGACCGCGTCGGAGCGCGATGACCGGACCGCCGGGGTGCTCGGGCTCGGGCGTCCAGCCGTGCCGCTCGACGAGCGCGTCGAGGACGGCCTGCACGCTCCGCCCCCTCGGATCGGAGTAGCGCAAGGGCGCGCCGGTCAGCGCATCCACGCCGAATTTTTCTGCCTCCGCGCCGATACGGAACTGCTCTCTGGGCTTCTCGGCGCCGCGAAATATCTCGTAGAGATCGTCGTCACCTCGCAGCGGCTGCGTGTCGGTCGGACCTGCCATCGGCGCGACTCTAATGCCGCGGGCGCGAGGGCGCTCGCCTAACTTCGAGCTCAGCCGGACGCGGCACACCGGCTCGCCCGAGCCGGGCAGCGGCGTGTCGTAGGGCAAGCGCGACTCGGTGCGAAAGATGACCCACGGGTCGGACGTCGCCGGGCGGTGCACGATCGCGCCGCGCGCCGCGGGGATGCCGGTGCGCGACTCCTCGAGGGTGATGACCACGTTGCCCGCCTCCTCTTCGACCGCCATGATCGACGGTCCGCGGCCGCGCGTCGGCCAGTCGCAGGGCGTCCCCTCGCTGGAGACCGCGACGACGAACGCGTCATCGCCGACGCTGGGCGGCTCGCCGCGCCACGAGAACGCGGGATCGTTGGCCTGCCCGATCACCGCCGCGAGGCACCGACACTGCGCGTGCGACGACGCCTCGGGCGTCAGCGAGAGGCGGTGCGTGACGCCTATGCGCGACGTCCTCACGGTGGTGTCGTGCGCGGTCGTCACGAACGACGGCGGCGGATCCGGCTCTTCTGCCGCCTTCTTGCCCGAGTTGACCTCTGCCTTGACCGAAGCCTGGCAGCCGGCGCCGAAGGCCAGCAGCGTGAGGAGGAGCGCGCGAGTCACGCGGCCAGCATGACAGACGTCGCTCGCGTGGGGCAACAGACCCGCGAGACGACGAAGCCCGCGCGCCGCGGACGGCGAGCGGGCCTCATCGCGGTCGGGGGGACCCGACAGCGCCGCTAACTGGATCAGATCCTTCAGCGACTTCAGCGCGGTCGCGCGGATCTTCTTCGAGGCGGGCTTGCCCTTGAAGACCATCGCCTCGCCGGTGAAGGGGTTCTTGCCCGGGCGATCCTTGGTCGCGGGCTTCTTCACGGCCTTGAGCTTGAGCAGGCCAGGGATCACGAACTCGCCAGGGCCGCGCGACCCGAGCTGCTTCTTGATGATGTCGCCGAGGACCTCGAACACACGCGAGACGCTCTTCTTGTCGAGCTCGGCGGCGTCGGCGATTTCGGCGACGACCTGGGACTTCGTGAGACGCTTTGCAGCAGCCATGGTGTTCTCCTTGATGGTTTCTTGTCGAGAAAACTTCCCGCGACGCTCAGGGCCTTCCTCATCCCTCGTGGGGCCTGATGACTGCGGGGGTGACGGCGCCGCCTACCACCTCGGCGCCGACGTCGACCCGATTTTTGCCGCTCGAAAGCGGCGTCGAACCGACGCGGCACCTAGGTAACAAGCGGTTTTTGTTCTCGCAAGGAAAAAAGTCTTCATGATCTCGCGGAAAAATCGGGGATGCGGGGCGAGAGCCTCGAAGTAGCGGGGCAGACACGGACGCGCAGATCCGCGATTTTTCGCGATAATTTGCCGCGGGGTCGCGCGGCGCGGCGCACCAGCGCGGCGGTCGCGGCGTTCATCTCGCGCTCTTCCTCGTCGTCGCGATGATCGTAGCCGACGAGGTGCAAGAGGCCGTGCGCGAGCAGCGTGGTCACCTCGGCGAGGGGCGCTCGACGCCGCGCGCGGGCCTGCGCGCTCGCGGTCGGCAGGCTGATCACGACGTCGCCGAGCAGCTCGGGCGCGCCGGGGATCCTGGGGGCGACCTCGCCCTCGCGCTGCGCGAACGCGAGCACGTCGGTCGGCTTGTCCTTGTCGCGAAACGAGCGGTTCAGCGACTGGATGGTCGCGTCGTCGGTCAGCAGCACCGACAGCTCGGCGTCCGCGAGCGACAGCGCGTCGAGCATCACGCGCGCGCGGCGGCGCACCTCGACGACGGTCACTCCGTCGGCCGCCGCGGTGCGCGGCCTGCGCTCGACCGAGATCACACGAGCACCGCCTTCACTGGCGCGCCGCCGTCGGTGATCGAGATCGGGCGCCCGCTCGGCGTGGAGAAGCTCTTGTCGGGCGTGACGCCGAGCGCGGTGAAGATCGTCGCGGACAGATCGGGCACGCTGGTCGGGGCCTCGACGACCTTGGCGCCGGTCGCGTCGGTCTTGCCGTGCGCGACGCCGCCGCGCACGCCGCCGCCGGCGAGCATCGCGGACCAGGCCTGCGGGTGGTGGTCGCGCCCCTCGTTCTCGTTGATCTTCGGCGTGCGGCCGAACTCGCCCATGCAGACGATGAGCGTCGAGGCGAGCAGCTTGCGCTCGGACAGATCGCGCACGAGCCCGCCGAAGCCGGCGTCGAGCGCGGTGGACAGCTTCTTCACGCGCTCGAAGTTGTCCTTGTGCGTGTCCCACCCGTCGAGCACCACCTCGACCAGGCGCACTCCACCCTCGACGAGCCGCCGCGCGAGGAGGCAACCACGGCCAAAGTCGGTGTCGCCGTACAGCTTCACGAGGCGCGCCGGCTCGTCGGAGAGATCGAACAGCTTGGTCTTCTCGGTCCGCATCAGGCGCACCGACTGGTCGTAGACGTGGCGCCGCCCGCTCACCTGCGCGTCGCCGGTGCGCTTCTCGAAGTCGCCCTCCATCGCGGAGAGCGCCGCGAGGCGCGCGTCGAGCCGCTTGCCGTCGACGTTGCGGGGCAGCGCGAGGTTCGCCGGCGGGGCGCCGGCCTTCTGGATCGTGAACGGCCCGTACTGCACGCCGAGGAAGCCCGCGCCGGGCGCCGGCCCACCGATCGAGACGAACTGCGGCAGGTCGGCGTCCTTGTCGCCGAGCTCGTGGTTGACCCATCCTCCGAGCGACGGGTGGACGACGGTGGGGTTCGGCGCGTAGCCGGTGTGCACCAGATAGCGCGCGCGCTGGTGGTTGCCCTCCTTGCTGGTCATCCGCAGGACCGCGAGCTTGTCGGCGACGTCTGCGAGGCCGGGCAGGTGCTCGGACAGCTCGAAGGCGCGCGCGCGCGTCTTGATGGCCTTGAACGGGCCGGCGGTGGGCTGCCCCGGCTTGGGATCGAAGGTGTCGAGGTGTGAGGGTCCGCCGTTGAGCCAGAGCACCACGCACGATTTCGCGTGGGCACCTGCGGCGGGCGCGGCGAAGGCGGCGCGAGGGTCGAAGAGGCGCGCGGCGAGGGCGCCCGCGAGGCCAGAGGCGGTGGCGCCGAGCAGGGCGCGACGGGAGAGATCGTGGTGGTTCATCGTCGTCGTCGCCTCAGTGGTTGAACAGAAACTCGCTCGAGTTCAGCAGCGTCCAGAGCATGTCTTCCCAGGCCTGGCGCTTCGGGTCGCCGTGCTTGTCCCCGGCCTTCTTGCCCTTGCCCTTCTTCTCCAGGCGCGCGAGCGGATCGGGGGGCGCGCCGCCCTTCTTGCCCTTCTTTCCGGCGTCGGCGGCGGCGGGCGGGGGGCTCGTCGACACCCACTCGCGCGGCGCGTTGACGAACGTGACCCAGCGCTCGAGCTCGTCGGCGCGGGGCTCGCGCGAGAGCACGCGCAGGTAGAGCGCGCGCACCTTGGCGGCGTCGTCGCCGGGCATCGCGAGGACCGTCGCGAGCGCGCCGCCCTTCTGCACGCTCGCGCCCTGGTTGCTGAGCCTGCCGTTGATCTGCAGGAGCACCTGCGGGATCGTCCCGTCGAACTCGTCGTCGTTCGAGCTCTCCTCGTCGACATCGAACAGGAAGCCGAACTGCGCGCGCACCTGCGCCTTGATCTTCTGCACGTCGGCGCCGCCCTGCTCGAGCATGCCCTCGATGCCGGTCGCGGCGACCGTCGCGTCGACGAGCTCCTCGGGGGCGAGCGGCTGAGGGCGGAACCTCCCGAACACGCGGCCCTCGGGCGCTCCGGGCGCCTTCGGCGGAGCGGCGGCCAGCTGGTACGCCTCCGTCGCGGTGATGAGGGTGTACAGCCGTCGCAGGTCGTATCCGTGCGCGACGAGGTCCTGCGAGAGGCGCTTCATCACGCGCCCGGCGACCGCGGGGTTGCCCGGGCGCAGATCATCCACCGGATCGACGAACCCGTGGCCGAGCAGGCTGCCCCAGACGCGGTTCACGATCGCGTCGGCGAACCACGGGTTGTCCTTCGAGGTCATCCACGCCGCGAGCGCCTTGCGCCGCCCCTCGCCGCCCGAGAGATCGGTGCCGTCGAGCGCGGTGGGCTTCGCGCGGAGGTACTCGGCGACGCCCATCTTCTTCTGACCGCCGACGCGCTCGCCTGGCTTCAGATCGCGCACCTCGAACTCGCGCGTGCCCTTCCCTCCCGCCTTCTCGAGCGGGACCGTCTTGGTCTGCACGAAGCACGCGGCGAGGCTCGCGAACTGCTCCTGCTTCCATTTCTCGGTCTTGTGATCGTGGCACTGCGCGCACTGGATCTGCACGCCGAGGAACACGCGCGACGTCGTGCCGGTGAGATCGGCCGGGTTCTCGAAGCGCATGATGTAGTTCACCGCGCCGTTCACGGCGCCCGGGGTCTCCTTCGCCGCCGCGGGCGTCGGCGCGCCCATCTCCCCGCTCGGCTTGTCGGTGTTGCGCCCCTCGGCGGTGAGGAGCGCGAAGACGAGCTTGTCCCACGGCTCGTTGCGCGCGAACCGCTCGTGAAGCCACGAACGGAAGGCCTCGCGGTCGACGGTGTTGCGCCTGATCTGTCGCCCGAGCAGCAGCCGATCCCACACGTCGGTCATGTGGTCCGCGTGCTGCTTGCTGGCCAGCAGCCCCTCGACGGCCTTCGCGCGCTTGTTCGGCTCCTTGTCGGCCAGGAAGGCGGTGACGACGTCGGGCGGCGGTATGGTGCCGGCGAGGTCGAGCCAGACGCGCCGCAGATACGTCGCGTCGTCGGCTGGAGCGGCCTTCGCGACCCCGAGGCGCTGCCACTCTTCACGCAGCTCCGCGTCGAGGTCGGCGGCGGTGAGGCTCGACGGCGCGGGCGCGGGCGGCGCGGCCGACGCCGCCACGCTGGCCGACGGCGGCGGCGTGGGCGGAGGCGAGCTCGTCGCGCAGCCGGCGAGGACGGCGCCCAGCGCGAGCGCGGCGTGGAGGTGGGTGGTTCTCATCGGCGCGACCCTGACATGGCCCGGGATACGCGCCGAGGCCCGCCTTCGTCCCCGTTCATTTGGCACGACAGCAGACAATTGCGACAGCACGGGACGACGTCGCGCGGCCGCTGGCGCCGTGCGAGAGAGCGCGTCATGCGACTCGTCAAGCTCTCGCTCGCCCTGTTGTCCGCGCTGCCAACGGCGATGCTCGCGTGCGGGGGCGAGCTCGACGCTCCAGCGCGGTCGACACCCGCCGTCGCCGCCGCAGGCCACGCGGGCGGCGCGGGGGCTGGAGCCGCCGGAGAAGCGGGCGCGAGCGGCGCGGGCGCAGGCGGCGCCTCGGGCTCGGTCGGAGCGTCACGCGGGGACCCGACGACCTTCCCGTCCACCTGCGTGACGAGCTGCAACGCCGCGTGTGACAAGCTCGAGGCGTGCGGCGCGGCGACGTCGCAGTACCCGCTGTCGCGGCAAGAGTGCCTCTCTCGCTGCGGGCTCGCCGAGAAGGGCCCGGCGTGGGACGACGTGTCACAGAGCTTCAAGTGCTGCGCCTCGCAAGACGGCTGCGGCGCGGTCGCGCAGTGCGGCGGGTGGCTCAGCGTCCCCGACGCTCGCCCGTCGTGCAAGACGCTCTGCAAGTGCTTCTTCGGCGGGATGGGCGTCGAGGATCGGTGGCGAGATCGCGTGGCGCCCTCGGGATATCGCTTCGCGCACGACGCGGTCGCGGTGCGCGCGCTCCCCGCTCGGCTGCCGTCGGGCGTGAGGGCGCGAGGGTTCGGGCGGACGACGCTGCTCACCGCGGAGCGGGCGCTCGACGGGTCGTCGATGGCCGATCGGCTGGACGCGTTGCCGACGTTCCGCGACGGCGCGGGCCGACTCGCGGTCGCGCTCGGCCGCGTGGTGATCACGGCTGGCTCGAGCGGAGAGGTGACGCGCGCCGCGGCGGGGCTGTCTCGCCACGGCCTCTCGGCGCCGAAGCGGCTCGCCTACGCGAGATCGCTCTATGTCTCGGAGACGACCGACGCGTGGGCGGCGCTCGACGCGGTCGCGAGGCTGCGCGCCGACGGCGTCGACGCCGAGCTCGATCTGCTCCGCGAGTACGAGCGCCGCGCGGCGTCCGACGATCCCTTGCTGCCGGATCAGTGGCACCTCGAGAACACCGGCCAGCGCGGCGCGACACCCGGCGTCGACGCGCGCGTGACCGAGGCGTGGTCGATGACCCGCGGCAGCCCCGACGTCGTCATCTCGGTGCTCGACGACGGCGTCGATCTCGATCACCCCGATCTTGCCCCAAACCTAACAGGCAAGACGATCAATTTTCCTGACGACTGGCGAAAGAAGCGCGACACGGGCGACTTCGGGCAGCACGGCTCGAGCTGCGCGGGCGTGGCGGCGGCGCGCGGCGACAACGCCGAGGGAGGCTCGGGGGTCTGTCCCGACTGCAAGCTGCTCCCGGCGCTCCTCTCCGAGACCTCGGGGGGCAGCTTCCAGATCACGGACACCGACACCGCGCAGCGCTTCGTGGACATCGTGGACGCGGGCGCGTGGGTCATCTCGAACAGCTGGGGCATCGCGACGGGCGATCCACGCTTCAAGGACTCGACGTTCCAGATCCCCAAGATCGGCAAGGCGGTGGCGGCCGCGCTCGACTACGCCGAGACGAAGGGCCGCGCGGGCAAGGGCACGGTCGTCGTCTTCGCCGCCGGCAATGACAACTCACCGCTCGACTCGACCTCCGCGTACCCCTCCGTGGTCGCGGTCGGCGCTGTCGACGACACCGGGCTAAAATCTTACTATTCTAACGTAGGAAAGCCGCTCGACATCTCGGCGCCGTCCAACGGCGGCGTGGTTGGCATCACGACCACGTCGGCCGGCAAGGGCGGCGCCGCCGAGTACACCAACCGGTTCGGCGGCACGTCGTCGGCGTGTCCGCTGGTCGCGGGGGTCGCGGGGCTGATCCTGTCGGCGAACCCGGAGCTCACCGCCGCCGAGGTGCGTGAGACGCTGCGGTCGACGGCGAACGGCATCGATCCGGTGTTCGGCGGCTATGACGAGGACGGCCTGAGCACGTCGTACGGCGCTGGGCTGGTGGACGCGTTCGCGGCGGTCAAGCGCGCGAAGGGCGCGTGCAAGACGCGCGAGAGCTGCCTCGCGCCGAGCGACGCGCCGGCGTCTCCCAAGCGCGGGACCTGCGGCGCGTGCCGCACCGGGCTCGACTGCGAGAGCGGCGTCTGCCAGGCGCTGCCGGCGCTCGGCGCCACGGTCTGCGTCGGCAAGATCGCGCCCGGCGGCGCGTGCCCCGCTGGCGAGACGCAGGAGGGCCTGTACTGCCTGCCGACGCGCGCGTCGTGCGGCGCGTGCCTCGGCGCCGAGGAGGCGTGCAATGGGCGCGACGACGACTGCTCGGGCAAGACCGACGACGGCGACGGCGCGTGCGCGAGCGGCGAGGGCGGCTATTGCCCCACCGGCCAGGGCGACTGCGCCGACGGTGAGCTCTGCGCGGGCGTCGGTTGCGTGAAGGCGTGCGCGACGGACGCCGAGTGCGGCGACGGCAGCTGCAGCGCCGTGAAGAGCCGCTACGGCGTCTCGGACAAGGCCATCCGCGGCTGCACGCCCAACTTCGTCTCGGGCTGCCAGAGCGGCTGCGAGGTGCTGGCCGCGTCGATGACCGACGCGAAGATCGACGCGTTCGTCGCCTGCATGGAAGACGGCGCGGCGATGTGCGGCGCCGTGCTGTCGTGCGCGGCGATGCTGCCGGTGAAGCTCTGAGATTTCGCGTCGGGAAGTGGGCACCGGGCCGTCGCGCGGCGTAGACCTGTGAGAGATGCGTCGGCTCGCGGTGCTGTCGTCCTTGGCCGCGCTCCTCTCTTGCGGAGGCAGCGCGCCGGACGCCGCCCGAGCGCGCGCCGTACACGCCGTCGCGCCCGCCCCGTCGCCCGCGCCGCGTCCGCACGTCGTCTCCCAGCTCACGACTCCACCGCTCGATGCGCCCGCGTTCGTCGCGCTGGCGGTGCCAGGCTTCGCGCCCGCGATCGTGTCGATGCCGCGCGGCGCGACGACGCGAAGGCCGGTGATCGTCGGGGCGCACGGCGCCTCCGACCGCCCTGAAGACCTCTGCCGCGCGCTCCGCGAGGTGGTCGGCGACCGCGGGTTCGTGCTGTGCCCGCGTGGCACGCCGGTGCCGGGCGCGCCGACGGTCTTCGAGTACCAGAGCGCGCCCGCGCTGCGCCGAGAGGTGCTCGCGTCGCTGGACGCGCTCGAGAAGCGCTACGCCGACCACGTCGAGCTGTCCGGCGCGGTCTTCGCGGGGTTCTCGCTCGGCTCCTTGCTCGGCGTTCACGTGCTGGCCGAGCGCGGCGAGCTCTTCCCGCGGGCGCTCTTGATCGAAGGCGGCTGGGATCGCTGGACCCCCGCGCACCTCCGAGCGTACCGGGACAAGGGCGGCCTGCGCGTGCTGTTCGCGTGCGGTGAGACGCGGTGCCCCGGTGAGTCGCGGCGCGCGAGCGCGCGGCTCGCGCTGACCGGCGTCGAGGCGAGCGTCGTCGTCGGCGAGGGAGAGGGACACCGCTACGGCGGGCGCGTCGCCGAGGCCATCTCGAGCGGCTTCGACTGGCTCGTGGACGGCGACGCGCGCTGGGCGCGATGAGCGCTCAGACGACGTCGAGCTCGCCGCCGAGCGCGCGGATCGTGCCGGCGAACCTCGGGAAGCTGGTCGCGACGCACGCGACGTCGCGCACGCGCGTCTCGCCGTCCGCGACGAGGCCGAGCAGCGCGGCGCTCATCGCGATCCGGTGATCGCCGTGGCTCTCGACGTCGGCCGCGCGGAGGAGCCCGTCGGGGCGCCCCTCGATCGTCATGCCGTCGGGGCGCTCCTCGCAGTCGACCCCGAACGCCCGGAGCACGCTGGCCATCACCGCGAGCCTGTCGCTCTCCTTGACCCGCAGCTCGGCCGCGTCGGCGATCTCGGTGCGACCACGCGAGCGCGCGGCGAGCGCGCAGATCGCCGGCACCTCGTCGATCGCGCGCGTCAACAGCTCGCCCGCGAGCAGACCCCCGCCGAGCTCTGCGTGCTCGACGTGCAGCGCTCCCACCGGCTCGCCGAGCGCGTCGCCGTGCTCCTCGACGGTCACCCGAGCGGAGAGCGAGCGCAGGTAGTCGACGATCCCCGCGCGCGTCGGGTTGAGGCCGACGCCGCGGATCGACACGCGGCTCTCGGGCACGAGATGCGCCGCGACCAGCAAGAACGCGGCGGCCGACAGATCACCGGGAATCTTGAGCAAGAACGCGGGCAATTTTCCTCGAAATCGCGCCGCGTCGAGCTCGACCGCGCCGCCGACGGACGACAGCGGCACGCCGAGCGCCTTCAACATCCGCTCGGTGTGATCGCGCGAGACGACCGGCTCGCGCACCCAGGTGTTGCCGTCGGCGTACAGACCCGAAAGCAAGAGCGCGCTCTTCACCTGCGCGCTCGCGACCGCCAGCGTCTCGTCGCTCTCGATCAGCGCCTGTCCCGCGGGCAGCGGTCCGAGCTCGAGCGGGGGGGTGATCTCTCCGGCCTTGGTGGGGTGGAACCTGCCCTCGATGACCGCGCCACGTCGACGCAGCGGCGCCGCCACGCGCGCCATCGGTCGCCGAGAGAGAGAGGCGTCGCCGACCATCACCGAGCGAAACGGCTGCGCGCCGAGCACGCCCGCGAGCACGCGCATCGTCGTGCCCGAGTTGCCGCAGTCGAGCGGACCCGCGGGCTCGGAGAGGCCGCGCAGCCCCTCGCCGTGGACGCGCAGCGTGCCCGCGCCGTCGTCCGCGACGTGGACGCCCATCGCGCGGAAGATCTCGAGCGTCGACACGTTGTCGCCTCCGTACGAGAACGCGCTGACCTCGCTCGCGCCGTCGGCGAGCGCGCCAAGCAGGATGGCTCGGTGCGAGATGCTCTTGTCGCTGGGCACTGGCACGCCGCCGACGAGCGGCCCCTTCGCGCGCCGGACGACGAAGTCTCGCCGTTCCCCGCTGCTCATCGCGCGCCCCCCGGCGTCGACAGGCGCTGCGCCAGCCACCCGACCACCGCCACCGTCGCGGGGCCGTCGAGCACCGCGGCCACCTGGAGATCGCGATCGTCGATGCGCGTCTCCATGTGCTTGATGGGCGATTTTGCGCCAAAAATCGCGAAGAAATTCATCAGCCCCGCCATCTGTTGCCATTCCTTCGCTTGCGCCTCGCCGCGCTGGGCGTTCTCGACGGTGTCGTAGGTGACCACCCCGCCGACGTTCGCGCCTGGCCCCTCGAACGTGCCGAGCGCCTTCGCGGTCTTCGCGCCGCGCAGGTACGGCGCCTCCTTCAGCGTCGCGTCGGACAGCGACTCCCTCGAGGTGTCCGCGATGAGGCCGAAGTGCGCGCCGGGCTTCCGCACGAACTCGAGCCACTCGCCGGGCACCTCGCGCTTTACGCGCCGATCGCGCACGCGATCGAGCGCCCGTCGCACGCCGGTCTGGCTGCCCGCGAGCGCGAGCTTCGACGTGAGCACGGTGACCGCGACGTCTCCCGAGACGAACACGTCGCGGTCGGCGTAGGTCGATTTCACGAGCGGCTTGCCGGCGGCGGAGAGCGCGCCCTTGTCGGCGGCCTTGGCGACCGCGTCCTTGTCGAAGCTGCCCTCGACGACCGCGCAGAGATCGGAGCCGCCGAACGCGTACACGCCGAAGTGCAAGAGCGAGAGATCGCGCGACGGCACGAAGCCCATCTCGGGCGTCAGGGGGATGAGCGCGAGCGCCGCCTGCGTCGACTGCGGCGCCGACGGTGAGGCGAAGAACGCCTTCCCGTCCGCGCGACCGAACGCGACCATCCCTCCCGGCAAGAGCGCGAGCGGATCCTTCTCGAGCTCGGCCACGGTCATCACCTTGCCGTCGCTGACCGGCGTCACCGCCTCTTTCGGGCCGCACCCGACCGCCGCCGCCAGACACAGCAGCAGCGCGCACGCCCTCACCTTTCCGAACATGGCGCACCGTATCACGCGCGAAGGAGCAGGCGGCGGAGCCGAGCGCGACGGCCGGACGCTGTCGCGCCCGCGCCCGTCCTCACCACTCACCGACCACCGTCACGGCGGTCGCCCCCCGCGCGCGCCCCACGCTGACGCGCACCGCGTGGCCACCGCCGTCGACGCGCGGGTGCACGAGCAGCGGCACGCCGACGCCGACCGCCGCCCCGAACGCGGCGCCGGCGAGCGCGTCGGTCGGCCAGTGCGCCTCGCTCGCGACCCTCAGGGCGCCGGTAGCGACGGCCACGGCGCCTCCCCCCCACGCGAGCCACGGCGCCGTCGAGTAGCCGCGCAGGTACGCGAGCGTCGCGCCCGACGCCGCGAAGTCGAAGGCCCACGCGGTGTCGCCCGAGAAGAATGACAGGTGCTCCTCGACGGGGCTGTTCGCGTACTCCGAGTCGGCCTCGTGGCCGAAGTAGAAGACCGGCCGTCGCCGCGCGGTCGCCTGCTTGGTCGCGCTGGCCGTCGCGGTCGTGAGCAGGAAGCCGTTCACGACGATCCAGGCGTTCTGCCACGCGTGGTCCCCCCGCCCCGCCGAGAAGGCCGGGGCCATCACGCCGGCGAGCGCGCCGAGCGGGAGCAGCACGAACGGCCCCGCGTGGCTGACCAGCGCGAGCCGCCGCCGATCTCCGCCCGCGAGCGCGTCGTGTCCCCAGCGGTCGAACGACGACGGCTCGCACCAGCGGCACCGCTCGGGCACCGCGCCGCCGGACGCCGAGTCCATCGCCAGCGCGAGCGCGAGCGTCGACGCCGTCTCGACGCCCAGCGCGAGCGGTCCGGTCCGGGAGAGCTCGTGCGACCGCTCCGCGCGCGCGACAGTGACCGTGAGCACGAGCGCCCCCGCGGCGCGGGATGCGACGCGCATGGAGGATGAAAGTCCGAGCGCGAGAGCCCGCATGCGATCGTCGATGCTACACCTCTCGCGCGCGTCGCGGCGGCATCCGGCTCACGGTGACCAGAAGCGCGGCGGCCCTCCGGTGAGCCGCGCGACCTCGTCCGGCGTGTCGAGATCGGTCGTCACCGCCGGATCATCGACCGCGACCCGCGCGCGGCGCGGACCGAGCGCGCGGAGCACCTCACGGAGCGGAGGGGGGAGCGCCGCGCGGTAGGGCACGAGCGCGCGCACGCGCACGAGCGCCGGGTGTCCGCCGCGGCCGAGGTGCGTCGGCGTCACCGCGTCGAGGTCGGGCCCGAGCGCGCCCAGCAGCGCCTCTACCGTCGAGGTCTGGACCGGGACGGCGTCGACCGGCGTGACCAGCACCACCTCGTCCGCGTCGACAGGACCGAGCGCGCGCACCGCTACGGCGAGAGAGCCCGCCTGGTCGGGCGCCGCCGACGGTACGGCCTCGAGCCCGAGCGCGCCGAGCCAGCGACAGTCTTCCGGGCGGCCCACCGCGATCGTCCTCACACAACACAACGCCTCGGCGAGGCGCAAATGATGCGCGACGATTGGGGAGTCACCGAGCAACAACGCCGCTTTTGCACCGCCGAGCCGGCGGCCATTTCCAGCGGCGAGGATGACAGTGATCATCGAGGAGCTCCGGGAAGGACCGTAGGCTGTGCCCGGTCGAGGAGGAGCGCATGCATGACTGGAACCAGGGCCAGCCCACGACACGCGGGCGCCCTCGGGTGGTGGATGAGACGCTGAGGGATGGCTTGCAGAGCGCGTCCGTGGTCGAGCCGCCCATCGACCGGAAGGTGGCGCTGCTGCATCAGATGGCGCGCATCGGCGTCGATTGTGTGTCGCTCGGCCTCCCCGCGGCCGGCCCGCGGGCGCTGCGCGACGCGGTGGCGCTCGGTCGCGAGGTGGAGGCCGCCCGCCTGCCGTTCACCTGCACCGCCGCGGCGCGGACGACCGAGGGAGACGTGCTCGCCGTGGTCGAGGTCAGCCAGCGCGCGGGGCGGCCGGTCGAGGTCTACGCGTTCATCGGCAGCTCGCCGATCCGCCGCTACGTCGAGGGGTGGACGCTCGAGCTGCTGCGTGGGCGCGTGCTCGCGAGCGGTGAGGTCGCGCGGCGAGCGGGCGTGCCGTTCTGCCTCGTGCTCGAGGACACGACGCGCACGCCCCCCGACACGCTGCGCGCGATGTTCCAGGCCGCGGTCGACGTGGGCGCGCGCCGCGTCTGTCTCTGCGACACGGTGGGCCACGCCGATCCGCACGGCGTCGAGGCGCTGGTGAGGTTCGCGCGGCAGGCGCTGACCGAGCTGGGCGCGCCCGCGACCGAGCTCGACTGGCACGGCCACGACGATCGCGGGCTCTCGCTGGCCAACGCCCTCGCGGCCGCGCGCGCCGGCGTCGACGGCGTCCACGGGACGGCGGGCGGCGTGGGAGAGCGGTGTGGCAACACGGCCATGGAACACCTGGTGGTCGCGCTGTCCTCGGAGTTCGATCGAGCCTGTCCTCCCTCGCGCGCGATCGACGCCTACTCGGCGCTCGCGAGGGCGGCGCTGCTCGGTCCGACGCGCTTCGACGAGCCGCTCGATCGCCTCACGCTCCACGTGAACGGAGCGCCGGTCGACGTCGCCACGCGCCCGAGCCGGACTCTGCTCGAGCTGCTCCGCTACGATCTCGGACTCATCGGCACCAAGCAGGGATGCGACAAGGGCGACTGCGGGGCGTGTACGGTCCTCGTCGACGGCGAGCCCGTGCTCGCGTGCCTCACGCTCGCGCTCGGCTGCGAGGGCGCGCACGTGACGACGGTCGAGTCGCTCAACGGGGCCCCGAGGCTCGATCCGCTGCTCGACGCGTTCGATCGTCGCGGCGCGGGTCAGTGCGGCTTCTGCACGCCGGGCATGCTGATGGCGAGCAAGGCGCTGCTCGCGCGCGACCGAGCGCCGTCGCGCCAGGCCATCCGCGAGGCGATCTGCGGCAACCTCTGCAGGTGCACGGGGTACGGCGCGATCGTCGACGCCGTCGAGCTCGCGGCGCGGCTCGCGAGCGGTGACGATCCCGCGGCGCCCGAGCGCCCGAACGAGCCCGCGCCGCACCGGCCGTACGGACGGAGGGGCGCGTGAGCGGCCTCATCGGACGCCGGGGACGGCGCGGAGATCTGGTGTCGCGCGCGCGCGGCGACGTGCGCTTCTGCGACGATCTGGTCCTGCCGCGCGCCCTGCACGCGAAGCTCGTGCGCTCGCCGCACGCTCACGCGAGGGTCCGCGCGGTCGATCCGTCGCGCGCCCTCGCGCTGCCGGGCGTCGTGGCGGTGCTCGATGGCGGCGCGCTGCCGGGCGCGTTCGGGATCCTGCCGTGGACGCCCGACGAGCTCGCGCTCGCGCACGACGTCGCGCGCTTCGTCGGCGACGCGGTGGCCGCGGTGGCCGCGACGGACGAGCGCACCGCGTGGGAGGCGGCGCGCCTCGTCGACGTCGAGTACGAGCCCCTGCCGGCGGTCACGACGCTCGACGCCGCCATCGCGCGACCCGACGTGGGCCTGGGCGCGAAGGGGCGAGACAACGTGAGCAAGGCGGTCGACCTCGCGTTCGGCGACGTGGACGGCGCGCTCGCGCGAGCGGACGTCGTCGAGCGCGGCGACTATTTCTTCGAGGGCAGCGCGCACGCGCCGATCGAGACCCACGTCGCGGCGGCGCAGCTCGACGGCGGCGGCCTGCTCACCGTGTGGTCTTCCACGCAGGTGCCCCACTATCTCCACCGCGAGCTGTCGCGCGTGCTCGAGCTGTCACCCGCGCGCATCCGCGTCATCCAGCCGCCCGTGGGCGGCGCGTTCGGCGGCAAGAGCGAGCCCTTCGGCCACGAGCTCGTGGTGGCCAAGCTCGCGCTGGTCACGGGCCGCGCGGTCAAGATCCTGCTGTCGCGGGAGGAGGAGTTCTACGTCCACCGCGGTCGGCACCCGATGCGAATGAGCCTGACCCTCGGCGCGCGACGCGATGGCGGGCTCACCGCGATCGACGTGCGCACCGACATCGACGGCGGCGCGTACTCGTCGTTCGGGCTCGTCACCACCTACTACTCGGGCCAGCTGCTCGCGATGCCGACGGCGGCGGAGACCTATCGGTTCTCGTCGACGCGCTACTTCACCAACAAGCCGCCTTGCGGTCCGAAGCGCGGCCACGGGAGCGTCCAGCCCCGCTTCGCGCTCGAGGTCGCGCTCGACAAGCTCGCCGAGCGGCTGCGGCTCGATCCGATCGAGCTGCGCCGTCGCAACGCCGTCTCGCCCCACTCCACCTCGGTGAACGGCATGAGGATCACCTCGTGCGGTTACCTCGAGTGCCTCGCGAAGGTCGAGGAGGCGTCGGGCTGGCGCGCCCGTCGCGGCAAGCTGGGCCGCGGGCGCGGGCTCGGCGTCGCGTCGTCGGCGTACATCTCGGGCACCAACTATCCGATCTACCCCAACGAGCTGCCGCAGAGCGCGGTGCAGCTGAAGGTAGATCGCTCGGGGGTGGTCACGATCTTCAACGGCGCGAGCGAGATAGGTCAGGGCACCGACACCCTGCTCGCGACGCTGGTCGCGGACGAGCTGGGGCTCGAGCTCGGCTGCGTCCGCGTCGTCTCGGCCGACACCGATCTCTGTCCGGTCGATCTCGGCGCGTACTCGTCCCGCGGCACGCTGATGAACGGCAACGCGTGCCTGATGGCGGCGCGAGCCGTCCGCGAGCGGCTCGCCGAGGTCGCGAGCGAGGCGCTCGGGTGCGCGCCCGGGCGCCTCGTGTTCGCTCGGGGGCTCGTGTGCTCGAGCGACGATCCGTCACGGTCGCTGCCGACCGACGAGGTGATCCGAATGGCCGAGGCGCGGCACGGCACGCTCGGCGCGACCGGCTGGTACAAAACGCCGCCTGGGCTGGGCGGCGCGTACCGCGGCGGCACGATCGGCGCGTCGCCGGCCTACTCGTTCACCGCGCACGTCGCCGAGGTCGCGGTCGACGAGGCCACGGGCGTCGTGACGGTGGTGAAGGTGTGGTGCGCGCACGACTGCGGGCGCGCGCTCTGTCCGACGCTGGTCGAGAACCAGATCGAGGGGAGCGTGTACATGGGCGTCGCCGAGGCGCTGTTCGAGGGACACCAGGTCGACGAGCGCGGCCTGCACCTCGGGCCCAACCTGCTCGACTACCGCATCCCGACGAGCCTCGACGTGCCGGACATCGAGCCCTTCATCGTCGAGTCTCACGATCCCGAGGGCCCGCTCGGCGCCAAGGAGGCCGGCGAGGGCCCGCTCCATTCGAGCATCCCCGCCGTCGCCAACGCCATCCACGACGCGGTGGGCGTGCGGCTCGACGCGCTGCCGTTCTCTCCTTCGCGGGTGCGCGAGGCCCTGCGGAGGCGCGCGTAGCCGTGCTGCCGCTGCCCCCGTTCGAGCGACTCGCGCCGTCGACGCTCGCCGAGGTCGTGGCCCTGCTCGAGCAGCACGGCGACGACGCGGCGGTCATCGCTGGCGGCACCGATCTGCTGCCGAACATGAAGCAGGGCCTGCTCGCGCCGCGCAGGCTCGTGTCTGTCGCGCGCGTCGCGTCGCTGCGCGGCGTGCAAGTGAAGCGCGAAGCGGGCGTCATCCGCGTGGGCGCGATGACCACGCTCGACGCCGTCACGCGCGACCCGTCGCTCTCGTCGGCGGCGCGCGCGCTCGTCGAGGCCGCGCGCGCGGTGGGCGGCCCGCACCACCGGCGCATGGGCACGCTCGGCGGGAACCTCTGCCTCGACACCCGCTGCCGCTACTACAACCAGAGCCATTTCTGGCGCTCGGCGCTCGGCTTCTGCCTCAAGAAGGACGGCTCCGAGTGCCACGTCGTGCGCGGCGGGCGGCGGTGCGTCGCGGCGGCGTCCAACGACTGCGCCGCGGCGGTGATCGCGCTCGGAGCGACGCTCGGGCTCCTGGGACCGGCAGGGCCGCGCGAGCTGTCGGCGCGCGACTTCTACACGGCCGACGGCGTCCGCAACGTCGCGCTCCGGCCGGGCGAGCTCGTCACGCACGTCGACGTGCCGGTCGTCGAGGGACGCGCGAGCGCCTACGAGAAGCTGAGGCTGCGGGGCGCGATCGACTTTCCGCTGCTCTCCGTCGCGGCGAGGGCCGACGTCACGGGCGGCGTGATCCGCGACCTCGACGTCGTCGTGTCCGCGCTCGCGGCGAGGCCCCGGCGCGTGCGTGGCGCGGCGCTCGGCGTCGGCGCCGCGGCGGCCGACCTGCCCATCGACTCGATCGCGGAGGCTGCGCTCGCGGAGTGCGCGCCGCTCGCCAACGTGGACGGGGACGTCGCGTGGCGGAGGGAGATGGTCCCGGTCCTCGTCACGCGGGCGCTCGGTCGGTTGTTCGCCGGAGGGTGAGGCGACGGGCGCGAGCCAGGGTCTGGCTTTTCTTGCTTGGCGGACGAGAGACGGGCGACGGAGAACGGGCGACGGAGAACGGGCGACGGAGAACGGGCGACGGAGAACGGGCGACGGAGCACGGACGACGGGCGACGGGCGACAGAGAACGGGAGACGGAGAACGGGCGACGGAGACGGAGACGGAGACGGAGGCACCCCAGCGCCCCTTCGATTTGAAGCGAGTAACAGGACGCGCAGCGAGCGCCCGCCGAGCAGCTCGTTCGCGCTGCCCATCCGGTAGCCCGCGAGATCGAGCGTGACGTGTCGGAAGCCGTGCTCACGCCCCGCCGCCACGATCGCCTCGCGCACGCCGGGCTCGAGCGCGCGGGGCAGCTCCTCGAGCGCGAGCTCGAGCCGTGCGAGCGTCGAGGTGTGCTCGCCCACCCCCGTCTCGTGATAGCGGACGCGCAGCTGCCGCAGCCCCAGCGCCTTCAGCGCGGCCTCGAACCCGCCAATCTTGCCCAGGCGCTCCCGCGTCACCGAGGTGCCGTACGGGATGCGGCTCGACAGGCAGGCGGACGCCGGCTTGTTCCAGATCGACAGGCCCAGCGCCTCGGACGCCGCGCGGACGTCGGCCTTGGTGAACCCGGCGTCGACCAGCGGAAACCTGACGCCGTGCGCGCGCGCGGCGTCGAGCCCAGGCCTATGATCGCCCAGATCCTCGGTGATGATGCCGGCCGCGACGTGGCGGATGCCGCGGCGCTCGCGCTCGACCGCCGCGACGTCGTAGAGCTCGGTCTTGCAGTGGAAGCAGCGATCGGCGTGGTTCTGCTGGTAGCCGAGCTTGTCGATCTCGTGCGTGTCGACGAACACGTGCGCGGCGCCCGCGGCGCGGGCCACCTCGGCCGCCGCCTCGCGCTCGCCCGGCGGCAGGCTCGGGCTGACAGCCGTCATCCCGAGCGCGCGAGCGCCGAGCACGTCGTGCGCCACCTTGAGCAACAGGGCGCTGTCGATGCCGCCCGAGAAGCACACGAGCACCGACTCCAGCGCCCTCAGCTCGTCGCGCAGACGCGCGAGCTTTTGCTCGGTCTCGCTCATCGGCTCGCCCTTAGCACCTCGTGCTAGGGTCCGCGACCTCGATGCGTCGCCTCGCCGCCGCCCTCGCCTGCGCCGCCGCGCTCTCGTGGTCGGCGAGCGCGCGCGCGGACGACGTGCCCCCGGCGAGGCCCGGCTACACCCTGAAGCAGTGCCTGGAGCTGGCTGATCACAATCATCCGAACATCGCGATCGCCCAGGCCAAGCTCGCCTACTACCGCGCCCAGATCGACGAGGCGCGGACCGCGCCGTTCTCGGCGTTCTCGCTGACCGGCGGCGCGGGCCCGGCCCCGACGTTTCGCGGCGGGCCGGTGTACACGCAGGACCGCGAGGTCGGCCTGTCATCCAGCCTCGGCATGGCGTGGCGCTTCACCGTCGACGGGACCGTCCCCATCTGGACATTTGGTAAAATTACCAACACCTGGCGCGCGGCCGACGCGCAGGCGCAGCTCGGGGAGGAGGACATCAAGCGCGCGCGCAACGCCGTCCGCACCGACGTCCGCCGCGCGTACTTCGGGCTGCAGATGTCGCGCGACACGAAGGCGCTGATCATCGAGGCCACCGAGCGGCTCGACAAGGCCCTCGAGCGCGCGAAGAAGCGCGTCAAGGAGGACGACGGCGACGAGCTCGACGTCCTGCGCCTGGACACCGCGCGCGCCGATCTCGAGGGGCGCCTCGCCGAGGCCGAGAAGGGCGAGCGGGTCGCGCTGGCGGCGCTGCGCTTCTACACGGGCGTCGAGGGCGCGTTCGACATCCCCGACGCGCCGCTGCGCCCTCCCAAGCACCAGCTCTCCGATCTGCCTCGCTACGTCGACTACGCCCGCAGCAAGCGCCCCGAGCTCAACATGGCGCGCGCCGGCGTGCGCGCCCGCGAGGCGCAGGTCGATCTCGCGCGCTCGAAGCGGCTGCCCGATCTCGGCCTCTACCTGTTCTGGAGCTACGCGCGCGCGCCCGAGATCACCGATCAGACCAACCCGTTCGTCCGCGACGACATCAACTACTCGCGCTACGGCTTCGCGCTCGGCCTCAAATGGAACCTCGATTTTCTCCCCGCGACCGCGCGCGTGCGGCAGGCCGAGGCGCAGCTCCAGGAGACCCGCGCGATGCTGCGGTTCGCGTCGAGCGGCGTGTCGGCCGACGTCGAGCGCGCGTTTCGCGAGGCCGAAGAGGCCAAGAAGAAGGTCGACGCCTACCAGCGCGCGACGCGCTCCGCCAAGCAGTGGATGGTGAAGATCTCCCAGGGCATCGACGTCGGCGTCCGCGAGGAGGCCGAGCTGGTCGATCCAGCGCGCCAGTACGCGCTCGCGCGGTTCAACTACCTCTCCGCCCTGATGAACCTCAACCTGGCGATGGCCAGCCTGGCCGAGAAGACAGGCTGGGACGACGTCGCCGAGCCCGCAGAGGGACAGTGAGGCGCGTCGTCATCGCCGTCATCGCGGCGGCCGCCGCCCTCGCCTTCGCCCCCGCGCCGACGCTGGCAGGTCCCCCGCTCGCGCGCGTGACGGGCTCGGTGTCCAAGGGCTTCCCCAACAGCGGCAAGCTGGTCGGCGGCAAGCGCTGGAAGAACACCCGGTGGGCTCGTCAGCGCGCCGGGCGCGCGGGCAGCTGGGGGACCCCGCAGATGATCCAGCTCTTGCAGTCCTCGGCGCACAAGGTCGCGCAGCGCTACCCGCGGTCGGTGCTGATGCTCGGCGACATCTCCGCCAGAGACGGCGGCCACCTGCCCGGTCACCACTCGCACCAGAGCGGGCGAGACGCAGACGTCGGCTTCTACGTCCGCGACGCCGCGGGGCGCCCGCTCCAGCTCGAGAGGTTCGTTCGGTTCGACGCGGAGGGAGTCGCGGTCGGCGACAAGCGCGCGCACTTCGACGACGCGCGCAACTGGGAGCTGGTCACCGCCTGGCTGGGCGACGGACGGGTCGAGGTGCGCAGCCTCTTCGTCGCCGGCTGGCTGAAGGCCAGGCTGCTGAAGCGCGCCGAGCAGGCGCACGCTCCGAAGACGCTGATCGAGCGCGCGCAGCTGGTGATGATGCAGCCCCCCAACGCCGAGGCGCACGACGATCACTTTCACTTGCGCATCGCGTGCCCGTCGGGGCAGAAGGGAGTGTGCTTCGACGACAGCCTCGACAGGACCCCCCACGCGCCGGCGGGCATCTCGGCGCCCTCGGGAGACGGCGGATGATCCGCGTCGCGGTTTGTCTAGTCTCGGGCTGTTGTGTGTGGCTCGTCGGTTGCGGCCCGAAGAAGCCGCCAGAGGGGCCTCCGCCCGAGTACGAGCCCGGCCGCGCGTGGACGCCCGACGGGAAGCCCGTGCCCCGCGGCAGCGCGGCGCCTCCGGTGAGCACGCCCCCCGTGAGCGCGCCGCGGCAGGGCGCCGAGGGCTGAGGGTCGGCGTCAGCGCCCGCCGTTGCCAACTCATCGCGGGCTACTCGTCGTCGAACAGGCCCGCCTGGGGCGCCTGCGGCGCGCGCTTGGGCTGCTTGCCGAGGTGCTCGTAGGCCTTGCGCGTCGCGACGCGCCCGCGCGGCGTGCGCCCTAGATAGCCCTGCTGCAGCAGGTACGGCTCGACGACGTCCTCGAGCGTGTCGCGTGGCTCGGAGAGGCTCGCGGCCAGCGTCTCGACGCCGACGGGCCCTCCGTCGTAGGTGTCGATGATCACGCGCAGCAGGCGCCGGTCCATCTCGTCGAGCCCGGCCGCGTCGACGTCGAGCCGCTCGCAGGTGTGCCGGGCGATCGCGCCGTCGATGACGCCCCTGCCCTCGATCTCGGCGAAATCCCGCACGCGGCGCAGGATGCGGTTCGCGATGCGCGGCGTGCCACGCGCGCGCTCGGCGATGGTCTCGGCGCCCTCGGGCTCGATCGGCGTGCCGAGCAGCCGCGCGCTGCGGGCGACGATCTTCGACAGATCGGCCTTCGAGTAGTAGTCGAGGCGCATCAGGTACCCGAAGCGGCTGATGAGCGGCGCGGTCAGGAGGCCGGTGCGCGTCGTCGCGCCGATGAGCGTGAACGGCTTGAGCGGTAGCTGGATGCTGGTCGCGTACGGGCCGTCGCCGGTCATGATCTCGATCTGAAAGTCCTCTATCGCCGGGTAGATGCTCTCCTCGACC
>CAUJFL010000393.1 GCA_963169165.1 Myxococcota bacterium | reverse complement strand
CGCTCCCCGGCGCTTGCCAGCGCGCGATCGCCGGGCTCGTCGCCGCGACGTCGGCCGGGCGCGAGATGCTGTTTCGCCTCGCGGTCGCGTATGGCGCGCGCGAGGATCTCACCCAGGCGGTCCGCGCGATCGCCGAGCGCGCGCGTCGGGGCGAGCTGGCGCCCTCCGAGGTGACCATCGACACCGTGCAGGACGCCCTGTGGACCCGCGGCGCGCCGAACCCGGACCTCGTCATCCGCACGGGCGGCGATCATCGGCTCAGCGACTTCTTGTTGATCGAGTCGGCGTACGCCGAGCTGTACTTCGTCGACACTCCCTGGCCCGAGTTTCGCGCGGACGATCTTCGCGCCGCGCTCGCCGCCTACCAGAAGCGCGAGCGGCGATTCGGGCTCGTGGCCGAGGGCTGACGGCGCTAGGGGAGCGCGCGATGGCACGGTTCGCGGCGATCGACATCGGCTCGAACGCGATGCGCCTGCGCGTCGTCGACGCCGATCGGCAAGAGGACGGCCGCTCGCTCGAGCCGGTCGAGATCGCGACGTCGCGCGCCTCGGTGCGCCTCGGCCACGACGTGTTCCTGTCCGGCGTGCTGCGCCCGGCGGTCGTCTCCGCCGCTGTCGCCGCCCTCCAGGATTTCAAGCGCGTGATGGACGACGCCAAGGTCGACGCGTACCGGGCGGTCGCGACCTCGGCGATGCGCGAGGCCGAGAACGCCGACGCGCTCGTCTCGCGCGCGGCGCGAGAGGCCGGCCTGAAGATCGAGATCATCGAGGGCGTCGAAGAGGCGCGCCTCGTCCAGCTCGCGGTGACGAGGCGCGTGCGGCTCGGCGATCGCCGCGCGCTCTTGCTCGACATCGGCGGGGGGTCCACCGAGCTGTCGCTGATCGAGGCCGGCGACGTGCGCGCGTCGCAGTCGCTCCCGGTGGGGACGGTGCGCATGCTCGAGGCGTTCCTCGAGCGCGACGCCGCCGTCGACGCGGGGCACGCCGAGCTGGCCGAGGAGTTCGTGGAGCGCGTTTTCGCCGACGCGTTCGACGAGTTCGCGCGCGCGGCCCCCGAGGTGATCGTCGCGACCGGCGGCACCATCGACACGCTCGCGGCGCTGTGCCCGCGCCCGGGCGAGGAGCGCCCGACCATCGACGTCGCGAAGGCGCGCGCGCTGCTCGGCGAGCTGCAGCGGCTCACCGTGAAGGAGCGGATGGCGCGCTACGGCCTCCGCGAGGACCGCGCCGACACGATCATCCCCGCCACGGTGATCTTGCTGCACGTCGCGCGGTGGCTCGACCGCGACTCGATCGTGGTGCCGGGTACGGGGCTGCGCGACGGCGTCCTCGAGGACCTCGCCGATCGCCACTTCGCCCGCCAGAGCGGCGCCGAAGAGGCCGTGCTGCGGGCGTGTCTGCGGCTCGGCCGACGCTACAAGTTCGACGAGCGACACGGCGCGCACGTGATGCGGCTCGCGACCACGCTGTTCGACGATCTCATCAAACTTCACGGGCTCTCGCCGCGCGATCGGCTGCTCTTGCGGGCGTCTGCGCTGCTGCACGACGTCGGCGATTTCATCCGCTACGAGGGGCACCACAAGCACTCGGCGTACATCGTGCAGCACTCGGACGTGATGGGGATGACGCCGGACGAGCGGGCGATCGTCGCGTGCGTCGTGCGGTATCACCGCAAGAGCTTCCCCGACCCGTCGCACCCGGGGTTCCGCGAGCTAGACCGCGACGATCGCGCGCGCGTGCGGGCGCTCGCGTCGCTCTTGCGCATCGCCGACGCGCTCGATCGCGAGCACCGCCAGAAGATCAAGGGCGTGTCGGCGTCGGTGCTCGGCGGCACGCTGCGGCTCGAGCTCGACAGCGAGCGGCGCCACGCGCTCGAGACGTGGACGGTGACGCGCAAGGCCGAGCTGTTCCGCGCCGTGTTCGACCTCGGGCTCGAGATCGTCGAGCGCGCCTGACGCGTCGCTCGACCTGGCGGCGAGGGGGCGTTAGAGAGCGCGGCATGAAGAAGCCTCGCGTCGGCGTGGTCGCGTACTGGAAGGGCTACGATCGCAAGATGTACCTGAAGGCGGCCCAGCTGGCCGACGAGCTCGGGTACGACTCCTTCTGGGTGCCCGAGGCCTGGGGGTACGACGTGTTCCCGCTCATCGCCGAGATGGCCGGCAAGACGCGGCGGCTCAAGCTCGGCACCGGCATCATCAACGTGTTCTCGCGCTCGCCCGGGCTCATCGCGATGAGCGCCGCGACGCTCGACGAGATCAGCGAGGGGCGCTTCATGCTCGGGATGGGGACGAGCGCGCACCGAGTGATCGAGGGCTTCCACGGGCGACCGTTCGACCGACCGCTCACCCAGGTGAAGGACACGATCAAGATCGTGAGAGGTTTGTTGCGGGGCGACTCGCTCGATCAGTGCGGCGCCGAGCTGCACCGATATCGTCCGTTCAAGCTCGCGTCGAAGGGCGTGCCGCACCGCGTTCCGATCTACGTCGCCGCGCTGAAGCAGAAGGCGATCGAGGCGGTGGGAGAGCTGGCGGACGGCTGGATGCCCGCGTTCTGGCCGTACGGCGAGCTGCACCGGGGCCTGTCGTCGCTGCACGCGGGCGCGCGGCGCGCCGGGCGCGAGCCCTCGAGCGTCGACGTCGCGCTGATCACGGCGGCGATCCCGATGGGGCGGCGCGGCGCCACCAAGATCGCGAAGGAGATCATCTCGTTCTACGTCGGCGGGATGGGCGACTTCTACCGCGAGCTGCTGAGCGAGCTCGGCTTCCGAGACGAGTGCGCGCGCATCACCGAGCTCTACGGCAACCAGGCCACGCGCGCGCAGGCCTAGGACGCCGTGCCCGACGCGATGGTCGAGGCGATGACGGTGGCGGGCGATCCGCTCGAGTGCCGCGCGCGCCTCGCGACGCTCGCGGCCGCCGGGGTCGACACGCCGCTGCTCGGGCTGCCGGCGACGCAGTCGTGGGCGGCGACGGCGGCCTACCTCCACGCGATGGCGCCAGGCAAGCTGCCGAGCGTCACGCAGGTGCTCGCGACGGGCGCGGTGCGCGCGGTCGACGGGGTCAGCGCGCGCCTCGGCCGCTGACTACATCGGGCGTGGCCCCGTGTTCTTGCGCAGATCGCGGAGCGCGATCGCCAGGTTGTCCTCCGCCGCGGTCTGCTCCGCCGCGGCGCTCGGGTTCGGCGTCGCGACGGCCGCGCGGTAGTGCGCGATGGCCCGGTCGAGGTTCTCGGCCCGCGCGCCCGCGCGGCGTCGCTGGTACGCGAGCCCGAGGTGATAGTGGCTCCGCACCGCGTCTGCGCTCGCGGGGTCGAGCGCCGTCAGCGACGCGTCGAAGAGCTGGATCGCCTGATCGATCCTGGCCGGATCGGCCGCGCCCGCGATCACGCACGAGACGCCGACGCCCTGCTGCG
>CAUJFL010000392.1 GCA_963169165.1 Myxococcota bacterium | reverse complement strand
GTCGGTGGCAGCGCTGGCAAGGGCGGGAGCGCAGGCTCGACGGGTGTCGGTGGCAACGCTGGCGAGGGCGGGAGCGCGGGCTCGACCGGTGGCGGCGGTGGCGGCGTATCCGCCGGCGGAGGGGCGGCGGCGGGGAGCGGCGCTCGAGGAGGCGCTGGTGGTGGCGAGGTGCGGTACCCAAGCAACAGCGAGGCGACCGGATCGGACGACGGGGGCTGCGGCTGTCGCGTCGACGGCGCGAGGACGGAGGCGCGAGGGTGGGCGACGCTGGTCATCCTCGCGCTCGGCGCGTGGCTCACGCGGCGCGCGCGACGCCCCGACGCGCGGGCGCGGCGCTGATCGACCCCGCGGGGCCCACGGTCAGCGCGGCGGTGGACATGTCCACCCGCATGGTGGCCATGGTCCACCCTGCTGGCCGCCGCCCCGAGGCGACGGCTGCGGCGAAAGGCCGGCGGCGGCGAGGATGCGTCGGCGTGAGCGGCGAGACGACACCGACGACGACTTCGCGGGCGGGCGTCGGGTCACGACGCGCGTCGTCGACGCAGCGGGGCGGGCGGCGACGCGCGTGTTCGGCGGTCGTCTGCCCCGTGGTGACGCGTCGGCGAGGTTCGTGAGGGCGTCTGAATTTCCTATGCGCTCGCCCTACCGCTAGAGGCATTTCATCGTCAGCAGAGTGATCGATCCGTCGCCGTTCAACACGGCGAGATCGGGGTGGCCGTCGCCGTCGAGATCGGCCGCGACGATCGCCTCGCCTGCGCCGGTCTTGTAGGTCACGCCGGGCGGGAACGATCCGTCCCCCGCGTTGATGAGCACGCTCACGTCCTCGGTCTGGTGGTTCGCGGTGGCGAGATCAGGGCGCCCGTCACCGTCGAAATCCGCCATCGCGATCGAGAGTGGACTCCACCCGACTTCATAGGCCTTCTGCGCGGCGAACGTGCCGTCGCCGTTGCCCTTCAGCACGCTCACGTCGAAGCCCTGGTAGTTGACGGCCGCGAGATCGAGATCGCCGTCGCCGTCCAGATCGCCGGTGACGACCTGGAATGGCGCCGAATTCGTCCCGTGGAGCGTGGGCAGCCCGAAGACGCCCTCGCCCTGGTTGCGCAGCACGGCGACGTTCGCGTCGTACTGGCTGGGCGCGGCGAGATCGAGCCGCTGATCTCCGTTGAAATCTCCGAGCGCGACCCAGATCGGCCCCACGGACGCGGTCGGATAGTGCTTCGGCGGCGCGAACACGCCGCCCCCTGCCCCGAGGAGCACCGTCACGTCCTCGCCGTTGTAGTTCGCGGTGACGATGTCCAGCTTGCCGTCACCGCTCACGTCGCCGAGCGCGAGCGCGGTCGCGCCCGCCCCTGCGGGGTAGCCTATCGGCGCGCTGAACCCGCCCTGACCATCGGACAGGAGCACGCTGACGGTCTCGGCCGTGTAGTTCACGATCGCGAGGTCGGGCCTGCCGTCGCCGTCGAGGTCGCCGATGGCAGAGTTCGACGGGCCCTTCCCCGCGTCGAGCGGGACCGGCGCCGCGAACCCACCCGCGCCATCGCCCGCGAGCCAGCCGACGCCCGAGTCGTGCACGACGACAAGGTCGGGCGTGCCGTCGCCGTGCAGATCACCCACCGCGAGGCCTCGCGCCGACGTGGCCCCGGAGGGGAGGCTCTTGGGTGAGAAGGTCACCGCCACACACGGGCCGGAGCCCGCGCTTCCTCCGCTCCCGCCGCCCGCCGCGCCGCCTGCGCCCGCGCCTCCGCTGGCCGCACCTCCGCCCGCCGCGCCGCTGCCCGCCGCGCCGCCGCTGCCCGCCTCACCGCTACCGCCCGCCGCGCCGCCGCTGCCCGCGTCGCCGCCGCTGCCCGCATCACCGCTACTGCCCGCGTCGCCGCCGCTGCCGCCACCGGCGACTCCCCCGCTGCCAGCGACTCCGCCCCCGCCCGCGTTGCCTCCGGCACCACCTGATGCGGTCGAGCCGGCGCGTCCGCCGCTGGAGCTCCCCGCGGTCGTCGCGCCCGCAGCGCCTGCCTGTGCGGAGGGCGGCGGACCGAGCAGCTCGTCGGGGATCCCCTCGATGCAGCCGACGAGCGCGAGCGCGCAGGCGAGCACGAGCGCGCGCGACGAGCTCACCACGATCGCCCCCACGACGCGCCGGCGCCCCCCGCGACAGGCGTGATCGACACGCGTCCGCGCCCCGGGCTCGACGGGGACTGCCAGAGCAACCACCCGCCCGCGAGCATCATCCCCGCCCCGACCCCGCCGACGATGAGCGAGAGGGTCTGGCGGCTCGACGCGCGATCGTGGTTCGCCTTGTCGGCGTCGGTGCACCGAACGTGCGCGCGACAGTCGGCGATCGCGTCGGAGGCCATGCTTCTCGCGCCGAGCTGGAGCGCGACGCCCGCGACGACCGCGAGCGCCCCCGTCGCGCCGACCGCCACGCCGACGGGCCGCAGCGAGCTCGCGCGCGGGGGAGGTGGAGGGTTGGCGGGCGCCGGGCTGGGGCTCGCGGCGGGGGGAGGCGGCGGGAGGAGCGGCGCCGCCGCGCTCGCGCTCGGCGCGGGCGCGGCGCGCGAGAGCGGCGGCACCGTGACCCGCTCCTCTGCGCCCTTCGCGAGCTCCACTCTTCGAGAGAAGGTCGAGAAGCCAGGCGCGGACGCCTCCACGACGTGCGGGCCGGGATCGAACGGCGTCGGCGTGCTCCACAGCGTGGGGCTGACCACGAGCCCGTCGATCTTGATGGTCATCCCCGGGGACGACGGCCCTGGCACGTCCAGCGAGAGGCGCGACAGCGTCTTCTGCAGCGCGGCGATTCGCTCCGTCGCGAGGGACTCCCGCTCGGCCTGCCGCGCGGCCTTCGCGGCGGTGAGCGCCTCTCGCCACGTGCTCCACGCGGTCGCCGTCTGACCGTTCTGCTCGTAGCAGTCTGCCAGCCACACGAGGGTGCCGGGGGCGGGATCGATCCGCTGACTCTCCGCGAGCTTCGGGCACGCCTCCGCGAAGCGCCGCTGGGCCATCAGGGCCTTCGCGTCGTCGAACAGGACGTCGGCGGCCGCCTTGCTCTGCGCGCGCACGACGCCCGCGCACGGCAGCGACGACGCCACCGCGACCACGCACGCGACCCGCTTCACCCGCTCAGTGACGATCGGAGCCCCTCCGATCTGCCGGCGCTGAGGGGGGCGCGGGCTTCGCGAGGGGCGCCGCGATCCCGGCGCGAGGGCGCGGGGCAGGGGGCGGCGCGGGCGCGCTCGTCGCCGAGCTCACCGGCGCGACGACGGGCCCCTCGGCGGGCGCGGCCGGCGCCTCGCTCCTCGCCGGCGCCACGCTCCTCGGCGTCGCGGGCGGCTCACCGTGCGTCGCCGCCGAATCTCTGCTCGCGGGGGTGGGCTCCGCCGCCGCGCGCTCTCCCCTCGTCGCGGCGAAGGTGACGACGGCGCCCGCCACCAGCGCGCCGACGACCACGAGCGGGGCGATCCTCCGCGGCCTCGCGGCGGCGGGCGCCGCGTCGTCGGTCGCGGGAGGCTGGGTCGTGTCGCGCGCGGTCGCGACCG
>CAUJFL010000391.1 GCA_963169165.1 Myxococcota bacterium | reverse complement strand
CCGCCGGCGCCTACCCGCAGACCGCGACGCTCGACGTGCCCGACGGTGTCTCCGTGCTCGGCGGGTTCGGCGCCGACTTCGCGCAGCAGGCGGGCTACACCGTCATGAACCTCTGCGAGGGCGCGGTCGATCCCGCGCTGCTGACGACCATCACCGGCTCTGGGGTGACGCCGCTCGTGCGCGTGTCGGGCGCGTCGAAGGCGACGCTCGAGCAGCTCGACGTGGCCGCCGACAAGGTCGGGGTCCTTCTCGACCACACCTCCGCCACGCTGAGCGGCAGCCGGGTGATCGTCCGGGACTCGGCGCTCGCCGACTCGTCGGCGACGGTCGCGGTCGAGATCGTCGGCGGCGCCGCCGGGCTCACGCGCGTGTGCGTCAAGGGCGGCTACGGGAAATCGACCACGGAGGCGGAGGTCGCGAGCGTCGGCGTCGACGTGGCCGACGGCGCCACCGGGACGATCTCTCAGTCGCGGATCGAGGGCGGCTACGGCGACGGGCTGGCGTTCGGGCGCGGCTCGATCGGCCTGCGCGTGACCGACGCGTCGCCGATCGTGACGGGCAACGACGTGCGGGGCGGCGGCGGCAAGACCAGCAAGCCCAGCCGCACCGCGAGCATCGGGGTGCTGCTGCACGCGTCGCCCGGCGATCCAGCGCCCATCTCCCCGCGCGTCTCCGCCAACGTGATCACGGGAGGGAGCGGCGCGCAGTCAGATCAGCTCGGCTTCGGGAGCGTGGGTCTCGCGGCGTACTGCGAGGACGGATCGAAGCCGTGCCGAGGCCTCAACCTCTCGGGCGCGAACGCCGTCTCGAAGAACACGATCGGCGGGGGTCGCGGGAGGGTCGGCGGCGGCGGGCCGGCCGCGAGCGCGGGCGTGTGGGGCTCGGCGGGGCCGTCGTTCGCGACGACCTTCACGCTCGAGCTGGTCGACAACGAGATCACCGGCGGCGTCGGCGAGGGCGCCAACGGCGCGACCGCGGGCGCGTTCGGCGTGCGGCTCGTCCAGACCCGCGGGATCGTGTCGCGCAACTCGATCATCGGCGGGCTCGGCAAGCTCGGCGACTCGACCGCGGTGTCGGTCTCGCGGTCGGCCCAGCTCAAGCTCGACAGCAACTTCCTGCACGGCGGGGCGACCACGGGCGGCCTCGCGACGCGGCACGAGGGCCTGACGCTCGACGCCTCGCAGAACGTCACGGTCAGGTACAACACGATCATCACCGGCGCGGGCGCGCCGGTCGCTCGGGGCATCCACCTCCTGGCAGACTCGGCCGTCGGCGTGGACAGCGAGGGCATCGCGCTGGAGAACAACCTCGTACTCGGCAACGATTTCGGCGCGCACTACGGGCTCGAGTTCAGCGCATGCCCGATCGGCCGGGTCACCTCGCTCTCCGGCAACGCGTTCGTCAACCTCGTGGGGCGTGCCGTGTCGACCGACTTCGCGGGCACCTCGTGCGTCGCGCAGAAGGTGCTCGGCGTGCAGGACTTCATCCCCGCCCTCACGACCGAGTGTACGACCGGAGGCGCGCTGTGCGGCGCGCTCGCCGCCGGGATGGGCGGCAACGTGGACGTCGAGCCGCTCTGCGCGAACCCATCACCGCTCTGCGCCGCCGTGCCGACCTGCGCGAGCCTCGCGACCTGCGCGGCCGTGCTGTTCAGCTCGTGGTCAGCGATCGACGCGGGTGCGAGCAGCTTCATGGGTCCGGGCCTGCACCTCCGCGCGGTCGCGCCGTGCTCGGCGGTCCGAGCGCCGACGTTCCTCCCCGGGGTCGACCGGTACGGCACGACCCGGATCGATCCGACGACCCGAGGCGCCGAGCACGCCGCGTGCTCGGGCGGCTGACGCGCGGGCTCACTCCCCGCTCGCCGAAATCGCTGCTACAGCGGACCGGATATGGCGAGCGGCAGCGTCGCGCGGCGCGCGGTCCCCTGGTTGGTCGCGGTCGCGCTCGCGAGCGGCAGCGCGGCCGGATACGTCGCGTGGCAGCGCAAGAAGAGCGCCGCGCAGCCCGCCTACCGCACGGTCAAGCCCACTCGCGGCGACGTCGCGGCCAAGGTGACCGCCACCGGCACGCTCTCCGCGCGCGTGACGGTGCAGGTGGGCAGCCAGGTCAGCGGCCGCGTGCAGGAGCTGTTCGCCGACTTCAACTCCCAGGTGAAGAAGGGCCAGGTGATCGCGAAGCTCGATCCGCGCCTGCTGCAGGCCGCGCTGGGCCGCGCGCGCGCGGCGTCGTCGCAGGCGCGCGGGCAGCTCGCGAAGGCCCGCGCGAACCTGGCGCAGGCCGAGCGCACCCTCGCGCGCGCCAAGCTGCTCCAGGAGCAGGGGCTCGCCGGCACCGCCGAGGTCGAGACGGCGGCCACTGCGGTCGAGACGGCGAGGGCCGACGTCGCGGTCAGCAAGGGCTCGGTCGAGCAGGCGCAGGCGTCGCTCGCCGAGGCGCAGGTCAACATCGAGCTCACGACGATCGTGTCGCCGATCGATGGCATCGTCCTGTCGCGCGCCGTCGACGTCGGACAGACGGTCGCCGCGTCGCTGCAGGCGCCGGTGCTCTTCACGATCGCCCAGGATTTGCAGGAGATCCAGGTCGACACCTACGTCTCCGAGGCAGACGTCGGAAAGCTGCGCCCCGGGATGGAGGCCACGTTCGGCGTGGACGCGCACGCGGGCCGGACGTTCAAGGGGACCATCCGCGACATCCGCAACGCGTCGCAGACGGTGCAGAACGTCGTGACCTACGACGCGGTGCTCGACGTGAAGAACGACGCCTTGCTGCTGAAGCCGGGGATGACCGCGAACGTCACGTTCGTGGTGGCCGAGGCGAAGGCCGCGCTCATCGTGCCCAACGCCGCGCTCAGGTTTCGCCCTCCCAACGCGCCCGTGCCGAGCGGCTCGCGGTCCGCGAGGGCGCGCCCCGGTTCCCCTCCGGGTGGCGGCGCGGCGCGCGCGCACGAGCCCTCCACGCGGAAGACGGTGTGGGTGCTGCGCGGCGGCGCGGCCACCCCCGTCCGCGTCCAGACCGGCGTGACCGACGGCTCGAGCACCGAGATCGTCTCGGGGCTCACGGACGGCGACGAGGTGATCGTCGAGGCGCTCGGCGACGGCGGCGCGGTCGCAGGGCGACCGTCTGGCGGCCTTCCGGGCATGACCCCGAGCCACGGCGGGCCGCGCGGTCGAGGCTTCTGAAGGTGGGCGCGCCTCTCATCGACATGCACGACATCCGGCGCGTCTACCGGATGGGCGACACCGAGCTTCACGCGCTCGCGGGCGTCTCGCTGACGGTCGAGCACGGCGAGTTCCTGGCCATCATGGGCACGAGCGGCTCGGGCAAGTCGACGCTGATGAACATCATCGGTTGCCTCGATCGCCCGACGAGCGGCACCTATTTCCTCGACGGTGAGGAGGTCTCGAGGCTCGACGTCGATCGCCTCGCCGAGATCCGCAACCGCGTGCTCGGCTTCGTCTTCCAGAACTTCAACCTGTTGCCCCGCACGAGCGCGGCCGAGAACGTCGAGCTGCCGATGGTCTACGCGGGCGTCCCCGCGAAGGAGCGCCGCGAGCGGGCGGTCGAGGCGCTCACGCTCGTCGGCCTCGGCGGGCGCCTCGAGCACACCCCGGCCGAGCTGTCCGGCGGCCAGCAGCAGCGCGTCGCCATCGCGCGCGCGATCGTCGGCCGCCCGCGCGTGATCCTCGCCGACGAGCCGACCGGCGCGCTCGACTCGCGGACGTCGGTCGAGGTGATGGCGATGCTCCAGGCGCAGAGCGATCGCGGGATCACGGTCGTGCTCGTGACCCACGAGCCCGACGTCGCGGCCTACGCGGCCCGCGTCATCTCGCTGCGCGACGGCAAGATCGTCACCGATCACCGCCAGACGCCGGTGCGCGCGGTGCTCGAGGAGGCGCGGGCGTGACGGGGGTCCAGACGCTCAGGATCGCGATCCGCGCGCTCTTGCGCAACAAGATGCGCTCATTCCTGACGATGCTCGGCATCATCATCGGCGTCGGCGCGGTGATCGCGATGGTGGCGATCGGCGAGGGCGCGAAGGCGCGCGTCGAGGCGTCGTTCGCGGCGATGGGCACCAACCTCTTGATCGTGCTGCCGGGCGCGACGACGTCGAGCGGCGCGAGCGGCGGCTTCGGCTCGGGGCCCACGCTGACCTGGGACGATCTCAAGGCCATCCAGACCGAGCTGTCGTCGGTCAAGGACGCCGCGCCGTCGCTGCGTCGCACCGCGCAAATCGTCAGCGAGGAGCAGAACTGGTCGACCGGCATCACCGGCACGACGCCGGCCTATTTCCTGGCGCGCAGCTGGCCCATCGCGAGCGGCTCCGCCATCTCTCAGTCGGACGTGGACGGCGGCACCAAGGTGGTCGTGCTCGGCCAGACGGTGGCCTCCAAGCTGTTCGGTCCCAGCTCCGATCCGGTCGGCCAGACGGTCCGCATCTCCAACATCCCGTTTCAGATCATCGGCGTCGCGGGCAAGAAGGGCCAGTCGCCCACCGGGCAAGACTACGACGACGTCGCGTTCATCCCGGTCACGACCTTCCAGTCCAAGATCCAGGGAGGCCTGCAGAAGTACCTGACCGGGGTCATCTACATCGCGGCGGCCGGCGACGTCGCGCGCGCAGAGAAGGACGTCGTCGCGCTCCTGCGTGAACGGCATCGGCTCGGCGACGGCCAGCCCGACGACTTCTCGGTGCGCAACCTGGCCGAGGTCGCGGGCGCGCAGGCCGAGGGGACGCAGACGCTGACGATGCTGCTCGCGTCGGTGGCGGCGGTCTCGCTGCTCGTCGGCGGCATCGGGATCATGAACATCATGCTGGTCAGCGTGACCGAGCGCACGCGCGAGATCGGCGTGCGGATGGCGCTCGGCGCGAAGCCGCGCAACATCCTGTCCCAGTTCCTCGTCGAGGCGCTCGCGCTGTCCGTGCTCGGCGGCCTCATCGGCGTCGCGCTCGGCGCGGGCTCCGCGGGGCTGCTCGCGTCCAGGTTCGGCTGGCCGATGCTCGTGCGCACCGACGTCGCGGTGATCGCGATGGTGTTCAGCGGGATGGTCGGCGTCGTGTTCGGCCTCTACCCGGCGCGCAAGGCGTCGCGGCTCGACCCTATCCAGGCGCTCCGCTTCGAGTAGCGTGCCCTCATGAAGGACAAGCACATCCGCGTGCGCGTCGAGCAGTGCCTCGCGCTCGCGAAGGCGTCGAACTGCCCGCGACGAAAGTTCGGCGCGCTGCTGCTCGATCCGTCACGCAACGTGGTGCTGATGGACGGCTACAACGGCGGCCCGCGCGGCGGCGGCGAGCTCTGCGGCGGCGACGCGTGCCTGCGCGACACGATGAGCATCCCGTCGGGGACCCGCACCGAGATCGGCTGCCACCACGCCGAGATGAACGTCGTCTGCAACGCGGCGGCCAACGGCGTGCGCGCGGCGGGCGCGTGGCTGATCGTCACCGGCGAGCCTTGCCTGATGTGCGCGAAGCTGGTCCACCACGCCGGCATCGCGCGCGTGCTCGTCGTCGAGGGCGGCTACGCGGGGGAGAACGGGGTCGAGTACCTACGAGCGCACGGCGTCGAGGTCGTCGCCGTCGAGGGGCCGCGCGATCCTCGCGCTGCGACCGGCTGAGCTGTCTGTTACCGTCGCGGGATGTCGCCTCTCTCCCCTCGCGCGGCGGTCGCGGCCGCGCTCTCGCTCGTCGCGTGCGGCTCGGGCCTGGGCACCAGCAGCGAGCCGGTCCCCGCCGACAACGGGGGCGCCGCGGGCAGCGCGGGCAAGGCGACGACCGGCGTCGCTGGCGCCGCGGCCAGCGCAGGTTCGACCAACCACGCCGGGGCTGCGGGAAAGGCTGGGACGTCCGGAGCTTCGGGAACCTCGGGAGCCTCGGGAGCTTCGGGAGCTTCGGGAACCTCGGGAGCTTCGGGAGCTTCGGGAGCTTCGGGAACCTCGGGAACCTCGGGAACCTCGGGAGCCTCGGGAGCCTCGGGAGCCTCGGGAGCCTCGGGAGCTTCGGGAACCTCGGGAACCTCGGGAGCTTCCGGCACCGGAGGCGCTGGGATGAGCGGGGCGGCAGGGACCGCGGGGATGAGCGGCGCGGCGGGTGCGGGGGGCGCGGGCTGCGTGCCGACGCAGTCCGTCGAGACGATGTGCAACGGCGTCGACGACGACTGCAACGGCAAGATCGACGACGTCGACGCGGCCGGTGACGGGGTGTGCGACTGCCTGCGCATCGGCATCGTCGGCGTCCCGGGCTCGAACCCCTCCTCGAACTTCGTTTCGTGGCTGCAGGCGCTCGGCACGACCGTCGACCGGGTCAACACGGCGCCAGGCGAGGCGTTCGATCCGCCGCTGCTCGCCAAGTACGACGTCGTGATCTTCGACCGGCTGGTGCGCGCCTACTCGGCGGGCGAGGCGACCGCGCTGCGGGCGTGGGTCGAGGGGGGCGGCGGCTTCGTCACGATGACCGGCTACGCGAACAGCCCCGACCCCGACTTCTTGCCGAACGCCCTGCTCGCGCCGTTCGGCCTCTCGTACGGCGGCGCCCTGTCGGTCGCGCCCGCGAACAGCTTCGAGGTGCACCCTGTCACCGCTGGCATCACGTCGGTCACCTTCCTCGGCGGCTACGTCGTGACGCCCACCGTGGTCGCGGGCGGCACGAGCACGCTGCTCGCGAGCAACGCCGACGGGCACATCGCGTACGCGCACGAGCGCGGCAAGGGACGCGGCGTCGTGTGGGGCGACGAGTGGATCGAGTTCGACTCCGAGTGGAAGGCCATGCCGCAGATCCAGAAGCTGTGGGTCAACATCATGAGCTGGGTCGGTCCGCAGGGCCGCTGCGCCGTGCCCAAGCCCTGAGCTCGACAAATGCGTGATGCGAGCGGGCGGATCGACTAACCGGCCGCCGCGCTCCATGCAGTCCCCTGCCCCGTCCCACGCGTCGCCCGGCGTCGTCGTCGAGCCGCCCCCCGCGGGGCTCTCGTCGGGGCGATGGACGGTCACGAAGACCACGCTGTCGATCGTGGGGGCGCTCGTGATCCTGGCGGGCGCGGCCTACGTGGTGGCGCGCGCGCGCTGGGCGAGGCGAGCATGAGCGGCCCCACGTTGATCCGTCGGCTGCTCGTCGGCGTGATGCTCGGCGTCGTGGTCTACGCGGGGTTCGTGCTGTTCCGGGGGTACCGCACCATCCAGGGGCAGCTCGCGACGTTCGAGTGGTCGATGTACGCGCTCGCGCTCGCGATGACGTTCGGCAACTACTGCCTGCGCTTCTTGAAGTGGGAGTTCTACCTCGCGAAGCTCGACATCCGCGGCGTCCCCAAGCTCGACAGTTTTCTCACGTTCCTCTCGGGGTTCGTGCTGACCGTCACGCCGGGCAAGGTGGGCGAGGTGTTCAAGAGCCTGGTCCTCTTCGAGACGTACGAGGTGCCGGGCGCGCGCACCGCGCCGATCGTGGTCGCCGAGCGCCTCACCGACCTCATCGGGATCATCGCGCTCGTGATCGTCGGGAGCCTCGGGTTCTCGGGCGGGCTCGTGTGGGCGGGCGCCGGCGGCGTCGCGGTCGCGCTGGTGCTCGCCGTCGTCTCGTCCCGCAGCGTGCCCGATCACGTCGTGTCGTGGATGTCGCGGCGCGCGGGGCTCATCGGTCGCCTCGCGCCCAAGGTGAAGACCGCGTGGGAGAGCCTGCGCACGCTGGTCGCGCCGGGCGCGCTCGTGGTGCCGACGCTGCTGTCGTGCCTCTCGTGGGCGCTCGAGGGGCTGTCGCTCTACGTGATCCTGCTCGGCTTCCACACCAGGCCGAGCGCGACGCTCTCGCTGTTCACCTACTCGACCAGCCAGCTCGCGGGGGCGCTCATCCCGGTGCCGGGCGGGCTGGGCATCACCGAGGGCTCGCTCGAGCAGCAGCTCGTGCGCCTGGGGGGCATCGAGCAGGCCGCCGCGACCAGCGCGATGATCCTGGTGCGCGTGGCGACCCTGTGGTTCGCGGTGCTGCTCGGGTTCATCGCGCTCGCGGCGCTCCGTCGTCGGCACCCGAAGCTGCTGGCGGCCCGCTGATCCGCGGCGGCCGCCGGCGCGCGCGGACGCGGCTCGGTGCTACGGTCGCCGTCTACCTGGAGGAACCTGCCTATGCGTCTCAACCTTTCCACCTTTGCTCTCTCCGCGGTGTTCGTGACCGTGACCGCGTGCGGCGGCTCTGACTCCGGCAGCGACTCTCTCACGGCGGTCCCCGGCGGCGCGGGCGCGCCCGGCGTCGGTGTCGGCGGCAGGGCGGGCGGCTCGGTCGGCGGGTCCGTCGGCAAAGGCGGAGGCTCGACCGCGGGCAACTCCGCCGCGGGTCTGGGAGGCGCCTCGGCGGGCTCCAGCGGCGCGAAGGCCGCCGGCGCGGGCGGGGTCAGCCAGACCGCGGGCGCTGGCGGTGTCGCGGGCACGTCAGGCGGAGGTGGAGCCTCGGACGCGGGCGCAGGTGGCGCGCCTGGCGGCGGATCAGCCGGCACGGCGGGGACCTCCGGCGTCGGCGGAGCATCGGGCGGAAAGTCAGGCGCGGGCGGGTCGACCGGGGGAGCTGCGGGCGCGGCAGGCAAGGGCGGCGCGGCAGGCAAGGGTGGCGCCGCGGGTGGCACCTCCTCGTCGGCCAGCGTCGGCCTGCCGTGCTCGGGCGACGCAGAGTGCGGCGCAGGCGGCACCTGCATCCTCCCCACGAGCACCGACTTCCTCGGCGTCGGCGCGCCCCACGGTTACTGCTCGATGGACTGCACACAATACCTGAAGCAGGTCATCGCGGACCCATCCAGCAACGACCCGGATCCCTGCGGGGAGGGCGCGTTCTGCCTCAACTTCGGCGAGGACGACGCCGCCAACGCCAAGGGGACGTGCGTGCAAGGCTGCGAATTCGGCGCACCCGCCCTCCAGTTCTCGCTCTCTGCCAACAAGTGCCACGGCCGCGACGACCTCGCGTGCTTCCCGCTCCACGAGGCCGAGACCGATCCGACCGTCACACCGAAGATCATCCGGAGCCAGCTCGACGGCACGCCGCTCGGCTACTGTCGCCCGCTGTGCGCCGACGACAGCGCCTGCGAGGCCGGTCAGAAGTGTGATCTCGGCACGGGTGGCTGCATCCCCAGCGGCACGAAGTGTCAGCAGCACGAGACCAAGTGTGATCCCACGCTGGTCGACCCGAGCGGCGCTCCGGTCAAACAGTGTGAGGGCATCTGCGTGAGCATCTACGGCGCCGACGCCGGCGCCGACAAGCAGAAGATCGGCATCTGCATGGACCCGTGCACGGCCGGCAGCACGGGCGCCTGCGACGGCAAGAACGGCGTCGACGCGTTCTGCGGGCTCTACAACCTCTGGGGCTATGACGGGAGCGACCGCGTCGACGTGGGCAGCGGCGACCAGGCCGTGTGCGGCTGGTTCGCGACCGCCACCACCTCCGACAACGACTGCGGCTGGGAGGCCGGCTCGTTCGTCCGCACGTTCACGACCAGCGCTGGCCCGCTGCCGATCTGCGTGATCTCGAGCGAGTGCGCGACCGACGACGACTGCACGTACACCTGCGCGACGGCGGCCGACTGTGATCCGGGCGACAGCTGCACCAGCGGCAAGTGCCTCAAGAAGGACGGGACGCCGAACGCTGGCGGCAACACCTGCCGAGACGTCCCCGAGCTCAACACGAAGTTCTGCATCGACCACCAGCCGGCGGGCCTCACGCCGAAGGGCTCGCCCGGCTGCACCGGCGGCTTACCGTCCACCGCTTCTTCTCTTGGAGGAACTGCACATGCGTCTCAACATTTCTATCTTCGCTCTCTCTGCCTTCATCGTGGCCGCGACCGCGTGCGGCGGGTCTGACTCGGGCGGCGACTCGCTCACCGCGGTCCCTGACAGCGCCGGCGCGGCGGGCGTCGGCGCCGGCGGAAAGGGGGGCACGCCCGTCGGCGGCTCGGTCGGCACCGGCGGGAAATCGACCGCCGGAAGCTCGGCCGCGGGCCTCGGCGGAGCTTCGACCGCGGGCTCCAGCGGCTCGGCGACCGCCGGGTCGGGCAATTCGCCGACCGCGGGCAGCGCCGGCGCCTCGACCGCTGGCGCCGCGGGGACCTCCGCGGCCGGCGCGGGCAGCGCTTCCGCGGGCTCGCCTGGCACGAGCGGCGCCTCGGGTGCATCGTCAGGCTCGGGCGGTTCTTCGGGCGGCGCTTCCGGCGCGGGCGGTTCGTCGGGCGGCTCATCCGGGGCGAGCGGCGCCGCGGGCTCATCGGCCGGCGGGGGCGGCGCTTCCGGCGCGGGCGGCGCCTCCGGCGCGGGCGGCGCTCCTCCGTCGTGCGTCGCGGTCTCGGTGTCGGGCGTCCATTTCGTCGCCGGTGATCCGGGCAAGGCAGGCCGCTACATCGGGACGATCTCGCCGGCGCTCGGCGGCGGCGATCCCGACGAGCTGACGCTGTTCTTCGAGGGCGACGCGGGCGGCGGCCA
This sequence comes from Myxococcota bacterium, assembly GCA_963169165.1. Lineage (GTDB taxonomy): Bacteria > Myxococcota_A > Polyangia > Polyangiales > Polyangiaceae > JADLFU01. The sequence continues at coordinate 573 of CAUJFL010000391.1, read as the reverse complement.
CAGCCTGACCGCCGCGCCCAACGACAACTACAAGACCTGCGCGCAGTGCGTGACCGCCGCCGAGGACCGCACGTTCGCCGGAGCAGGCAGGCAGTTCTTCCAGACCGCCGGCACGCTCGACATCGACGGCGCGAGCAAGCCGTCGAGCGGCGCGCTGAAGGCGACCCTCACCGGCGTCGTGCTGTCCGAGGCGACCATCGCGAGCGACGCGACCTCGACCCTCGTGCCCGGCGGCAAGTGCCTCACGCTGGCGACGACGACCGTCTCGATCACGACCGGCGTCGGGAGCCCCTGCGAGAACGCCGAGGCGTGCGGCGATCCTGGTCGCGTCTGCGCGCCCGCGACCTCGACGTGCCAACCCGCGCAGTGCGGCGGAGGCGCGTCGTGTCCCGCGCAGCACGTCTGCGTCGCGCAGATCAACGGAGCCACCCAGGGCGCCTGCTACCCGCAGTGCACGGTGTTCGCGTCGGGCCAGTGCGGCGCCGCGGGCGAGTGCCACCCCCACGGCAACCGGGGCAGCATCGGCGCCAGCGCGCCGAAGGGCGCCGCCCCCCCCCACCGCGCCAGCGACAA
>CAUJFL010000390.1 GCA_963169165.1 Myxococcota bacterium | reverse complement strand
TACTCGACCAAGCGCCCCGTGCCTGGCGAGGTCGCGCTGCGCGAGGTGGTGTTGCCGCCCAAGGTGCGCGTCGGCGACGCCTTCGAGCTCAAGGCCGACGTGTACGCGAGCCGCAAGACGACCGCGCGCGCGCGGCTCTTTCAGGGCGAGACGCTCAACGGCCTCGACGGCGTGCGCAAGCTCGAGCTCGCGCCGGGCCCCAACCAGCTCGTCTTCAAGTCGATCGTCCGCGTCGCCGGCGAGGTCACCTACTCGCTCGAGCTCGACGAGATCGCCGACGACACCTTCAAGGAGAACAACAAGATCGCGGTCACCGTCGACGTGCCCGGGCGCCCCACGGTGCTGTACGTCGAGGGGTCCGCGTCGCACGCGAGCTACCTGCAGGCGGCGCTCGGCGCGCAGCAGCTCGACGTCGAGGTGCGGACGCCGGGCGCGTTCCCCGCGTCGCTGAAGGAGCTGGAGCGCTTCGATTTTCTCGTCGTCTCCGACGTCCCGCAGGACAAGCTCGGCCTCGACGCGCAGGGCCTGATCGAGTCGTTCGTGCGCGATCTCGGCGGGGGCTTTCTGTTCGCCGGCGGTGAGCACGGCTACGCGCTCGGCGGCTGGCAGCACTCGACGGTCGAGCGAATCCTCCCGGTGCGGATGGACAGCGAGAAGAAGAAGGACATGCCCAGCGTGGCCCTCTCGCTCGTGATCGATCGCTCCGGGTCGATGAACGGCACGCCGATGGAGATGGCGAAGGCGGCGGCGAAGGCGGCGGTCGAGGTGCTGCAGCCAGACGACGTCGTCGAGGTGATCGCGTTCGACACACAGCCGATGCGCGCGGTGAAGATGACCTCCGCGCGCCGCAAGGGCCGCATCGCGTCGGACATCGCGAAGATCCAGCCGGGCGGCGGCACCGACATCTTTCCGGCGCTCGACGCGGCATTTCAAGACTTGTCGGTCACGCAGGCGCGCCGCAAGCACGTGATCCTGCTGACGGACGGCGTCGCGCCGATCAACGGCATCCGCCAGGTCGTGCAGGCGATGGCGGGCGAGGGCATCACGGTGACGACCGTCGGGCTCGGCACGAGCCTCGACGACAACCTGCTCTCGATGATCAAGGACGTCGGCGGCGGTCGCTACCACAAGGTCCCCGATCCCCAGAACCTCCCGAAGGTGTTCACCGCCGAGACCGAGGTCGTCGCGCGGCAGTCGGCGCAAGAAGACTGGTTCCCGGTCACCGTCACCCAGCACGCGGGCTTCCTCGCCGGGATCGACATGGCCAGCGCGCCGAACCTCCACGGCTACGTCTCCACCAAGCTCAAGCCCGCGCCCGCGCAGCAGATCCTCGCGAGCGACAAGGGTGAGCCGATCCTCGCGCGGTGGCACGTGGGGATAGGCTGGACGCTCGCCTGGACCAGCGACGTGAAGAACCGCTGGGCGGTCGAGTGGCTCCGCTGGCCCGGGTTCTCGCAGTTCTTTGGCCAGCTCGTGCGCGAACACATGCGCGTGAAGCACCGCCGGGAGCTGGACATGAAGGTCGAGCTCGCGGGCGGCGAGGTGCGCGCGATCGTCGACGCGTTCGGCGCGGACGATCGCTTCGAGAACGGGCTCGAGTCGACGCTCTCGGTGATCGGCCCGGCCCCCAGCAAGGACAAGCGCGAGCTGCCGATGCGGCAGGTGGCGCCTGGCAGATACGAGTCGAGCTTCGTCCTCGATCGCTTCGGCTCGTTCTTGCTGCGCGCCGAGCACGCGCGCCCGGGCGAGGACGGCAAGCGCGCGCCGGTCGCCGCGAGCTACGGCCACGTGAACAATCCTTACCCTCCAGAGTACGCGCGGTTCGAGCCGGATCGCGAGCTCTTGCGGCGGATCGCGGCGAGCACGGGCGGCGCGTTCGAGCCGCCGCCGACGGCGCTGTTCGACGCGGGGGGCGAGAAGATCACCTACCACGAGGCGCTGTGGCCCAAGATCGTGATGGCGTCGATCGCGCTCTTCTTGCTCGATCTCCTCGTGCGGCGCGTGCGGATCTTCGATCGCAAGGCGCTGCCGGTGCGCTTGCCGTCGCGGTGAGCGCGGCGGGGGCGCCTCGTTGGGGAGGCGCGCCCGTCGCGATCGGTGGCCGCTCAGGGCTTCTTCGGCATGATCTTCGGCGGGCGGATGCCGACCGGCGCCGTCGACGCCGCGGGGGCGGCCGACGCGGCGGGGGCGGCCGAGGCGCTGTGGGCCGCCGACGCGGTCGTCACGACGCGCACGGTCGCGGTCGCGGTGGCCGTCGCCGTCGCGGTGGGCTTCGCGGTCGCCGTCGCGGCGGCGCCGGCGGCGCCCGTGTCGGTGGCCGGAGCGGCGGACTCTTCTTTTTTGCTGCAGCCCACGACGAGCGACATCGAGGCGGCGACCATCAGCGCGAGTGTGGAAATCTTCATGACACGAACCTCTACACTCAACCACCCCCCCTTGTGAAATAACTTTCGGAAAATCCTGCGCTCGGGATCCTGGGGTCAGAGCTTGGTCCAGGTCGCCGTGAGGGTCAGATCGCCGATGGGATCGGTGAGATCGGGCAGCGCGATCGAGTATCGAGCCCACACCTGCGACTGGCCCACGGGCAGATAGAAGATGGTGAAGCAGAGCCGCGCGGCCTTGGGGTCCCACAGGAGCGCGTGCAGCTCCCACCAGCCGGGCGAGCCGCAGTCGGTGGAGCAATCGACCGAGTCGAACACGTAGACCTCGTGCGAGACCGGGCCGAGCGACAGCGTGCCCTTCTGGCCCGATGGCAGCTCGAGCTGCGCGCCCTTCACCTCGAACCCGGTGATCGGCGCAGGCGCCGCGAACGACGACGCGGGCAGCTTCACGTGAGGCGACGAGGGGGTCGCGGAGAACGCGCACGAGCCGCCCTTCTGCGCGGGCTCGTCGGTCATCGTCGTGCCGTCCGTGCCCTCGAAGTATACCCAGTCGAGCGCGTCACCCTTGCAGTAGAACCACAGTGAAAACAGGCGATCCGGGCCGACCGCGAGCGCCTGGAACAGCTCGTACCCGAACTCGGGCCACGCCTGGTGCTCGTACGCGAGCGCCTGATAGCTGACGCCGCCGACGGTGACCGCGCCCACGTTCGCGTCGAGCGCCACGTCGCCGATCCTGGAGGTGCCCTCGCCAGCGATGGAGATGGTGAAGGCGATGGGGAGGGTCTGATCGGTCGGCGCCACCGAGAGCCAGGTGCTCGCGCCCGCCGCGCCTGCCTGCGCCATGCCCGCCGCGCCCGCCTCCGCCGCACCTGCCGCGCCCGCCTGCGCCGTGCCTGCCGCGCCCGCCCGTGGCGCGCCCGCCGCGCCCGCCAGTGGCGCGCCCGCCGCGCCCGCCTGTGGCGCGCCCGCCGCGCCCGCCTGGCTCGTGAGCGCGGGCGGAGCCTCGGGGTCGGCGCCGCCGCACGCGAGCGCGAACAGCGGGAGGAGCCAGGCGACGCGTGGAGGGCGCATCGCCAGACTCTACGCGAGGCGCGCTCAGGGCGAGAGCGCGCGCGTGAGCTGGAACGCGAGCGCGCCGCACACCCAGGCGAGCGCGTAGGTATACACGAGCACGAACAGCGCGAGCTTCGTGCTCCTGGTCTCGCGGCGCACCGCCGAGAGCGTGCTGATGCACTGGCACGCGATCACGAAGAACACGAGCAGCGCGACGGCCGTGGGCGCGCCGTAGGCTGGCTTGCCGTCCGGGGCCTTCGCGTCGCGGAGCTTCGCGACGAGCGGCGCGGGCTCCTTGCCGGCGTTCTCGATGCCGAAGATGACGCCCATCGTCCCCACCATCAGCTCGCGCGCGCCGAAGCTCCCGACGAGCCCGACGTTGATGCGCCAGTCGAAGCCGAGCGGGCGGGTGACGGGCTCGAGGCCGCGGCCGAACGCCGCCGCGACGCTCCGATCGATCAGCGGCTCGCCCTCGTATGCCGCCGGACGGGTGGCCGTGTTCAGCAGGATCCACAGCGCGATCGAGGCGGCGAAGATCACGCTGCCGGCGCGCCAGGTGAACTCCTTGGCCTCGAGCCACGCCCGGCGCAGGATGGGCCGCAGCATCGGGCGTCGCACGAGCGGCATCTCGAGCAGCAACGGGAGGCTGCGCCCGCGGGCCACCGACGAGCGCATCACGCGCGCCGCGACGAGGCCGAGCGCGATGCCCGAGACATAGAGCGCCGTCGCGATGCCCGCGCGCCGCAGCGGCGAGTCGCCGAAGAAGGCCGAAATCAACAGCGTGTATACCGGCAGCCGCGCCGAGCAGCTCATCAGCGGGATCACCAGGATCGTCGCGAGCCGCTCGCCCGGCTCGCGCAGCACGCGCGTCGCCGTGATGGCCGGGACCGCGCACGCGTGGCCGGTCAACAGCGGCACGAACGCCTTGCCGCCGAGGCCGAACCCGCGAAACGCTCGATCGAGCAGGAACGCCGCGCGCGCGAGGTAGCCGCTCGCCTCGAGCGCCTCGAGCGCGACGATCAGGATGATGATCTGCGGCAAGAAGACCAGCACCGTGCCGACCCCCCCGAGCGCGCCGTCGAGCACCATCGAAGCCGCGAAGCCGTCGCCGAGCCGCGGCCTCAGCGCCGCCGCGAGTCGCTGGGTCCCGGCGTCGAGCGCGTCGGTCACCGGATCGGCGACCAGGAACACCGCCGCGAAGACGGCGGCCATGATCCCGATGAAGATCATTGGGCCGAGCGCCGGGTGGAGCAGCGCGCGATCCCACGCGTCGGTGCGCGCCCGCGGACCACGGCGCGCCGTGGACGTCCGCTTCACGACCGCGGCCGCCACCGCCTCGGGGTCGAAGTCGACCGGCGCGGCGGGCGCGGCGTCGTCGATGGCGGCGAGCACGAGCCTGGCGGCGTCGGGCGCGGCCGCGTGCGTCGCCACGACCCGCGCCCCGGTCGCGTCGGCGAGCCGCGCGGCGTCGAGCTCGGCGCCCTCCTCGGCGAGCTCGTCGACGTGGGTGAGGGCGAGCACGAACGGCGCCTGGGGCCAGCGCGCGCGCGCTTGCCGACAGAGCGCGAGCGCGAGCGCGAGGCGCGTCGCGTCGCACACCTGCAAGAGCACCGCGGGACGCGGGCCGTCGACGAGCCGATCGATCAGCCGCCGCGCGAGCTCCTCGTCGGTGCCCTCGCCGAGCGCGCCGTCGAGCCGGTGAAGGCCGGGGAGATCGCAGAGGGTCGCCGACCTGCCGCTCGGCAGCGTCGTGTCGTGCTCCTCGACGTCGACCGTGATCCCAGGGAAATTTCCGACCTTCGCGCGGCGGCCGGTGACCGCGTTGAACAAGGATGACTTGCCAGCGTTCGGGCGGCCGAGGAACGCGACGACGGGCGCGGCCTCGCTCACCGCGACACCGTGACGCGCGCGGCCAGCTCGCGGCCGATCGCGAGCTCGACGTCGCCGACGCGCACGTGCAGCGGGCCGCCGAACGGCGCGCGCCGCAGCACCGAGGCCGACGCGCCGACGCGCAGGCCCATCGACACGCACTGCGACGCGGCGTCCAGATCGTCGGGGAGCGCGTCGATGCGCGCGCTCGCGCCTCTGTCCAGCTCGGCGAGCGTCACGGAGCTCAATCGGTGTGCGACGTCGCGGGCGGCAGCACCGCCTGAAAATCGAGCCGGATCCGCGCCTCGTACGTGTCCATCAGCTCCTCGACGCGCGCGTACGAGGGAGAGCGGAAGATGAGCCCGACGTGGTGCGACTTCTCGGTGAGGCGCCAGACGATCTCGGGCTCGGTGTACCTCGACGTGTCCGGCCTCGCCTCGCGCGCGAGCGACACGACGAGGCCCGCGTAGTCGGCGCGCGTCCTCGGCAGCTCGTACGGCCACTTGCCCTGGCGCATCTCGAGCTTGGCCCACTCCTCCCAGAGGTTGAGGCCGCTCTCCGCCTCGACCAGGTCCGCGATGTGCGCCCCGCCGACGCGCGCGGCCGTCTCGAGGAAATAGAAGCGCCCGTCGTCGCGGCCCCGGATGAACTCGGTGTGCGTCACGCCGCGCACCATGCCCAGCGTCGACAGCAGCCTCGCGTGGAACTCGAGCAGCTCGCGCTCCTCGTCGGTGCCGCGCGGCACGGTGCAGGTGCCGAAGACGCCGCCCTCCTGGGTGATGTTGAGGATCGGCCGACGGTATTTGTGGCACGCGGCGAAGACGATCTCGCGCTCGGAGGTGATCGCGTCGACGTGGTAGACGTCGCCGGGGATCATCTTCTCGAGCAAGAAGAAGCTCTGCGCGTCGCCGAGCCCCTCGATCAGCGCGAACACCTCGTCCTCGGTGCCGACGCGCTTGATGCCCATGCTGGCCGCCTCGCCGCGCGGCTTCAGCATCCACGGGCCGGGCACCTCGCGGACGAAGCGCCGCACCTCGTCGTGGTTCATCGCGTGGACGAACTCGGGGACGTTGATGCCGCTGTCGTGCGCCTTCTCGCGCATCGCGAGCTTGTCGCGAAAATAGCGCACCGTGGTCTCGCCCATGCCGGGGATGCGCATGTGCTCGCGCAGCATCGACGCGACCTCGACGTCGAAGTCGTCGAGCGGGACGATGCGGTCGATCTTGCGCGTGCGCGCGAGGTACGAGACGGCGTGGATGACGTCGGCGCGCTTGTCGGCGAGCCCGGCGCCCGGCATGGCGAACACCTCGTCGATGCTGTCGCGCGGCCAGGGATCGTTCATGATCTTCTCGATGGTGAGCAGGATCACGTTGCAGCCCTCGCGCTTCAGCGTCTCGATCAGGCGCGGGCCCTTGAAGTAGCTGGCGAGGCAGAGGACCGTGAGGGGAGTCTTCGGGGCGGCCAAGGCGCACGAGCGTTATCACGGCTCCTCGCGCCCGGAAGCCTGGATCTACCTCGCGACGCGTCGGCTGGGCTAGGGTGCCCGCATGGTGCGCCGCGCGCTGTGGATGTCGTGCCTGTCGGTCGCGTGTGGTTCGCCCGCTCCTCCTCGCCCGTCGCCGCCCGTCGCCGCCGAGCCCGCGATGCACGCGCCCGAGGGCGTGACGCTCGACGAGGCGTGCGTCACCACGGGGCCCGAGCTGTGCTTCGACGCCATCGACAACAACTGCAACGGCCTGCTCGACGAGGGCTGCGGCGTGCAGTCGGGGCTCGTGCAGATCGCGGCCGCCTGGAGCGAGGAGAGCGCCGACGTCGATCTGGTCGTGACCGATCCCGAGGGCGAGACGGCCAAGGTGGGCAGCCCCACCGCGGGCGGCCTCGTGAAGGATCGCGACTGCCCGGGGAGCGACCGCCGATGCCGCGGCCAGAACCTCGAGAACGTGTTCCTCGAGGGGGGCGACGTCGAGCCTCGCCGCGGCACGTACACTGTCACGCTGCGCCTCGAGAAGGCGGGCAAGGCGCGGCTGCCGCTGTCGGTGAGGGTCGGCGTCCGGCTCGGGCAGCGCACGACGGGCTTCTCGACCACGCTGGCCGCGCAGGGAGAGACGCGGACCTTCTCTTTCGATTTGTGAGCCGGGGCTGGCCGCTCGGTCGGCGCGGCACTACACGCCCCAGCGATGCCGAAGCGCCGCGTCGTCATCCTGGGTGGAGGGTTCGCCGGTTACTACACCGCGCGCGAGCTCGAGGCGCGCATGCGGGCGCGAGAGCGGGACGAGCTCGAGAT
>CAUJFL010000389.1 GCA_963169165.1 Myxococcota bacterium | reverse complement strand
GCCGTCTGCGAGCGCCAGGGCGCGAGCCCCGACAAGGGCAAGGCCTTCTTCCTCGAGCTCGCCGCCAAGCAGGTCGCCATCTATCGCGGCCTCGGCTACCGCGGCGGCTACATCGGCGGCGTGCACACGCTGGCCGAGGTCGAGCGCATCCTCGACCTCGAGCGCAGCTTCGCGCCCGATGACTGGAAGCAGTTCGCCCGCGAGATCCGCTTCTCCCGTCCCGGCGAATTCTTCCATTTCGCCGAGGACCCCGCCACCGGCCTCGCCAACCCGCTGCAGATCGAGAGCACGCTCACGACCGACTCGCCCACCATCCTGATGGAGGCCGAGACCGGCGCGCTGGTGCCGCACTGGGTCGATCTCGACATGGCGCCGCGCGACGACGAGGAGCGGGCGCTGATCGTGCGCCCCGCGGTCAGGCTCAAGGACTCGACGCGCTACATCGTCGCCATCCGCCGCGTCGTCGACGCCGACGGCAAGACCGTCGAGCCCACACCCGCGTGGAAGGCGCTGCGGGACGGCACCTCCGACTGTCACCCATCGGTCGAGCTGCGCCGCGAGCTCTACAAGGACATCTTCGCGAAGCTCGAGGCGAAGGGCGTCGCCAAGGCAGACCTGCAGGTCGCCTGGGACTACACCACCTCGTCGAGGGAGAACACCACCCGCTGGGCCCTCAAGATGCGCGACGACGCGCTCGCCAAGTACGGCGATCCGTCGAAGCCGTTCAAGTACCGGATCGACAAGGTCGAGGACAACCCCAACAAGTTCTCGTCGAAGCGCGTCCACGCGAAGGTGACGCTGCCGAGCTACCTCAACACGGCGGCCGACTGGGTGACGCCCGCCGACACGCTGCCGAGGGTCAACCTCGGCCCCGACGGGCTGCCAGCGCAGAACGGCGAGTTCGAGTTCGACGTGCTCATACACATCCCCAAGTCGATCGAGACAGGCGGAAAGAAGTACGGGCTGTTGCAGAACGGGCACGGCCTGTTCGGCAGCCGCTTCGAGGGGCAGAACGGCTACCTCCCCGAGATGGGCAACCTGTATGACTGGGTGACGTTCTCGGTCGATCTGATGGGCTTCGCCGGCGCCGACGTCGAGATGGCGATCGAGGGCCTCGGCGGCAAGATCGTCGCGCTGCGCGCGTTCACCGAGCGCCAGATCCAGGGGATGCTGAACCAGCAGCTCGCGATGCGGTTCATGATGACGACCTTCTCGAAGGACCCGCTGCTGCTCGACAAGGACGGCGACAGCGTCGTCGACACGAGCCTCCGCGCGTACCGCGGTGACAGCCAGGGAGGCATCATGGGCACGGCGTACATGGGCCTCTCGGTGGACGTGACGCGCGGCCTCGTCGGCGAGCCGGGGATGCCTTACAACCTGCTGCTCAACCGCTCGAAAGACTACGCAGGCTACCAGCTCATCCTCAACGGTTCGTATCCCAACGGGCTCGACCAGCAGCTGCTGCTCGGCGCGTTTCAGATGTTCTGGGATCGCTCCGAACCCACCGGGTTCGCGGCCTACATCACCAAGGACATGCTCCCCAACACGCCCGCGCACCAGCTGTTGATCCACGACGCGCTCGGCGACCACCAGGTGACGACGCTCGGCGCGCACCTCATCGCGCGGACGGTGGGCGCGAAGGCCATCACCCCCGCGGTGAGGCCGATCTTCGGCGTCCCCGAGGCGGCGACGGTGATGGGCGGCAGCGCCATCGTCGAGTACAAGTTTCCCCTCAAGGACGAGCCGCTCGTCAACCGGGCGCCGACCGACAACCCCGATCCCCACGACATGGTGCGCGAGCTCGGCCCCTCGTACGCCCAGAGCGACTGGTTCTTTCGGACGGGCGAGATCAAGCACTTCTGCAAGGGGATCTGCTCGTGCCGCGACGCCGAGCCCGAGGAGAACTGCGAGCGCTCCGACGCCGAGTTTGCAAAGTTCGGAAAGTGATATTCCCTGTGCTCCCAGCGCGGCGCCGCGGGCGTGGTATGACAGGCGACGTGGCCACACTCTCGGTGCCTGCTCGGCGTCTCGCGGCGCTGCTCCCCGCGTTGCTGGTCGCGTGCGTGAGCGGCGGGCCGTCTGTGGTCGAGGACGACGTCGAGCCGGGCGCCGCTGGCGCGGGCGGCGAGGTCGGCGGAGTCGCCGGAGCGGGCGGCGCCGTCGGCGGGGGCGGGACCTCGCCGGGCGGCTCGGCTGGGCAAGGCGCGGCGGGTCAGCAGCCCTCGGCGGGCAAGGCAGGCGCGGGACAGGCGGGGCAACCAGCCGCTGGCAAGGCAGGCGCAGCCCAGGCTGGGCAGCAATCAGGCGGCAGCGCGGGCTCGGGACAGGCGGGGCAACAGTCGGGCGGCGGCGCGGGCTCGGGGCAGGCGGGGCAACAGTCGGGCGGCGGCGCGGGGGCGGGGCAGGCGGGACAGGCACAGGCCGGCGCCGGCGGAGGCGACGCCTGCGACGCCGCCATCGCGAAGCTGAAGGCCGATTTCGAGGCCAGCAAGCAGGGCTTCACCTCTTCCATCCTCGACGGCGCGTCGGCGTCGTGGCCGCTCGACGAGTGGGAGTGGGGTGCGCCCACCGCCGGGCCGACGTCGTGCCACGGCGGCGCCAAGTGCTGGGGCACGAACCTCTCCGGCAACTACGCCGCCTGTGGCCGCGCCGCCCTTCGCAGCGCCACGCTGGATCTGTCGGCGTGCGCGGGCCAGGGCGTGGCGCTGACCTTCTTTCACTGGCACGCGTGGCTCGACTACACCCAGGGAGGCCAGAGCTACTCGGACGGCGGCGTGATCGAGGTGTCCGGCGACGGCGGTCAGACCTGGACCAACGTCTCGCCCGGCCCGGGCGTGGTCTCCATCAACCCCGCCGTCGGCGGCGCCCAGTGCGTCAAACCAAACAATTTTCACGTAGACGGCATGACCGGGGTCACTGGCGTCTCGTCGGGGTGGGTCGAGGTGAAGGTGACGCTGCCACCCGGGGCGCTGACCACGAAGGCGCAGGTGCGCTTCGCCTACGGGACCGGGGTCAACTACAACTCGACCAACGCCTCCACCACGCAAGCTCACAAGCTCCCCGGCTGGTACATCGACGACGTCGCGCTGGCACGCCCGTAGCCCGGCGCGTGGGCGGGGTCGACCCGCCGCCCACCGCGCGCGAGCTCTCGGTTCAGCCGCTGAAGGTCTGCAGCGCCATGATGCTCGGCTTCGCGTTCTGGCTGGGCCAGTTGACGAACAGAGACGCGCCGCCGCCCTCGCGGAGGATGCGCGCCTTGATCGCGCCGCCCTTCCTGACGCGGACGACGAGATCGGCGCTCTTGCCGGGCGTGACGCTGTCGAAGTAGTCGACGTTCTTGGCGCCGAACCCGTCCATGTTGGTGACCTCCTTGACCTTGCCGGAGCAGTTCACCTTCAGCCACTCGCGGACCACCTTCATCACGCAGTCCTTCGGGGCGCTGTTGGCGCCCACGGTGTTCACGCTCGCGGCCGCGCTCCACTCCGCGACCGTGGGGGGCTTCGAGCGCCCCTCGGGGATCTCGGGCGCTTCCATGCTCGCGCCTGGCGCGGCGGTCGGCACCGCGGGGGCGCCGGGCTTCGCGGGCTCGCTCGCGGGCTGATGCGCGGGCGGGGCCTTCTTGTCCGTGACGGGCGCGGGGCTCGCGTCGCCCCCCGACGAGCTCTTGCTGCAGCCCGCGACGGCGAGCGCGATGGCGACGATGGTGACGTTCGATCGCATGGGTTCTCCTCCTGAAGCGCCGGATGCTCGCCGAGGCCGCGCCCGCGCGCCAAGCGGATTCTGCCCCCACGTCGCGCATTGTCGCGCGGGCGGAGCGTGCGATAACGCCACCCTCGAGGAGAGGAAGAGGGATGACCGACACGATTCCGAGGCGGCTGTTCGACCAGGCGCGGATCCGCCCCGACGCGTTCGCGTATTTCGAGAAGCGCGGGGGCGTGTGGCGCGGCACCACCTGGAAGACCTACGCGAGCGAGGTGCGGCGCGCCGCGCGCGCGCTCGTCGCGCTCGGCTTCCAGCCCGGGCAGCGCGTCTGCATCCTCGGCAACAACAGGCCCGAGTGGGCGATCTTCGATCTCGCGGCGATGGTGGCGGGCGGCGCGCCGGCGGGCATCTACACGACGTGCTCGAAGGAGGAGGTAGCGTACATCGTTCACCACGCCGAGGCGCCGGTCGTCCTCGTCGAGAACCGCGACCAGTGGGAGAAGATCCAGAAGGCGCGCGGCGAGCTGCCTCACCTTCGCCACGTCGTCACGATGCGCGACGCGGGCGAGCTCGACGATCCGATGGTGCTGTCGTGGGACGCCTTCCTCGCGAAGGCGGACGCGACCGAGGAGCAGGAGATCGATCGCCGCCTCGACGCGCTCGAGCCCGCGGGCCTGGCGACCTTGATCTACACCTCCGGCACGACGGGGCCGCCGAAGGGCGTGATGCTGTCGCACGAGAACCTCGCGTGGACCGCGCGCACCGCGCAGGAGCTCACGGGCGGCAACGCGCGCGACGTCGCGCTGTCCTACCTGCCGCTCTCGCACATCGCAGAGCAGATGTTCACGCTGCACGGCCCGTGCACGCTGGGCTCCTGCGTCTACTACGCCGAGTCGATCCTGAAGGTCGCGGACAACCTGAAGGAGGTGCGCCCGACGATCTTCTTCGGGGTGCCTCGCATCTGGGAGAAGCTCCACGCGGGCATCTCGGGCAAGCTCGCGCTGGCGACCGGCGCGAAGGCCAAGATCGCGCGGTTCGCGCGCGGCGTCGGGGCGCGCGTGGCCTCCTACCGCACCCGCGGCGAGCCGCTGCCGCTCGCGCTCGCGCTGCAGTACGAGCTCGCGAACCGCCTCGTGTTCTCGAAGCTGCGCGAGGCCCTCGGCCTCGATCGCGCGCGCGTGATGGTGAGCGGCGCGGCGCCGATCGCGGAGGACGTGCTCGAGGTCTTCGCGTCGCTCGACCTCATCGTGCTCGAGGTCTACGGCCAGTCCGAGGACACCGGCCCGACGAGCTTCAACCGCGCGGGGATGACCCGCTTCGGCAGCGTCGGCCCGGCCATCCCGGGCGTCGACGTGAAGATCGCCGAGGACGGCGAGATCCTCGTCAGGGGGCCCAACGTGTTCCTCGGCTATTTCAAGGATCCCGAGGCCACCGCCGAGGCGCTCCAGGGCGGCTACCTCTGCTCGGGCGATCTCGGCGAATTCGATCGCGACGGCTTCCTGTTCATCACCGGCCGCAAGAAGGACATCCTGATCACCGCGGGCGGGAAGAACATCGCCCCGAAGAACATCGAGGGCGCGCTGAAGAACCACGCGCTGGTGGGCGAGGCCGTCGTCATCGGCGACCGGCGCAAGTACCTCACGGCGCTCGTGTCGCTCGATCCCGAGGCGGCCGCCGCGTTCGCCAAGGAGCGCGGCCTCGACGCCGCGAGGCTCCACGAGGACCCGGCCGTGCGCGCCGACGTGCAGCGCGCGGTCGACGAGATCAACGCGACGCTCGCGCGGGTCGAGACGGTGAAGCGCTTCACGATCACGAAGCGCCCGTTCTCGATCGAGGCCGGAGAGCTGACGCCGACCTTGAAGGTGAAGCGCAAGGTCGTGAACCAGAACTTCGCCGCCGAGATCGAGGCGATGTACGCGGACGACGCGAGCTGATGCTGTTCGTCGGCATCGCGGGC
>CAUJFL010000388.1 GCA_963169165.1 Myxococcota bacterium | reverse complement strand
CGCGCTCGTGGATCCGTCGACCTACGCCGTCACCGAGCTCGACGTGGGCGGCGCCTTCGGCGCGATGACCCGCGCGCCCGGCGCCGTGTCCACTGGCGTCGCGTTCGTGCTGACGGGCGCCACGCCGGAGCTCGCGCTCCTCTCCCTCGCGGACACCGCGGGCAAGCCGTATCGCTCGGTCGAGACGCTCTCGCTGCCAGCCCCGGTCGCCCGCGTGCTGCCGCCCGTCGGAGACGATCCGAGGCTGGTGCTCGAGCTCACGTACGGCGGCTTCGCCGTGCTCGATCTCGCCTCACGCGCCGTCGCGCCGCTGGTGACGCGGTCGGGCGGCAAGGTCTCCCAGACCTTCGACGGAGAGCACGCGATCGTGTTCGCCCCCGGCTCCCCGGACATCTCGTCCGTCGCGCTCGCCGATCTTCACCCGCTCAACGTGTTCCTGCCGCGCCCGGTGGCGGCCGCGTTCGACGTCGCGCGGCCCGGCGGGCGGGCGATGGTGGCGCTCCACCCGGGCGGCGCGCTCGGCGTGACCGTGCTCGACGCGGCCGCTCCGTCGCTGTCAGGAATGAGAGAATACGCGGCGGTTCTCGCGGCGGAGGGCTCGCGATGACGCGGCGCTCTCCCTGCCTCGCGGCGCTCTCCTCGCTCGCGTGGTGGTCCTCGTCGGCCCTCGCGCAGCTCCCGACGTTGCCCGAGGAGCCGCCCGCCGAGGCCGCAGCGCCCGCGCCTGCCGCGCCCGCGCAACCTCCGCCGCCGCTCGCCGTCCCGCCGTCGCCGAGCGAACGCGCGCCGAGCGTGCTGCGCGGCCCGTTGCGCTTCGGGGCGGAGCTCGGCTGGCGAGGGCAGCGGATCACGAGCGCGGGATACGATCCCTACTCGCGCGACGACTGGCACGGGTTCAGCTCGTTGTCTGGCTGGTTCGTTGCCTGGCGCAGCGGGCCGTGGTCGGTCGCCGCGACGGCGGGCTGGGACGTCGGCGTCTCGACCGCGGCGGCGCGAGGGCAGGAGACGAGCCTGGCGCTTCATCGCCTCTGGCTCGCGCCCGAGGGGCGGATGCAGCTCGGACGGCTCGGGCACGTGCTGCTGCGCGTGGGCCCCTCGGTCTGGCACATGCGCGGGCAGCTCTCGGACGACGGGCTCGCCGCGCCGCTCGTCCGCCGCCCGTGGAAGGTCGGCGCCGACGCCGCGCTCGGCGCGCGCGCGCGGGTCCTCGAGCTCCGTGACGCGCGGGGAGCGTGGAGCGTCGGCTACGTCGGGCTCGAGCTCGGCTACTCGTACGTACCCAAGATCAGCCAGCAGCTCGACCCGAAGCCGAGCGCGGTCGAGCCGCGCGACGTGCGCGGGCTGCGCCTCCCGACGCTCGACGCGAGCGGCGTCACCGTGCGCCTCGCGGTGTCCGGCGCGTTCTGACCCTCGTCCGAGTAGCTGTCGGCGGGGTCCGTCGGGTACGTTGGCGAGGTGATTCGACTGCCGTCCGCCGCGCTCGCGGCGCTCCGCGCGCGCCTGGCGACGCTCGGGGCGCGGCCGTCGATCTCGCCGCTCGTCGGAGACGGGGGCGCCGAGCTCGACGCGGCGATCGTCGAGGAGCTCGCGCCGCTCGCCGACGCGATGGTGCTGATGATGGCGGCCGACGGAGAGCTCGGCGCCGCCGAGCGGGACGTGGTGCGCGGCGCGCTGCGAGAACTCGACGATCGCGTCCGCGCGCGGCACGTCGAGGCGCTGGTGCATGGCTCCAGAGAGGCGCTCGAGCAGCTCGGGACAGCCGGCCTCGCCGCCTCGATCGCGCGCACGATCGGCGCGGACGTGGCGCGGGCCGAGGTGGCGCTCGTGCTCGCGGCGGCGGTCGCGTACGCGGACGGCGAGATCGCCGATGCCGAAGACGAGGCGATGGCGTCGCTGATGTCGGCGCTGGGCGTCGCGCCGGAGCGGATGCGGGCGCTCCTGTCGGCGCTCGAGCGCGTCGACTCGGTGCTGCTGAGAGACGCGAAGGCGGATCCCGCGGATGTCTTCGTGCACGCGGCGCTGCACCTGCGCACCGCGGAGGACTTCGAGCGCCTCGCGGCGAGAGGCGCCCGCCCCGACGTCGCGCTGCCGCTGCGCTTGTACGGCGCGTATGTCCACGCGCTCGACGAGATCCTCGACACCACCATCGAGCCGGCGTCGATCCCCGCGGCCGCCACCGGGGCGCTCGGGCGCTTGGCTGAGCGGCTGCCGCAGCACCGCACCCCGAGGCTCGATCGGCTGCGAGCGTCGCTGGCGGGGCTCGCCGCGGCGCTCGAGCTGGTCGTGAAGGCATCCTCGACCGCCGAGCTTCGGAGCTCGCACGCGCTCGGTCAGCTCGACGCGTCGGCCGCCGAGCTGTCGTCGTTCGCGGCGAAGGCGCTCCTCCGCGTCGGCGCAGGCGAGCGCCACGCTTGCCCGGAGGGAGGGTTCCTCGAGCTGGACGCGACGGGCGACCGCGCGTCGCTCGTCACCAGGCTCTCCGCGCTGCTCGAGCGGCTGGCTCCGACCGTGCCCGCCGCGGTGCTGACGACGATGGCGCGCGCCCTCGAGCGGCTCTCGAGCTTGCCCGCGGACGCCGGAGGGACGGCCGCCGCGCCCGATCTGCTGCCAGCCTGGGTGCCGCGGTCGCGCGTGCTCGGAGGGTTCACCCTCGTCGCGCCGATCGGCCGCGGTGGGTTCGGCAGCGTGTTCGTCGCGACGCGCGTGGGCGATGACGCAGCGTCGGCCGAGCGCCTGGCGCTGAAGGTGCCTGCTTACGACGCGCTCGCCGCCGAGTCGGTCTCCGAGTCAGAGTATCTCTCCGTCTTCAAGCGCGAGGCGGGGGCGCTGCTCGCCGTGCCGGAGCACCCGAACCTCGCCGCGTTCGTGACGTTCGACGCGCGCAGCCGCCCGAAGCCCGCGCTCGTGATGGAGCTGGTCGACGGTGAAGATTGTCAGGCGCTCGTGCGTCGCCGCGCGCTCGACGTCCCGTCCGCGCTGAGGGCGCTCGACGGCGTCTGCGCGGGGCTCGCGGCCATGCACGGCGTCGGCGTCGGTCACCTGGATCTGAAGCCGTCGAACGTCGTCGTGCGACCCGACGGCGTGGCGAAGCTCGTCGACTTCGGGCTGTCGGGGAGGCAAATTCGCGTCGGCTGCGCCACGCCCGGCTACGCCTCTCCCGAGGTGTGGGGCGTCGTCGACGGCGGCACCCCGCTCACGGCCGACGTGTACTCGCTCGCTTGCGTCGCCTACGAGCTGCTCGTCGGCGCGCCGCTGTTCGGCGGCTCATCGGCGGTCGCCGCGTTCTCCGAGCACACGGCGCACGACGGGAGGCCCGACGGAGTCCGCGCGCTGGAGGGATCCGCCTCCACGCGCCCGCTCGCCGCGTGGCTCGCGGCGGGACTGAGGCGCGCGCCCGCGGCTCGCCTCGACATCGGGGCGTTTCACGCGGACCTCTCCGCCGTCGCTCGAGCGCTCGACGGCGCGAGCTGGCCCATCACCAAGGACTCGCGTTGAGCCCGACCGCGACGCGTCGCGTGCTCGTGGGGCTGATCGCGCTCGCGGGGCCGGTGATCCTGGGGCTCGATCTCGTGGTGAGATCGTTCCTCATGTCCATGCAGCCCGAGGACGTCCGCGAGCTCCTCGCCGAGTCGGTCACGCGCCTCGCGTGGTTCTGCGTGCCAGCGCCGGTGGTCGGCGCGCTGGCCGCGTTCTTCTCGTATCCGCGGCTGTACAGGCGCTTCGCGTCCTCGGCGGCACCTGACCACCGCGCGGCCGAGCTGAAGGCGCTGTTCCTCGCCGCGAGCTTCGTGCAGCTCCCGGCGCTGCTCGGCGATCTCAGCGTGATGCTGGGCGCGAACCTCGGCCCCGCGCTCACGATGACGGCGATCTCGACGGCCGCGGTCCTGGCGCTCGGCGCGTTCGCCCGCGCCGACGTCGCCTGATCGGATAAGACCTGGGAGAGATGCCCGCGACCGATCCGTCGAGCTGGCCCTGGCACCACGTCAACAGCCCGCTCGAGCGATGGCGCGCGATGCCGTCGTTCGTCGTCGGAGAGCACCTGTTCATCGCGCTCGCGCTGCTGTCGCTCTGGCACGCGACGCGGCAGGGCGAGCAGCGCAACCGACACCTGCTCGCGTGGACCGCGGCGATCCTCGCCGGCACCGCGAACGATCTCATCTTCATGGCGCTGCCGCTGGTCGACAACTTCTGGCAGGCGCAGGCGACGTGGATGCTGACCGCGCGGATGCCGCTGTACATCCCGTGCGTCTACGTCTGCTTCATGTACCTGCCGACCGTCACCGCGTGGCGGCTCGGGCTGCCGTGGTGGGCGCGCGCGCCGGCGAGCGGCCTGCTGGCCATCGCGTTCTATGCGCCGTACGACGTCGTGGGCGCCAAGTTCCTGTGGTGGACCTGGCACGACACCGACGCGCCGATCGCCGCGCGCCTGCTCGGGGTGCCGATCGGCAGCACGATCTGGGTCGTGATCTTCGTCGCCACCTTCGCGGCGATCGTGGGGCGCGTGACCGACGCCGAGCCATCCGTGAAGCCGCGCACGTTCGTCGTCGGCGTGGCGCTCGTGGCCGCGCTCACCACGCTGATGATGATGCTGCAGATGGCGCCGCTGCAGCAGCTCGACGGCGGCGTGCCGGGGGTGCGCGGGCTGATCACGCTCCTGACCTTCTACGCGGCGCTCTCGGTCGCGGGCCTGCGACGCGCGAGCGTCGAGGGGCCTCGGCCGGGCGATCGCGCGCTGTTCGCAGGCTTGGGCGTCTACTTCACGGCGCTCACGCTGATCATGGCGCTCGCCGCGCCGGAGAGACACCGGAGCGAGAGCGTCCACCAGACGTATGGCGCGTGTCACGTCGAGGCGAGGGATCTCGCGGGCCACGTGCGGTACGCGTTCCTCTGCGCGGCCGACTTCGACGAGGATTTCTCGTTCGCGTGCGCGCCGCCGCCGCCGGACGGAAGCCGCTGGTACGCTGTCTGCGGCAAGCCCCACGCGCGCTTCGGTGAGATGATGGGCGGCACGGCCGCGCTGACGTCCCTCGGCGCCGCGCTGTACGCGCTCGCGCTGCTCGGTCGCCGACGGTGGCATCGGCTATCGTCAGCGCCGTGAGCCCCCTCATCTCACGCCTGCGCGAGGCGCTCGGCCGAGTCCTCGAGGGCAAGGACGACGTGGTCGACGCGGTCCTCATCGGCGTGCTCGCGGGCGGGCACGTGCTGCTCGAGGACGTCCCCGGCGTCGGCAAGACGACGCTCGCGAAGGGCGTCGCGCGCGCGTTCGACGTCGCGTTCGCGCGGGTGCAGTTCACGCCCGATCTGCTGCCCAGCGACATCCTCGGCGGCGAGGTGCTCAACCCGCGAGAGGGCACGCTGTCGTTTCAGCGCGGGCCGATCTTCGCCAACGTGCTGCTCGCCGACGAGGTGAACCGCGCGTCGCCGCGCACGCAGTCGGCGCTGCTCGAGGCGATGAACGAGGCGCAGGTCACGGTCGGCGGGGTGACCCACCCGCTGCCTTCGCCGTTCTTCGTGCTCGCGACGCAGAACCCCGTCGACTCGTCGGGCACGTTCCCGCTCCCCGAGGCGCAGCTCGACAGGTTCTTGCTCAGGCTCGCGGTGGGCTACCCGTCGCCCGACGCAGAGCTTCGGATGCTGCGCGCTCACCGCGCGGGGCAACCCGTCGACGACGTGCCCCGCGTCGCGTCGGGCGCGGAGCTCGTCGCGCTGCAGACGGCGGCGCGAGAGGTGACGGTGTCGGACGACGTCTCTCGCTATCTGCTCGCGATCGTGTCCGCGACGCGCAGGGCGCCCGAGCTCGAGCTCGGGGTGAGCCCGCGCGGGGCGCTGGCGCTGTCCCGGGCCGCGCAAGCGCGCGCGCTCGTCGCGGGGCGAGGGTTCGTGTCGCCGGACGACGTGCAGGCGCTGGCGGTCCCGGTGCTCGCCCACCGAGTGAGGCTCGCCGACGACGCGCGCTACGGCGGCAAGACCGCCGAGGCGCTGGTGCGCGCCCTCGTCGACGCGACGAGAGTCCCGACGTGAGCGACGCCGCGCCCGGTCGAGGGGTCGAGTGGGAGAGGCTCGCCGCTCGCCTCGACCGCCTCAATCGGGTGCTCATCCCGAAGACGCGCGCGGACAGAGAGCGATTCGAGCGCTCTCGCTCTGCGCGCCTGATCCGCCGCCTCGCGGTGGCGACTGAGCGGCTGTCGCCCGAGGGCCAGGCGCTCGCGATCGTCTCGGGGCTGTCGTGGCTGGCCGCGCTCGACGTGCGAGGCTCCGAGACGTACCTCGCGTGGGCGGCGGTCGTGGCCGTGCTCGGGGCGAGCCTCGCGCTGTCACCGCTCGTCGCGCTCGGCCCCGCGCGCCTCGAGGTGCGCGCGCCGCGCCGGGTGACGGTCGGTGAAGAGGCGTGTCTGTCGGTGACGGTTCACAACGACGGCGCGCAGGCGCTCTCGGCGCTGGTCGTGCGCGGGGCCTGGACCGCGTGGGAGCGCGTGTGGGTCCGCAGGAGCGCCTCCATCGCGAGCGTCGCGCCGCGCGGGCGCGCGACGGTCGAGCTGCTCGCTCGCTTCGCGTCTCGCGGCGCGCACACGCTCGAGCCTGTCTCCGCGCGAGCCCGCGTCCCGCTCGGGTTCGCGCTCGGGCCGCGCGTCGTCGGCGCGCCGCTCCGCGTGCTGGCGGTGCCGCGGATCGCGAAGCTGAGCTCGCTCGCGCTGCCTCGGGCGATCCGGCACCGCGGGGGCAGGGCGCGGCCGTCTCGCGGCGCCGACGCGCGCGAGCTCGCGGGGCTGCGTCCCTACCGCCCGGGTGATCCTGTCCGCGATCTCCACGCCCGCACGTGGGCGCGGATCGGCGAGCCGGTCGTCCGAGAGTATCAGGAGCTGCTGCGGTCGCATGTTGGAATTGTGCTTGACACCACGCCGTCGGAGCCGCGCTCGTTCGAGGCCGCCGTGTCGCTGACGGCGGGAGTGGTCGCTCGCGCGCTGGGCGCGGAGACGCTCATCGAGGCGCTGGTCCTGGGCTCGCGCGTGCACGGCGCGGGGCGGGGCCAGAGGCTCACGACGCTCGAAGCTGCGCTGGACCTCCTCGCGACCGTCGAGCTCGAGGCCGCGTTCGAGCCCGAGCTGGTGTCGCGCCGCCTCGGCCCCGAGCTGCCGCGCCTGACGGCCCTCGTGTTCGTCACGGCCGCGTGGGACGACGCTCGGCGCGCGTGGGTGGCGCAGCTCGCGTCGACGGGGGTGCCGACCTTGACGCTCGTCGTCGGCGACGGCGCTGACGAGGCAGGCGTCCGCCACGTCGGGCGCGGGCGCATCGAGCGCGGCGAGGAGCTCTGGCTGTGATCGGGCGCGCGGTCAGGGCGGGGCCCGGGGCGGTCGCGGCGGTGGCGCTGCTGATCGTGTCGAGGGCGCCGGTCGCGCCGCTCGCGGTCCTGCTCGCCCTGCTCGTGTCCGTCGTCACCCGATGGCGCGCGCCGCTCGACCGCGCGACGTCGAGGCTCGCGGTCGCGGTCGTCGCGATCCTCGTGGTGGCGGGCGTGCGCGCGGCCGACTTCGTGATGACCGACTCGGGGATGCGCGCGCTCGCGTTCGGCGTCGCGCTCGCGCCGCTGGCGGTGCTCGCGATGCGCCACCTCGTGCTCGCGCCAGAGGGCGGGCTGCCGGTGGACGTCGCGCTGTCGTTCGTGTCGCTGCTCGCGTGCGGCGCGGCGAGGCCAGGGTGGGTGTACGTCGCGCTCGTCTGCGCGTTCGTCGCGTCCGTGACCGTCGCGGCGCGCGCCGAGCAGGGCGGACGGCCCGAGCGCTCCGAGCTCTCGACGCGCTCGGTCCTCGTGGGCGCGGGCGTCGTCGTGGGCGCGGTCTGCGCGGTCGCGGCCTTCGCGGCCGCGGCGCCGCCGGTCGCGCGAGGGCTCGAGGCGCGGTTCAACCGCCTGATGCGCGACCGCTGGCTGTCGAGGACCGGCTTCAACGACTCCGTTCGCTTCGGGCACGTGACGCGCCTGCTCGGCTCGCGGCGGGTCGTGATGCGCCTGTCGGGGCCGCCCGTGACGCACCTGCGCGGCGTCGCGCTCGAGCGGTACGACGACGAGCGGTGGAGCGGTCCGGTCACCGAGGAGCTGCTCGAGGTCCAGGTGCCTGTCGCGCGACCACCCGGTGGCGACGTCGTCGAGGTGCGCGCCGCGCGCGCCGAGCTCGATCGACTGTTCGTTCCGCTCGACGCGCGCGAGCTGGCCACACCGTCGGGCGCGGTCCGCGTCGACGCGCTCGGGGCGCTCCGACCCCGGTCGACCGAGCGCGCGTCCACGCTGTGGTTTCGCGTGGGACCGCGCGACGTGGGCCCCGTGGCGCCGCCGCGAGCGCGAGACCTCGAGGTGCCCGCCGCGCTCCGTG
>CAUJFL010000387.1 GCA_963169165.1 Myxococcota bacterium | reverse complement strand
GGGGCGCGGCGCTCGCGGCGAACATGAACGAGACGGCGAAGTGCTTGATGTACTCGAGCACCTCCTTCTCGCCGACGAGCCAGCCGCCGATCGACGCGAGCGACTTCGAGAACGTGCCGCCGATGAGATCGACCTGATCTTGTAGCCCGAAGTGGTGCGCGGTGCCGCGCCCGCCGGGCCCGATCACGCCGAGCGCGTGCGCGTCGTCGACGAAGACGCGCGCGCCGTGCTGCTTGATCACCGGGAGCATGCCGGGCAGGTCGAGGATCTCGCCCTCGGTCGAGAACACGCCGTCGGTGACCACGAACGCGCCCTCGTCCTCGGCGAGCTCGCCGAGCGCGCGCCCGAGCGACGCCGCGTCGTTGTGCTTGTAGCGGACCATCCGCGCGCCCGCGGCCTGCCCGAGCCGCACGCCGTCGTAGATGCTCGCGTGATCGTTGCGATCGATGACGGCGACGGTCTTCTTGTTGGAGAGGATGGCCGACAGGGTCGCCAGGTTGACCTGGTAGCCCGCCGTGAACACGAGCGCGTCGGGCTTGCCCATGAACGCCGCCAGCTTCTCCTCGAGCTCGCGGTGCAGCTTCATCGAGCCGTTCACGAGGCGCGAGCCCGTCATGCTCGTGCCGTACTCGCGGATCGCGGTGATCGCGGCCTCGCGCACCTTCGGGTGAGTGGTGAGGCCGAGGTAGTTGTTGGAGCCGAGCATCAGCACGCGCTTGCCGTCGAGCACGACCTCGGGGCCGTCGTTCTTGTCGAGCGGGCGGAAGAACGGGTACATGCCCATCTTCTTCGCGTTCTCGGTGGTGGTGAACGAGAAGCACTTCGTGAACACGTCCTTGCCGCCGACGTTCGACAGCGACGTGCGCTTGGCCATGCTCGCGGCGAGATCCTTCTGATCGTCGGTCACCGTGACCGACGAGCGCGCCTCGGTGTGCGCGGGGGTCACGGGCGCGTGCGAAGCGCCGTTCGCCCGCGGCGCGGGCTTCGCGGTCGGGATCGCGATCGTCTCGCCGAGAGAGTCGTCGAGGGCGGCGTCGATCGTCGGCAGCTCGTGGCCGTTGAGCAGGACGTGGACGGCCTCGCGCGCCTTCTCGCGCGCGGCTCGCACACGGGTCGGGCCCTCCATCACCCCGTTGAAGACGCGCATCATGCGGTCGTCGGAGAGCAGGCGGAGGACGGCGGGAGAGGATGCGATGCGCTTGCCTGTGTCGGCGAGGACGTCTTTGATGGCCATCGGGCGTGACTCCATGGGGCGAGGCCCGCCGCGACAGCAAGGCACGTGCCCAGAGTGAGACGGCGCGCGTAGCGCTGCGTGGCCAGGTGGTCAACCGCCCGTGGTCCGAGCCACTCGACGCGCGGGCGCGTCGCTGCCAGATGACCCCGATGACCGAACGAGACCTGCTGATGATCCCGGGACCGATCGAGCTCGAGCCCGCGGTGCTCCGCGCGCTGGCCCAGAAGACCACGAGCCACGTCGACGCGCGGTTCATCGCGGCGTTCGGGCGGGCGCTCGCGGGGCTCCGCCAGGTGGCGCACGCGGACGGCGCGCAGCCCTTCATCATCGCGGGCTCCGGCACGCTCGCGATGGAGATGGCCGTGCAGAACCTCGTCGAGCCCGGCGACGCGGCCGTCGTCGTCAACACGGGCTACTTCAGCGATCGGATCGCCGCGATGGTCGAGCGCGCGGGCGGCGTCGTCACGCACGTCACCGCGGCGCCTGGCGACGCGCCGAGCGAGGCCGAGGTCGAGGCCGCGCTCGTCAAGGTCAAGCCGAAGGTGCTGACGATCACGCACGTCGACACCTCCACCGGCGTGCTCGCGCCGGTCGCGCGGCTCGCCGCCCTCGGAAAGAAGCACGGCGCGCTCGTCGTCGTCGACGGCGTGTGCTCGCTCGGCGCCGAGGAGCTGCGGGTGACCGAGTGGGGCGTCGACGTCGCGTTCAGCGGGAGCCAGAAGGCCCTCGGCGCGCCGCCCGGCCTCGCGGTCCTGACGGTGAGCCCGGCCGCGCTCGCGGCGCACGCGGCGCGCAAGCGGCCGGTCGCGTCGATGTACGCCGACTTTCACGAGTGGCTGCCGATCATGAAGGCGTACGAGTCGGGCGCGCCTTCGTACTTCGCGACGCCCGCGGTCAACCTCGTCGCCGCGCTCGACGCGAGCCTCGCCATCTTGCTCGCGGAGGGGATGACAGCGCGGCTCGCGAGGCATCGCCGCGTCGCGGGCGCGTTCCGCGCGGGGTTCACGGCGCTCGGCCTCACGCCGCTCCCAGCTCGCCCCGAGCTCGCCGCGCACACGCTGTCGGCGATCCGCTATCCGGCGGGGGTCGACGCGGCGCTCGTCGGTCGCGTGCGCGAGCTGGGCGTGACGGTCGCCGGCGGGTTGCACCCCGCGCTCAAGGCTCAATATTTTCGGGTCGGGCACATGGGCTCGGTCGGCCCGGCCGACGTCGTCGCGACGGTCGCCGCGATCGGGCGCGCGCTCGCCGCGGCTGGACACAAATGCGATCCGGGCGGCGCGGTCGCAGAGGCGACGCGGGCGCTCGACGCGTGAGCCCGTTCGGGCTGGCGACGGTCGCGGCCTCCCTCGTCGTCGTCGGGCTCGCGCGCGCGGTGCGCGGCCGGTTCTACGCGATCTTCGCGGGCGTCTGGCTGACGGTGCACGGGCTGGTCGCGTGCGCGCTCTTCCCGCACGTGGGCGCGCTCGCGCCCGTGTTCGTCGCGCTGCACGCCACGCTCTATCTCAACCTGCTGTCGCTGGTCTGGGCCAAGCTGCGACCGCTCCCGTTCCGGGTGCTCGTGTCGTGGCCGAGCGCCTTCTTCGCCGCGGGCACGTGGATCGCGTTCCCGTGGGCGATCGCGGCGACCGCGGGCGTCGAACCGAGGCTGCTGTGGCTGCCCTACGCGGTCGCCGCGGTCGCCTTCGTCGACACGTGGGTCCCGCGGCGAGGCGTCGTGCGGCTGGCGCTCGACGGGCGCGACGCCGGGCCGCTCGCGCGGTTTCGCTCTGGGCCGGTCGAGCACGAGCGGCCGCTCAGGCTCGCGCAGCTCACCGATCCGCACCTCGGCGCGTTTCAATCGGCGGCGCGGCTGCGCAGGATCGTCGAACGGATCGTCGCGCGGCGACCGGATCTGGTGCTGCTCACAGGCGATTTCTTGACGATGGAGTCACAGGCCGCCGAGCGCGAGCTCGCGTACGCGCTGGCGCCGCTGGTCGCGCTCCCGGGGCGCGCGTTCGCGTGCAGAGGCAACCACGATCTCGAGGCGCCCGAGACAGTCGCGCGCGCGCTCGAGGCCGCGGGGGTGCGCCTCTTGATCGACGACGCGGCGCTCGTCGAGACCGACGCCGGGCGCGTGCAGCTGGTCGGACTCGACCATCACTTTCATGACGTGTCCGCGCGCATCAGGCGGACGCTCGCGGCGAACCCTCGGGCGCCCGACGCGCTGCGCCTCGTGCTGCTGCACGATCCGGGCGCGTTCGCGCGGCTCCCCGACGGCGAGGCAGACCTCGTGCTGTCAGGACACACGCACGGTGGCCAGCTCGGGCTCGTGTCGCTCGGGCTGCCGTGGACCGTGCTCAGCGCCCTCACGAAGATCCCGGATCACGGCCCGTGGGCTCACGGAAGGAACCGCCTCTACGTGCACCGGGGCACGGGGCACTATGGGTTCCCCATCCGGCTCGGTGTCCCCGCCGAGGAGAGCGTGCTCGAGATCGCCTGGAGGCGAGGATGAACGTTCGCGTGATGTGCCTTCTCTCGGTGCTGGCGCTGGGCTGCACGCGGCCGCACGAATCACCGCCGCGCGAGCAGACGCGCCCCGCGCCCGTCGACCCGCGCGCGCAGGCGGGCGCGGCCACCTACGCCAAGTACTGCGCGCTGTGCCACGGCGCCGACGCGAAGGGCTACGCGGCCGATCACGCGCCGTCTCTCGTCTCGTCGACGTTCCTGTCGAGCGCGACGGACGAGTTCCTCGTCGGCAGCATCCAGCGCGGACGCCCGGGCACCGCGATGGCCGGCTACGACAGCGCGCGCGGCGGTCCGCTCTCCGAGGCTCAGGTGCGCGAGCTCGTCGCGCACCTGAGGACGCTGGGCCCGAGGCAGGCGCCGCTGCCGTCGGCGCCCGCGCGTGGGACGGCGGTGTGGGGCGAGGAGCTCTACCAGCGCGAGTGCCAGGAGTGCCACGGCACGCGCAAGCGACGCGGCACCGCGCCGTGGCTCGCGAACCCCGAGTTCCTCTCGCTCGCCAGCGACGAGTTCTTGCGGCACGCGATCACGCACGGGCGGCCGGGCACCGAGATGCGCCCGTTCGCGGGCGCGCTGCACGCCGAGCAAATCGAGGATCTCGTGTCGATGCTGCGGGCGTGGCAGTCGACGCCGCCCGAGCCCGCGCCGGTGCCGCCCGCGATGCCGGGGATGGAAGGGCCGATTGTCATCAACCCGAAGGGACGCGCCGCCGAGTTCACCGCGCGCGACGGCCGCTTCGTGCCGATCGACGACGTCAAGCGCGCGCTCGACCAGGGTCGGCGCATGATCATCCTCGACGCGCGGGCGACCTCCGACTGGCTGCAGGTCCACGTGAAGGGGGCGGTGTCCGCGCCCTACTACGAGCCCTCGCGCCTCGACGCCGTCCCCGACGACGGCACGTGGGTGCTCGCGTACTGCGCGTGCCCGCACCACGCCTCCGGCGCCGTCGTCGACGAGCTGAAGCGCCGCGGCTACCCCAACGCCGCCATCATGGACGAGGGCATCCTCGAGTGGCAGAACCGCAAGTACCCTGTCGTCCGCGCGAAGGGCACGTCTCCCCCGCCCGCGCCGCCCCGTCGCTGAACGCGCGTCTAGCGGCGCGCCAGCCGCCTTGACCTGGGGGCGATTCTGACTAGGGTGCGCGGGCTCAGTCGCCCGACCGACCCAGCGAGAAGAGACAAGCCATGCGCGACATCATCAAGATGACCTGCGGCAAATGCGGCCGCGCCAACTACGCCACCACGAAGAACAAGCGGACCATGACCGAGAAGCTGGAGATGAAGAAATTCTGCCCGGCGTGCCGCTCGCATCACCCCCACAAAGAGGGCAAGATCTCCAAGGGCTGACCCGTTTCATCCCCTCTCCATCGGCCGGTTTGCCCCGGTCGCGCGCGGCGTGCGATGCTCTCGGAGCGCCGCGTGCATTTTGTCCGGGTCTCAGACGAGCCTCGAAAACCGCCCCCGCTCGGGGGTAACCCCGCACCGAGGAGGATGCGTTGATCTTCGACTGGGCCTCGGGCCTCTTCTCGAACGATCTGGCGATCGATCTCGGCACGGCCACCACCCTCATCTACGTGAAGGGCAAGGGCATCGTGTCGTGCGAGCCCTCCGTGGTCGCGGTGTCGCGCGACGGGCGCGGGGGCAAGCGCGTGCTCGCGGTGGGGCGCGAGGCGAAGGAGATGCTCGGCCGCACGCCAGGCAACATCCAGGCGGTGCGCCCGCTGCGAGACGGAGTGATCGCCGACTTCGAGATCACGGAGACGATGCTCCGTTATTTCATCGACAAGGCCACGACGCGCCGAACGCTCGTGAAGCCGCGCATCATCATCTGCGTGCCCTTCGGCATCACCGAGGTCGAGAAGCGCGCCGTGAAGGAGAGCGCGGAGGGCGCCGGCGCGCGCGAGGTCTACCTGATCGAGGAGCCGATGGCCGCCGCGATCGGCGCCGGGCTGCCGATCACCGAGCCGTCGGGCAACATGGTCGTCGACATCGGCGGCGGCACCACCGAGGTCGCGGTCATCTCGCTCTCCGGCATCGTGTACTCGCAGAGCGTCCGGGTCGGCGGCGACAAGATGGACGAGGCGATCGTCGCCTACCTCAAGCGCAAGTACAACCTCGCCATCGGCGAGCAGACTGCCGAGCGCATCAAGGTGACCGTGGGCAACGCGTACCCGCCCGATCTCGTGCAGACGGTCGAGGTCAAGGGACGCGACATGGTCGCCGGCATCCCCAAGACGGTGCTGGTCAACAGCGACGAGATCCGCGAGGCGCTCACCGAGCCGACCAACGCGATCGTCGAGGCGGTGCTGCTCGCGCTCGAGCGGACGCCGCCCGAGCTCGCGGCCGACATCGTCGACAAGGGGATCGTGCTGACCGGCGGCGGCGCGCTGCTGCGCAACCTCGACGTGCGCCTCCGCGAGGAGACGCTGCTGCCCGTGATGGTGTGCGACGATCCGATCAGCGCGGTCGTGCTCGGCAGCGGCAAGACCCTCGATCACATCGAGCTCTTGAAGCAGGTCACGATAGCGTAGCCACCCCGAGCCCCCGAGAGCAGTTCCTTGTTCGGAATCACGTGGCAGAAGCTGAAGCCCTACCGAGACGTCGGCGTGGTGATCCTCGCGCTGTTCGTCCCGTTCTTCGTGCTGCGCACGCACATCCGCGATCCCGAGAAATGGAGCGACTTCGATCGCGCGGTCGTGCGCGTCACCTCGGTCGTCGAGTTCGGCGCGGCGTGGGCGGCGCGCGGCGTCTCCAACCTGTGGGGCGACTACGCGTACCTCGTCGACGTGAAGAGCGACAACAAGCGCCTCGCCTTCGAGAACGCGCGCCTGGAGGAGCGCGTGCGCCTGCTCGAGCAGCAAGAGGTCGAGAACCGCCGCCTCAAGCGCCTGCTCGGCCTGCGCGAGTCGCTGCCCGGCGACGTCGTCAGCGCGCACGTCATCGGCAAGGACGTCTCCGACTATTTCAGGGTCGTGCGGCTCTCGCTCGACCGGGGCGGCAAGGATCTGAAGAAGGAGATGCCCGTGATCGCGCTCGGCGGCGTCGTCGGGATCATCCAGCGCGTGTCGGGTGACACCGTCGACGTGCGCCTGGTCGTCGACGCAGACAGCGCCGTCGACGTCGTGGTCGAGCGCACCGGCGCGCGCGGCATCATCCGCGGCACGACCGATCTGTCCAGGTATCAGCTCAAGGTCGAGTACACGCAGCGCACCGACGAGGTGGACGTGAACGATCTGATGGTCACGAGCGGCGTCGGGCGGCGCTTCCCGAAGGGGATCCCGGTCGCGCGCGTCACCCGGGTGATCAAGCGCGACTTCGGCATCTACCAGGAGGTCGAGGCCGTCCCCACGGTCGACTTCTCGCGCCTCGAGGAGGTGCTGGTGCTGACGACCCCCCCGCAGGATCGCGACGGCGCGCAGGTGCCGAGCCGGGTGCGTTGAATGCGCAACACCGCCTTCGTGCTGATGGGGCTGGCGTTCCTGGTGCTGCAGGCCAACCTGTTTCGCCTGCTCTCCCCGATGTCCGCGCAGCTCGTGGCGCTGTTCGGCGAGGGCGCGCACGGGCGCGGCGCGGCGGTGTTCATCGCCTCATGCCTGACCACGCCCAACCTGCTCTTGCCGCTCATCGTCTTCACTGGCGTCCACGAGTACTCGCTGTCGCGCGGGGCGATGCTGGCGTTCGTGCTGGGCTACGCGTTCGACCTGTTCGCCGCCGCGCCGGTCGGGCTCTTCACCTTCGCGAGCGTCGCGTCGTTCGTCATCGCGCGCATCGCTGGCGTCCGGCTGGCGGCGCAGACGATCCTCACGCAGCTCGCGCTGGCGTTCGCGTTCGCGCTCACCGAGGGCGTCATGGTGATGGTGCTCATCGCCATCTTTCACAAGGACCCCTACGTCGCGCGCGCGATGGTGCCGCGCCTGTTGCCGTCTGCCATCGCGACCGCGCTCGCGGCGCCGCTCGTGTTTCGCCTGGCCGAGCGCGTTCACAACGCGACGATGACAGCACCCCGCGCGTCCGAGGGCGCGGCCCGATGAACCTCGGCAACCGGGCGGACGCGGGCGAGTTTCGAAAGCAGTTCAAGTTTCACGCGCTGTTCGTGGTCGCCGCGTTCTTGCTGCTCATCGGGCGGCTGTTCTATCTCCAGGTGCTGCAGCGCGACGAGTACCAGGCCGAGGCGAGGGAGAACATCATCCGCCGCGTGACGCTGGCGACGACCCGCGGCGTGGTGCGTGACAGCCAGGGCAAGGTGATCGCGTCGAACCGCCCGGCCTACAGCGTCTTTCTCGTGCCGATGGTGAAGATCGAGCGAAAGCTCGTGTGCGTCATCGAGACCGACGCCTGGAAGAAGGTGGTCGCCTACCTCTCGATGCCCGACGACGAGCGCCGGAGGGTCGAGGCCAAGGTGGGCGAGATCTGCGCCGAGCCGCGCAACGATCCTCGCGCGCGCAAATTTCAACAATTCTTGCTGCGTGAAGACATCGGTCGAGACGTGGTGGCGACGCTCGAGACGCACGCGGCCGAGCTGCGCGGCGTGAACGTGACGCCGTCGCCGGTGCGCTATTACCCCTACGGGGAGCTGTCGGCGCACATCCTCGGGTACATGGCGGAGGTCGACGCCGAGCTGCTCGCGCGCCTGCGCGCCGCCGGCTACACCGAGGGAGATCGCATCGGCGCGGCCGGCGTCGAGCGCGCCTGGGAGAGCTACCTGCGCGGCCAGCGGGGCTGGGAGAAGGTCGTCGTCGACGCGCGCAACCTCCGGCGGCGCGGCCCCGACGCCGAGCGGCTGCTCGACGAGCCCAAGTCGCTCGAGCCGGTGCCGGGGCGAGATCTCCGCCTGACGCTCGACATCGAGCTGGTCGAGGCGATCGACCAGGCGATGCGGGGTCAGATCGCGGGCGCCACGGTGGTCGTCGACGTGCGCACCGGGCGCGTCCTCGCGCTGTACTCGAAGCCCAGCTTCGATCCCAACATCCTGTCGGGCGGCTCTGGCAAGCAGGCGATCCGCGACGCGTTCAGGCGGCTGTATGGGGATCCGCTGTTCCCGACGCTCGACAAGACGATGAGCGGCTCCTACCCGCCCGGCTCGACGTTCAAGCCCTTCAGCGCGCTCGCGGCGCTCGAGCCGCCGTCGGCCGATCCGTCCCGCCCGCAGAAGGGCGTGCTCGATCCGCGCACCCGGGTGAACTGTCGCGGCTTCATCAACTACGGCAAGCGAATGTTCCGGTGCACCCACGTGCACGGCCCCGTCGACATGCGTCAGGCGATCGTCGAGTCGTGCAACGTCTACTTCTACGAGGTCGCAGACCGCCTCGCGACGTCGCTGGGGGGCTCGGGCTTCGGGCTCGACGCCCTGGCGCACTGGGGGCTGATGTTCGGTTTCGGGCAGAAGACCGGCATGGGCGCCAACCCGGAGGCCGCGGGGCGCATCCCGACCTACACCTGGTACACGACGCACTACAAGGGCCAGTTTCGGGGCGGCTTCACGCTCAACGCCTCGATCGGTCAGGGCGCGACCACCGTGAGCGTCTTGCAACTGGCGCTCGCCTACGCGGCGCTCGCCAACGGCGGGACCCTGTACCAACCCCAGCTCGTGCGCGCGGTCGAGACGAGCGACGGGGCGATCGTGCAAGACTTCGCGCCCCGCGTGAAGCGCCGGATCGAGATGAAGCCCGAGCACTGGCGGCTCATCGTCGACGCGCTGCGCGGGGTCGTGCAAGAGGCGGAGGGCACCGCGCACGGCGAGCGCCTCGCCGACGTCGAGATGTCCGGCAAGACCGGCACGGCGCAGACCTCCCACAAGGGCGTTCACGGCGAGGACGCCAGCCGCATCTGGTACTTCAACCGTGACCACGCGTGGTTCGCCGGGTTCTCCCCGTCGCGCGCGCCCGAGATCGCGGTCGCCGTCCTGATCGAGCACGGCGGCGCCGGCGGCAAGAACGCCGCGCCCGTCGCGTTCCTCGCGGCCCGCGCCTACCAGAAGCTGACCGCCGACCGACTGGCGGCGAAGGCCTCGCCCCCGCCCCCGCCGAAGCCGACGACCCCCACTGACAAGCGACCGAAGGGGCGCCCGAAGAAGAGATGAGAGACCTGCGCGACCGCTTCCTCGACAGGACGGGTGACTACTTCGACTGGCCGCTGTTCATCGCGACGATGATCGTGATGGTGATCGGCGAGGTGAACCTCTACTCGGCGACCAGCGTCTACCAGAAGTCGCGCGCCGATCTCTACGTCAGCCAGCTCTATTTCCTGGTGGCGGGCGGGGTTATCGCGACCTTCATGTTCGTGGTCGACTATCGTCATTTCGAGCGCTGGGCTCATTTTTTGTATGGTTTCGGCGTGCTCTGCCTCGGGCTCGTCTTCGTGCTCGGCAAGGACATCCGCGGCTCGAGCAGGTGGATCAACATCGGCGGGTTCGGGTTCCAGCCGAGCGAGTTCATGAAGATCTGGCTCACGGTGTCCCTCGCCAAGTATTTTCATGAGGCGCCGAGGTCCGACCAGCCGAAGACGCTGCGCGAGCTGTGGCTCCCCGCGCTGATGACCCTGGTGCCGTTCTTTCTGGTCCTGCGCCAGCCCGACCTCGGCACCGCGCTCATCCTCGGGCTCATCGGCTTCAGCGTGATGGCGCTCAACAGGATCAGGTGGAAGAGCATCGCCGCGCTGATAGGCACCATCGGCGTGGCGCTGCCGCTCGCCTACTCGAACCTGCAGGGCTACCAGCTGAAGCGAATCGAGACGTTCTTGAACCCGGAGAGCGACGTCACCGGGGCCGGCTATCACGCCCACCACGCCCGCATCGCGATCGGCAACGGCGGCGTCTTCGGTCAAGGGTACATGAAAGGTTCACAAAACCAATACTACTTCTTGCCCGACCAGTACACCGACTTTCCGTTCCCCGTGATGGCCGAGGACTGGGGCTTCGTCGGCAGCGTGGCGCTCATCATCGTGTACGCGTTCATCGTCCTCTGGGCGATCCGCATCGCGGCGCTCGCGCGGGATCGGTTCGGCGCGGTGGCGGCGATCGGCATCGCGGGCATGATCTTCTGGCACGCGTTCTTCAACCTCGGGATGGTCACCGGCGTGCTCCCGGTCGTGGGCGTGACCCTGCCGCTCTTCAGCTACGGAGGCTCGAGCGTCATCACGATCTTGATGGGGCTCGGGTTGCTGCTCAACATCTCGGCGCGGCGGCCCTACATCGCGCCGCTGCGCAGCGAGCGCCTCACCTTCGCGAGGTGACCGCGGCCATCACTTGCCGCAGTAGTAACCGGCGACGTTGCGGATCCACTTGCCGCCGTCGCTGCCGGCCGCCTGAAAGTCGCAGACCTTGCCGGGGCCGGTGACGGCGGCCTGGCTGCAGTAGTAGCCGTACACGTTGGGCAGGCACGCGCCGCCCTTGCCGAACGCCTTGTCGTCGCAGGTGTCATCGCAGCTGAGATCGCCGCAGGTCACGTCCGAGCACTCCGAGGCGCAGGTGAGCTGGTGGTTGCAGTACGGGGTCATGAACGCCGCGAGGCAGCGGACGTAGCCCTCGTTGCCGAAGAACTGGCTGGTGCAGTTGTAACAAGCTGCGTTGCTGAGCATCAGCTGCTGCAGGAACTCACCGCAGGCCTTCTCGTCCGCGCCGTTGCCGCACTGCTTCTCCATCGTCGCAAGCTCGAAAGAGCTGCAGACCTTCGACTGGGTCGCGGGCTGCGTCATCGCCTGAGGGCTGCAACCGGCGTAGGCCGCGGGGCACTTGGCGCCCGAGTCACACACGAACCCCTTGCACTCGGCGCCGCCAGCGCAGCTGGAGCAGATGCTGCCGTACTGGCCGCAGGCGTCGTTGGCAGAGCCCGCGACGCACTCGCCGGTGAGCGTGCAGCAGCCCGCGCAGTTGTCAGGTCCACAGTGCTTGCCGGTGAAGCAGAAGCCCTGCGGCGCGCACTCTTGCGACGCGGCCGCGCAGTTCTGGCAGGCCTGCCCCTTCTGCCCGCAGCTCGCGCTCTCCTTGCCGCCCACGCAGTTGCCATCGGCGTCGCAGCAGCCGTCGGGGCAGGTCACCGGTCCGCAGGCCGGGAAGGCCGCGCAGTAGCCGCCGGGCTGCGCGCAGGTGGCCTGAGGGCCCGCGCAGGCCTCGCACGCCTTGCCGCCGGCGCCGCACGCGCTCGTCGCGGTGCCCGCTTGACAAGCGCCTGATGCGTCACAGCACCCCGCGCAGGTGGAGGGTGAACAGGGCGGGGGCGCGCCCTGACAGGCGCCTGACACGCAGCCCTTGCCCTCCGCGACGCAGTTGGCACACGCCGCGCCGCCCCCGCCGCAGGCGTCGCTCGTGTCGCCCGTGCGGCAGTCGCCAGACGCGTCGCAGCAGCCCGTCGCGCAGGTCTTCGCGTCGCACAGCGGCTTGACCCCGGCGCACACCCCGGACTGACAGTCGAAGCCCAGCTGGTCGCAGGCGAGGCAGGTCGCGCCGTCCTTGCCGCAGGCGCCGATCGTGGTCCCGGGGCGACACTGGCCATCCGCGGAGCAGCACCCCGGACAGGTCGCGGCGCACGCGGTCTGCGGGCTGCCGGCGCCACCGCCGCTCGACGTCCCGCCGCTCGACGTCCCCCCGCTCGACGTCCCGCCGCTCGACGTCCCGCCGCTCGACGTCCCGCCGCTCGACGTCCCGCCGCTCGACGTCCCGCCGCTCGAGGTGCCCGCGGAGCCTGCGGCGACACCCGCGCTTCCCGCGCTCGACGAGCCCTGATCTCGGACAGGAGAGTCATCGACCGACCCGCCACAGGCGACGGCGACGACGGCGGGGACGAGGGAGGCGAAGCAAATCGAGCGCAAGTTCATGGCTGTCTCTCCTGGGACGGGAGGATGCACGAGGTTCCCGCGCGCGTCGATGCCAACCGCCTCGCCCTCTGAACGAGTCGCTCGCACAGCGCACCGATGAGTCGCTGCGCGTTCGTGCGGGGGGGCAGCTCGGTGGCGCTGATCGGCTGCGCGGCGGTGAGGGTCAGTTCGCAAAGTGGCGGCGCGCTCGGGCCGATCCGTAACGAGCACGACGCGCTGATGAGCGCGCGCGGGCGCCACGAGCGGTCGAGGATCGCGGGTCACGAGACCAGCGACGCGCGAGGAGCTCGCCGTCACTCGCTCGCTGGCGGTTCGTCGGGCGTCGGCGGTCGACCGTCGATGCGCGCTCTCAGATATTCGCGGCACGGCGGCGCCTTCTTCGAGGGCTCGAGCTCGGCGCACACCTCGCGGGCGCACCCGGAGAACACGCTCTCCGGCAGCTCGCGCACCAGCGTCCGCATCGGCTCGCACGCGCCGTCACGGTCGCCCTGTCCGCGCGCGATCAACGCCTCGGCGAAGAGCGCGTCGTCACGCAGCAGCGACGTCTTGTGCTCGTCGGCGAGCTTGCGGAACGCAGCGCGCGCCTTCGCTGGATCGTGGAGCTGGTCGCGGTAGATTTCGCCGATCTTCAGCTGCGCCATCGAGTAGCGCGGCCGCTCGTAGCTGCCCTGCCCGAGCGACGACGCCTCGCGCGGCGCGAGCAGCCTCTCGAGATCGTCGATGGCGCGCCTGGGCTCGCCGAGCTCGAGATCGAGCTCGGCCGCGTGCCAGTACGCGTCGTCGAACAGCGAGCCCTTGGGATACCCGTGCTTCGTCGCGCACCGCACGAACTCCTCGCGCGCCTCGCGGCGGCGCTCCGCCCGACGCAGCATCGTCGCGCGCAGGTAGATCGCGTCCTCAGAGAGCTCGGTCGCCTCGAGCTTCGCGAGGTTCGCGTCGAGCCACGCGAGGCCGCCGCCCTTCTCCTTCTCCTCTTCGTGCTCGACGAGGCGGCGCAGCCCGCGGCGCGACGAGCCCGCGCCCGGTCGAGCGAAGATCGCCCGCTCGAGCTCGTCGTAGCCGAGCTTCTCGTCGCCCGTGTCCGCCTCGAGGAACGCTCGGTCGAACGCGGCCCGATCGCCGCGAACGCCGTGGGGCGACCGCTTCAGCAGCTCCTCGAACGCCCGCTTCGCCTCCTCGACGCGCCCTGCCTGAACGAGCGTCGCCGCCTCGAGGTAGGCGGCCTCGTCGCGATCGGACGGGCGCTTCGCGGCGAGGGACGCGTCGTGGTACCGCGCCGCCGCCTCGTCGTAGCGACCGGACGACTTTGCCCTGTCACCCGCTGATTTTGCCTGGCGAAACGCGTCGCTCGACGCGCAGCCGACGAGCGCGGCGCCCGCGAGCGCGAGGACGAGGAGTCGTTGGGTCATCGAGGCGTGGACAGCGCTCGCTCGAGGCGGCTGGCGGCGAGTTCGACGGCATCGTCGTCGATGTCGAGGTGCAGGACGAGCCGAATCGTGCTCGGCGAGAACGCGCTGACGAGCACGCCCTCGGCCCGCGCGGCGGTGACGACGTCGGCGGCGGGTCGCGCGCCCACGTGCAGCATCACGATGTTGGTCTCGGGCTGCGGCACCTCGACGCCAGGCAGCGCGCGGAGGCTCGTCGCGAGGCGCGCCGCGCGCGCGTGATCGTCCGCGAGCCGCGGCAGGTTGTGCTCGAGCGCGAACAGCGCGGCGGCCGCGAGCACGCCGACCTGTCGCATCCCGGCGCCGAGCATCTTGCGGTACCGGTGCGCGAGCCGCAGCCGGTCGCGATCGCCGACGAGCATCGAGCCCACCGGAGCGCCGAGGCCCTTGGAGAAGCAGAGGCTCGCGGTGTCGAACGGCGCGAGCAGCTCGGACATCGAGAGGCCGGTGCGCGCCGACGCGTTCCACGCGCGCGCGCCGTCGCAGTGCAGCGCGAGGCCATGCGCGCGCGCCACCTGGGCGATGGCGAGGACGTCCGCCTGCGGAAAGACCATTCCGCCGGCGCGGTTGTGCGTGTTCTCGAGCGCGATGACGGACGTGCGCGGGTGGTAGTACGCGTCGGGCTTGATCGCGGCGGCGCACGCGGCCGCGTCGAAGAGCCCGCCACGCCCGGCGACGGCGAACTGGACGCCCGAGAGCGCGGGCGCCGCGCCGGACTCGTAGAAGCTCATGTGCGCGCCCTCGCCGATCACGATCTCGTCGCCTCGGCGCGTCGACGCGAGCAGCGCGAGCTGGTTGCCCATCGTGCCGCTCGGGACGAACAGCGCGGCGTCCTTGCCGGTGAGCGCGAGCATCCGCTCTTCGAGGGCGCGCGCGGTCGGGTCCTCGCCGTAGACGTCGTCGCCGACGTCGGCGCGCGCCATCGCCTCGCGCATCTCGCGAGAGGGCCGGGTGACCGTGTCCGAGCGCAGATCGATCACGGCGCCTCCGAGCGCGCGAGCGCGGCCTTCGTGCGCAGCTCCCGCGCGCGCCCAGCGACGGCGAGCAGCGGCAGGTCCCGCGCGAGCTCTGGCATCGGCCCCGCGGCCATGGCCTCGAGCGCGCCGACGAGCTGCGGCGACGCGCCGGCGATGAGCAGGTGCCCTGTCGGGTCGCGAGGCTCGAGCGGCGCCGCGACCGAGAGCGCGGACAGCGCGGACAGCGCGGGGAGCCAGAGCTCGGCGGGCGCGCCCAGCGACCGAGCCTTCGCGACCGCGTGCGCGCCGACCGCGGTCATCACCATGGTGTCTTCGATGGTACGAAAGGCCCGCACATAGTGGTCGAACCCGTCGCCGGGGAGCGCCGCGCCGGGCGTGCGATCGAACGACAGCGTCGCGTGCGGCACCTCGGGCGCGAACGGCGTCGGCGCGCCGACCGCGATCGACGACCCCGGGGCGCCACGCTCGACGCGCACGAGCGCGAAGTCCTTCTTGTCGGCGACCACACCGCGCACCGACAGCACGAAGAGCGCGTCGGCGAGCGGGGACAGGGTGGCCCAGCGCTTCTCGCCGGTGAGCCGCGCGCCGTCGAACGCGCACGCGAGCGCGCGCGGGTGACCGCCTCCCGCCTCGGTGACACAGAGGCTCCCGAGCTCGCCGGGCGACAGCGACGGCACCAGCCGATGCAGCGCGATCTGGTAGCCGAGCGCGAACGCGATCCCGACGGACGGCGAGGCCGCGCCGACCAGGAGCGCGCGCTCGAACGGCCGGGCAGTGGGAGAGAGGCCGACCTGCGCGTCGAACGCGGCGCGCACGTCGGACGGCAGCGGCGTCGCGGACGCGCGCGCGCCGAGCACGTCCCCGAGCTTCAACTGGGAGGCCCTCCGGGCGGGATCTCGTCGGGGCGCGGCGGCCTCACGTGCGGCAGCGAGCGGCGCTCGCACGCGCCGAACTCGCGGTAATTCGCGCGCGCCTCGGCGAGGCTCGGCTCGTTGGCCATGCCGCCGAGGCGCGGGTTCGCGCGCTGATCGGGATCGTCTTCCCAGAAGCAGACGAGGCAGATGTCGTGGTCGCCCTCGGCGTCCTCGCCGCCGTCGAGCGTGAGGTGCCCGCAGCAAGGGCACGGCCGGCGCTCGGTGACCTCCACGCTCACCCCGCGAGCACGTGCTTCGCGATCACGAGGCGCTGCACCTCGCTCGTGCCCTCGCCGATCTCGCAGAGCTTGGCGTCGCGCAGGTGCCGCTCGATCGCGAACTCGCGCGTGTAGCCGTAGCCGCCGTGGATCTGCAGCGCGCGGTTGCAGGCGCGCGACGCGGCCTCGCTGGCGAAGAGCTTCGCCATGCTGGCCTCGCGAGAGTAGGGTTTGCCCTGATCCGCGAGCGACGCCGCCCGCCACACGAGCCACCGCGCCGCGTCGATCTCGACCTTCGAGTCGGCGAGCATCCACTGCACGGCCTGAAAATCGGAGATGCTCTTGCCGAACTGCTTGCGGTCCTTCGAGTAGCCCACGGCCATCTCGATCGCCGCCGCCCCGAGGCCGAGGCTGAGCGCGGCGATGGAGACGCGCCCGCGGTCGAGGATCTTCATCGTGTCGATGAAGCCGCGATCGACCTCGCCGACCCGCTGCGAGTCGTGGACGCGCACGTCCTCGAGCGTGAGCTCGGCCGTGTCGCTCGAGCGCATCCCGAGCTTCAGCAGGTGCTTGGACGCGCGGAAACCAGGTGTCCCGTGGTCGATGACGAACGCGGTGATGCCACGCTGCTTGGGCACGTCTCTGTTGGTGCGCGCGAGCACCACGCAGAACCCGCCGACGCTGCCCTGCGTGATGAACATCTTCGTGCCGTCGAGCACCCAGTGGTCACCGTCGCGCACCGCCGTCGTCGAGAGGCCGGCCGAGTCGCTGCCGGAGCCCGGCTCGGTGAGCGCCCACGCCGCGAGCCACTCGCCCGACGCGGCCTTCGGCAGGTACCGCCGCTTCTGCGCCTCGCTGCCGAACGCGAGCAGGTGCCCGGTGCCGAGCCCGTTGTGCGACGCGATGGTGAGCGCGAGCGAGCCGTCGACGCGCGCGGCCTCCTCGACGGCGATCGCGTACGAGAGCGTGTCCATCGCCGAGCCGCCGTACTCCTCGGGGATGCGGATCCCGAGCAGGCCCATCTCGGCCAGCTTCGGCACGAGCTCGGTCGGGAAGCGCTCCTCTTCGTCCCACTTGCGCGCGTGCGGCGCGACCTCACGCGCGAAGAACTCGCGCAGGCTCGACTGCAAGATCCGGTGGTGCTCGCTCAGCTCGAAATCCATCGCTCGACCTGCCTCTCCGTCACTTCGCCGCGTCCAGGGCCGCGCGCAGCCGCTTGAGCTTGTCGTCCTTCGACAGCGAGCTCTTCTCGTGCTCGGCGGCGCTCTCGCCCTCCTTCAGCGCGAACGCCTCGTCTCCGACGCCGACGACCAGCTTGCCCGCGCGGGCGACCACCCACTCGGCCTTCGGTGCGCCCTCGGACTCCTGCACCATGAACCGGGTCGCCGCGTCGCCGAGCGCCTTCACCTCGGTCGCGCCCTGCTTCTTGGCGAGCGTCCTGTACGCGTCCTTCGCCTGCTCGGCGTCGTCCTTCGTGGCGATCATCACTCGGTAGCGCTTGTCGCCTTCGCGGTAGAACCCGAACGCCGCCGGGCCCGTGCCCTTCTCGCCGAGCGCCTTGTCGAGCACCATCACCACGCCGAGCGGGAGCAAGTTTGGCTGCGGGAGCCTGGTGACCGCGAGCGGCGGGGTGGCCGCGCCGGGCAGCTTGTCGACGATCCCCTTGGCGATGCCGGGCAACACTCGCTCGGCGCTCGCGCGCAGCTTCTTCTCGTCGCCGCTCTCGCCGGTGGACACATACGAGAGCTCGACGAGGTACGCGCCCTTCCACGCGTAGAGCGAGCCCGTGCCCATCGCGGCGGGGACCCCGACCTCGGCCTTCTTCGGCATGTCGGGGCGCGTCGGGTCCTCGTCGCTCGTCACGCGCTTCGTGAACATCGCGTAGGCGTGGTCCGACGTCGCGAACTGCGAGAGATCGACGGTCACGGTCGCGCCGGTCGCGCCGCCGTCCACGTAGTCGACCCTCACGGTGCGCTTCACCTGATGCGCGCGGTAGAGCTCACAGCCGCCGTCGAACAGCGAGCAGATGCCGTCGATGGGCTTCGGCGCCTTCTCTCCGAACGCCTGGGTCTCGCCATCCGGGTTGACGCAGTACCCGGCGAGTTGCCGCTGGAAGAACGGGGCGGAGACCGGGTCCTTCACGTCGCCACCACCACCCGTACACGCGCCCGCCTTCGCCAAGGCGGCTGGAGGAGGCGGCGGGGCGCCGCGCTGGCCCGAGCCTCCTGCGGAGGAGCTGCTCTTG
>CAUJFL010000386.1 GCA_963169165.1 Myxococcota bacterium | reverse complement strand
GCGTGCTCCAGCACCCGCGCAACCGCGGCAAGAGCGCGGCGCTCCGCACGCTCTTGCACACGGCGCGCGCCGAGGGGGTCGACGCGGTGCTCACGCTCGACGCCGACGGCCAGCACCCTCCCGAGGAGGCGCGGAGGCTCGACGACGCGGTGCCCGATCGCGGCGCGCTGGTCCTCGGCGTGCGCGATCTGTCGCGCGACGGCGCGCCCTCGGCCAACATGAAGGGCAACGCGATCTCCAACGGCTTCTTGTCGCTGTTCACCGGGCGGCGGCTCGCGGACACCAACTGCGGACTCCGGCGCTATCCGGTGAACGCCACGCTCGCCCTCGGCGCGGTGGGCGAGCGCTTCACCTTCGAGGCCGAGTGCGTGCTCCGCGCGGTCCGCGCCGGCGTGCGCGTGGTCGAGGTGCCGGTGCGCGTCGCGTACCCGAGCGATCGCACGACACACTTCGACGTCGTGCGTGACCCGACGAGGATCGTCGCGCGCGTCGTCGAGACGCTCGTGCGCGGCTGAGCCGCGCTACGCCTCGCGCGTCGTCACCGCCACGCCCAGCGCGGCGTCCAGCTCGCGCGACGCCGAAAGATCCTCGAGCTCGCTCACGCGAGCGTCGAACACCTCGGCGAAGTGCGCGCGCGAGCGCTCGGCCAGGCTGGCGACCGCGGGGCTCGAGCCCACGAGCTTGGCGAGCGACGTCACGCCCGCGTCGCCGATCCCGCACGGCACGATCGCGGAGGAGAACTCGGAGAGATCCACGTCGCCGTTGAACGCGAAGCCGTGCATCGAGATCCAGCGCGAGAGCTTCACGCCGATCGCGCCGAGCTTCTCGGGGCGAGCGACCGCGCCCTCGCCCGGCCACGCGTCGGGCGCGTCGGCGTCGATCCACACCCCGATGCGCTCGGGGATCGTGCCCGCGGAGACGCCGAAATCGCGCGCGAGCCGGATCATCACCTCGGCCAGATCGCGCACGTAGCGGCGCACGTCGGCGCGCCCGGAGAGATCGAAGATCGGGTAGGCGACCAGCTGTCCGGGCCCGTGGTACGTCACGTCCCCGCCCCGCGCCGTCTCGACCCGATCGACGCCGCGGCGCCGCAGCTCGTCGTCGCTCCAGCGCACGTGGACGGCCTTCGCGGCGCGCCCGAGCGTCACGACGGGCGTGTGCTCGAGCAGCAGGAGCGTGTCGCCGACGCGACCGGCGCCGCGCGCCTCGACGAGCGCCGACTGCAGCGCGTGGACGTCGTCGTATCGCCGCCTGCCGAGCCACGCTGCGCGGATCACGCGTCCTCTTCGCCGTCGTCGTGCGCGCGGCCGCCCGACGTGGGCTCGCGCAGCCCGAGCTCTTTCATCTTCAGCTGGAGCCCCTTGCGAGAGATCTTCAGCAGCCTCGCCGCGTGCGTCACGTTGCCCGAGGTCTGGTCGAGCGCCCGCTCGATGATCTGACGCTCGAGGCGCGAGGTCGCCGCCTTCACCTGCTCCTTCAGCCCGTCGGACGACGGATCGACCATCGGGGGCGGCCGCGTCGACGCGCCGCCGCGCACGTCCGGCGAGAGATCCCGCTCGGTGATGCGCGCGCCGTCAGAGAACAGCACCGCGCGCTCCATCACGTTCTCGAGCTCGCGGATGTTGCCCGGCCACGCGTACGAGATCAGGCGCTGCATCGCCTCGGCGTCGACGGAGGTGACGTGCTTCTTGAGGCGCGCGTTGAACTTGCCGAGGAAGGCGTCGACGAGCAGCGGGATGTCGTGCGCGCGCTCGCGCAGCGCCGGCAGCACGATCGGGACGACGTTGAGGCGGTAGTAGAGATCGTCGCGGAACGCACCGCGCTCGATCTCGCGCCGGAGCTCACGGTTGGTCGCGGCGACCAGGCGCACGTCGACCTTGAGCGTCTTGACGCCGCCGACGCGCTCGAACTCGCCCTCCTGCAGCACGCGCAGGAGCTTCACCTGCATCTCGACCGGGATCTCGCCGATCTCGTCGAGGAACAGCGTGCCGCCCGCCGCGAGCTCGAACCTGCCCGGCTTCGACGTCACGGCGCCGGTGAACGCGCCACGCTCGTAGCCAAACAATTCTGACTCCATCAAATCCTTGGGGATCGCGGCGCAGTTGACCTTGATGAAGGGTTTGTCGCGACGCGACGAGTTCTCGTGGAGCGCCCGCGCGACCAGCTCCTTGCCGGTGCCGCTCTCGCCGGTCACGAGCACGGTCGTCGGGGTGTCGGCGACCTTGTCGAGGATCGCGTAGACCGCGAGGATGCGATCCGAGTCGCCGATGATGCCGTGCCTGGCGAACGGGCCGCTCTTGTCGCCCTCGAACGTCGCGTCCGCCTGATCGAGCTCGCGCGTGCGCAGCGCCTTCTTCACGACGTTGCGGATCTCGGCCTGGTCGAACGGCTTGGTCAGGTAGTCGAACGCGCCCTTCTTCAGCGCCTCGACCGCGCCGTCGACGGTGCCGTGCGCGGTCAGGATGATCACCGGCAGGCCGGGCGACGATCGCGACACCTGGGAGAAGAGCTCCATGCCATCGACCCGCGGCATGCGCAGATCGGTGACGACGAGATCGACGTGGTGTTCGCGCAGGAACTCGAGCGCGGCCTCCCCGTGCTCGGCGGCGTGCACCTCGTGGCCGTCGCGCTCGATGAGCGCCGCGAGCACGCGGCGGAGGTTCGGCTCGTCGTCGACGACCAGCACTTGCTTCTTCTCGACGATGGTGGGCTGCATCGCGGCGCGCTCTCAGCCCGCAACTTCTGTCGATTTTCAAGAGGTCGCAAAAGAAAACGCGCGACGCCGCTCGAGAGGCGCATCGCGTTGTGCGCGCGGCACCCGTGCGATAGGGACTCCTCGTGGCGGCCAGGCAGTCGATCTCGATCGGGGGCAGCACGCACTGGGTGCACACGAGCCTGCCCGACGAGGATCTCGCGCGGCTCTCGGCGAAGGCGGAGGCCCGGCTCCGAGAGCTGTTGCCGAAGGGCAAGCTCCCGAAGCCGGAGACCTTCATGCTGGTGGCGCTGTCGTTCGTGCACGACGCCGAGCTCGCCGCGGCGGCGACGACCAAGGCCGAAGCGCGCGCGGCCGAGGCCGAGCAGCGGGCAGCCGAGGCCGAGCACAAGGCGACCGAGCTCGAGGACACGCTCGACGAGGAGCTCGAGAAGCGTCGCGCGCTCGAGGCCGAGACGCGCGACGTGCTGCGGCGCGTGCTGTCGCGGATCGACCTCGCGCTCGAGGACGACGAGGACGATCCGGCGCCGGCGAG
Organism: Myxococcota bacterium; assembly: GCA_963169165.1. Taxonomy (GTDB): domain Bacteria; phylum Myxococcota_A; class Polyangia; order Polyangiales; family Polyangiaceae; genus JADLFU01. The sequence goes on along the minus strand of CAUJFL010000386.1, from coordinate 1,322 downwards.
CCCGACGTGAGCCCTCGCGCGCTCGAGCACCTCGCCGACGCGCTCGACGCGCTCGAGGCGGCGGGGCGGCGCCGCGCGCGTCACCCGGCGAGCGGAGACGGGCTGCTCGACCTCACGTCGAACGACTACCTCGGCTACGCGCGCGCCGAGCAGCTGGCGGGCGGGCGCGCGGGCGCCGGGGCGTCGCGGCTGATCAGCGGCACCCATCACGAGCACGAAGCGCTGGAGCGCGCGCTCGCCGGGTGGCTTCAGACGGAGGACGCCCTCGTGTTCGCGAGCGGGTACCAGGCCAACCTCGGGCTCGTCTCGACGCTCGCGGGGCCCGGCGATCTCGTGGTGTCGGACGCGCTCAATCACGCGTCGATCATCGACGGCTGTCGCCTCTCCCGCGCGCGCGTCGTCGTGACGCCGCACCTCGACGTAGCCGCCGTCGCGCGCGCGCTCGCCGCGCCCGTCTCGGGCAGGCGGCTCGTGGTCACCGAGGGCTACTTCAGCATGGACGGTGACGCGCCCGATCTGCGCGCGGTGCGGTCGCTCTGCGACGACGCGGGCGCGGCCCTGCTCGTCGACGAGGCGCACGCGATCGGGGTGTTCGGCCCCGAGGGGCGCGGCGCGTGCGCGGCCGCCGGGGTCACCCCGGACGCCCTCGTGGGGACGCTCGGGAAGGCACTCGGCGGGCAGGGCGCGTTCGTGGCCGGCTCGTCCGCGCTCATCGACTGGCTCTTCAATCGCGCGCGCAGCTTCGTGTTCTCGACCGGCCTCTCGCCCGCGCTCGCCGCGCACGGGGCGCGGATGCTCGCCCGCGCTCGCGACGACGAGGCCGCGCGTCAGCGCCTCGCGGGGCTGGCGCGGCGCGTGCGAGCGGGGCTTTTCGAGCTCGGCTTCGAGGTGCCCGCCGCGAGCTCTGGCCCGATCGTCCCGGTGATGGTCGGGTCCGAGGCGCGCGCGATGGAGCTCGCCGCGCGCGTCCGCGACGCGGGCGTGCGGGTCGCGCCGATCCGCCCCCCCACGGTGCCCGAGGGCTCGTGCCGGGTACGGGTGACGCTGCACGCGGGGCTGACGGCCGACGACGTCGAGCGCGCGCTCGCGGCCTTCGCGGGCGCCGCGCCGTGATCGTCCTCGTCGTCGGCACCGGCACCGACGTCGGCAAGACGCACGTCACGTGCGCGCTGCTCCGGGCCGCGCTCGACGGCGGCGTCGCGGCGCGCGCCTGGAAGCCCGTCGCGTCGGGCGCGCGTGATCCTTTCGGTGACGACGCGCTCGCGCACGCGACGGCCGCGCGCGCGGCGCCGATCGCGCCGATGCACGCCTTCGAGCCGCCC
>CAUJFL010000385.1 GCA_963169165.1 Myxococcota bacterium | reverse complement strand
CCCCGATGGCGACGACCTGCGACGAGCTCGCCGCGCTGGGCGACAGATCGATCAGCCGCGTGGCGACGCGCGACGGCGTCGAGCTCCGCGCCACCTACGTCGCGTTCGGCGGCGGCGCGCTCGAGGTGTCCGAGCCGCGCGACGAGGAGACGGGCTACGCGGAGCGCGCGATCACCGACAACGTCGTGGCGGGCCTCGCGCTGGTGACGCTGTTCGCCGCGCTGTCTTTCGCGCTGAGCCTCGGCCTGGTCGGCCGCCCGGTGAGCCGGCTCGTCGCGAAGGCCCGACGCGTCGGCGCGGGCGACTTCGGCGGCCCGCTGCCCGAGCAGAGCGACGACGAGCTCGGCGAGCTGGCCCGCGAGATGAACGCCATGTGCGAGCGGCTGGCCCGCGCCCACGAGGAGCTCGAGCGCCAGACGGCGGCGCGCGTGGTCGCGCTGGAGCGGCTGCGGCACGCCGATCGCCTCCGCACCGTCGGCCAGCTCGCGTCGGGCATCGCGCACGAGGTGGGCACCCCGCTCAACGTGATCGATCTGCGCGCGGGGATGATCGCCAGCGGCGAGCTCGACGACGCGGACGCTCGCGAGTCGGCGACGGTGATCGTCGGCGCCGCCGAGCACATCTCCAGGGTGGTGCAGAAGCTCCTGCAGTTCGCGCGGCGCCAGCCCGGCGAGCTGATCGACTGCGAGGTCGCGCCCCTCGCGGCGCGCGCCGTCGAGATGACGTCCGCGCTGGCGACGCGCGCCGACGTCGAGGTCGTCATCGACGAGCGGTCGCCCGCGCGGGTCAACGTGGACCCGACGCTGGCGCAGCAGGCGGTGATCAACATCCTCGTCAACGCGGTCCAGGCGTCGCCGCGGGGCGCGCGCGTCGAGGTCGTGCTCGACGTGGCGCCGATCCCGTGCGATCGCGCGGTCGCCGTGACCCACACGCTGTCGCGTGACACGCCCCCGCCGCCGGTAGAGGTCCGAGGAGACTTCGCGCGGGTGTCGGTGCGCGACCGCGGCGCGGGGATCCCCGAGGCCGACATCCCGCGGCTGTTCGAGCCGTTCTTCACGACCAAGCCCGCCGGCGAGGGCACGGGGCTCGGGCTGCCGATCGCGAGCGGGATCATCCACGAGCTCGGCGGCATGATCGACGTCGCGGCGCGGGACGGCGGCGGCACCAGCGTGGACGTGTACCTCCCGCTCGCGAGGCCCGCGCCTTGACGACCTCCGAGACGCTCGGGCTCGCGCACGTCCTGCTCGTCGACGACGATCGTCCGCTGCTCGACACCCTGGCCAAGGGGCTCGGCGCGCGCGGCATGCGCGTGACGACCGCGCAGTCGGCCGAGGCCGCGCTCGCGCTCCTGCCGACGCTCGACGTCGACGTCGTGCTCACCGACGTCAACATGGGCGGCACGAGCGGGATCACGCTCTGCGAGCGCGCGACCGAGTCCTTCCCCGAGCTGCCGGTGATCGTCCTCACCGGCTTCGGCAGCTTCGACGCGGCGGTGGCGGCGATCCGCGCGGGCGCCTACGACTTCCTGTCCAAGCCCGCCCGCATGGACGTCATCGTCATCGCGCTCCGGCGCGCCCTCGAGCGCCGCGCGCTCCGGCGCGAGGTGACGCGGTTGCGGCTCGAGACGGGCGAGTCCGCGCGCGCGCACGGGCTCATCGGCGAGAGCACCGCCATGCGCAAGGTCCACGATCTCGTCCACCGCGTCGGCGGCTCGTCCGTCACGGTGCTCGTCACCGGCGAGAGCGGGAGCGGCAAGGAGATGGTCGCGCGCGCGCTCCACGAGCGGAGCGGCCGCAGGGGCCCGTTCGTCGCGATCAACTGCGCGGCGGTCCCCGAGGCGCTGCTCGAGACCGAATTGTTCGGACACGCGCGCGGCGCCTTCGCCGACGCGCGGGAGGCGCGCGAGGGGCTGATCCAGCAGGCGCGAGGCGGCACGCTGTTCCTCGACGAGATCGGGGACATGCCGCTCGGCCTGCAGCCGAAGCTCTTGCGCGTGCTCTCGGACCGCGTCGTGCGGCCCGTCGGCGCCGTCCACGAGGTGCCGGTCGACGTGCGCGTGCTGTCCGCGACCAACCGCGATCTCGAGGAGGAGATCGAGCAGAAGCGCTTCCGAGAGGATCTCTACTTTCGCATCAACGTCGTGCAGCTGCGGATGCCGCCGCTGCGGGCGCGCGCCGCGGACGTGCTCCCGCTCGCCCAGCACTTCCTCTCCGAGGTGGCCGCCCGCGCGGGGCGCGACGTCCGCGGCCTCACCGAGCCCGCCGCGCGGCGCCTGCTCGCGTACGACTGGCCCGGCAACGTGCGAGAGCTCCGGAACTGCATCGAGCGCGCCGTCGCGCTGACGCGCCACGAGCTCATCGGCCTCGACGATCTGCCCGACAAGATCCGCGATTTCTCGGCCGACGCGCCGGGCCCCGCCGTCTCGCACCCCGACGATCTCTGCACGCTCGAGGAGATGGAGCGTCGCTACGTGCTGCGCGTGCTCGAGGTGTGCGGGCGAAACAAATCGCTGGCCGCGAGGCGCCTCGGCATCGAGCGCAAGACGCTCTACCGAAAGCTCGACCAGTGGACCGCGCTCGACCCGCCCGAAGAGCCGAGCGTCGGGTGACGCCGTCGGCGCGCCGGCTCGGCTGATGCGAGTCGTCGCGCTCGTTGTGTGCATGTCCGCGAGGCGGCGCCGAGCGTCGTCACGCGGCTCGTGAGGGAGTCGTGGCACGACGCAGACGCTGGTGAACGGCGGCTGCTCTGCTCGGCGGCGCGCCGCGCCACCGGATTTCGGTCGACGCCGAGCACCCGCAGCGCGAGCCCCAGCGAGTTTAGTCCCCTCATCGCAGGGGATTACAAATCCGTTCACCTGCTCCCCCACCGTCGGGTACTCCGGGTGTGTTTCAGTCCCCTCATCCCAGGGGATTACAAATCCGTCGGATGCTAAGGGCCTGGGCAACAATTACGGAAATCATGTGATCTCACTGACGTGGCCTGAAAGTGTAGTTCCACTCTCCGTGAAATGCGTTGGGGGTCATGGCGAGCGAGTCGAGCTCAGCGTTGGAGACCTTGATGCCGGGCTG
>CAUJFL010000384.1 GCA_963169165.1 Myxococcota bacterium | reverse complement strand
GCTGGCCTCGGTCGGCCAGCATGTTGAGCGCCATCGCGACGAACCCCTTGGTGACGGAGAACACGACGGCGCGGGTGTCGCCGGTCCAAGCTGTCGCGGTCGTCACGTCCGCGACTCCGCCCCAGAGGTCCACCACCCGCTCACCGCGCCGGGTGATCGCGAGCCCCGCGCCCAGCTCCTCGCCGCGCGCGAGGTGCTCGGCGAACACCTCCGCGACCGGCGCGAACCCATCGGCGAACGAGCCCTCCGCGGGCCATGGCGCGCGGTTCGCGAGGAGCGCGGAGTTCACCCAGGGGAGCCTACTGCATGGACCGGCGCGGTTGACTGAACGGATGTTCTGTGCTTGGGTTCGAGCGTGCGACCCGTCGCGACGTCCAACCCGCTCGGCCGCTTCGCCTCGACCGGCGTCGACTGGGACAGCGGGCCGCCGCCGCAGGGGCTCGAGCTCATCGATGACCAGAGCCGCACGATCCTCTCACGCAACGACAGCCCCGACGTGCCGTTCACCTACTCGGTCAACGCGTACCGCGGCTGCACGCACGGCTGCAGCTACTGCTACGCGCGGGCGACGCACGAGTACCTGGGGCTCGGCGCCGGCACCGACTTCGACCGCAAGATCGTCGTGAAGCGGCGCGCGCCCGAGCTGTTGCGAGAGGCGTTCGACGCGCGCTCGTGGCGCGGCGAGCCCGTGGTGATGAGCGGCGTCACCGATCCCTACCCGCCGATCGAGGCGACGCTCGGCCTCACGCGCGCCTGTCTCGAGGTGTGCCTCGCCTACAAGAACCCGGTAGGGATCATCACCAAGTCGCCGCTCATCGAGCGAGACCTCGAGCTGCTGGGCGCGCTGTCGCGCGTGGCCGACGTCCACGTCTCGGTGAGCGTCGGCACGTGGGACGAGGCGCACGCGCGCGCGGTCGAGCCGTTCGTCGCCACGCCCCGTCGACGCATCCGCACGCTCGAGCGCCTCGCCGCGGCGGGGCTCGCGCCGCGCATCATGGTCGCGCCGATCATCCCCGGCCTCTCCGAGCCCGACGTGCCGACGATCTTGCGCGCCGCGAAGGACGCCGGCGCCGTGTCGGCGGGGCGCACCGTGCTGCGGCTCGGGGGCTCGGTCCGAGAGGTGTTCGTCGAGCGCACGCGCGCCGCGCTGCCGCTCAGGGTCGAGCGCGTGCTCTCACGCACGCGCGATCTGCACGGCGGTCGGCTCGACGACGCGAGGTTCGGCGCGCGACAGCGCGGAGAGGGCGCTCACGCGGACGCGCTCGGTGCGCTGTTCGACGCGACCGCCGCGCGCCTCGGCCTCAGCACGGCGCCGCGGGGAGAGCACCGCCGCACCTTCGAGCGACCCGCGGGACGACAGCTCCCGCTGTTCTGACCGGCGCCCCTCGTCGCTCTGTGGTCTACTCCCGCGACTCGGAGGAAGACGATGGCCGAATACGCGATGGGCATGGTGGGGCTGGGGGTGATGGGAAAGAATCTCTCGTGGAACATGGAGGAGAAGGGCTTCTCCGTGGCCGCCCACGACGCCTGGCCGGAGCCGGTCGACAAGTTCGTCGCCGAGAGCGCAGGCAAGAACGTGGCCGGCTTCAAGGACCTCGGCGAGTTCGTCCGCTCGCTCCGTCGCCCGCGGCGGATCATCCTGCTGATCAAGGCCGGGGCGGTGACCGACAAGGGGATAGCCGGGCTGCTCCCGCACCTCGAGCCGGGAGACATCCTGGTCGACGGCGGCAACGAGTACTTTCGCGAGACCGAGCGGCGCGCGAAGGAGCTCGCCGACAAGCACATCAAGTTCTTCGGGATGGGGGTGTCAGGCGGAGAGGAGGGCGCGCGCCACGGCCCGTCGATGATGCCCGGCGGTGACAAGGCCGCCTACGAAGAGCTCGCCCCCGTCTTCACCAAGATCGCGGCGCAGGTCGCCGACGGCCCGTGCGTCACCTACATCGGCCCGGGCGGCGCTGGCCACTACGTGAAGATGGTGCACAACGGCATCGAGTACGGCGACATGCAGCTGATCGCCGAGGCCTACTGGCTGCTGAAGCACCTCGGTGGTCTCTCCAACCAGGAGCTGCACGACACCTTCGCCGAGTGGAACGCGGGCGAGCTGTCGAGCTTCCTCATCGAGATCACCCGCGACATCTTCAAGACCCAGGACCCCGAGGGCCCCGGCGAGCTGCTCGACAAGGTGCTCGACCAGGGCCAGATGAAGGGCACCGGCAAGTGGACGGTGATGGACGCCGCCGAGATCGGCGTGGCGATCCCGACCATCGCGACCAGCGTCGAGATGCGCGTCCTGTCGTCCGCGAAGGCCGCCCGCGTCACCGCGAGCAAGGCGTTGCCAGGGCCCACGGGGCTCTCGAAGCAGGACAAGAAGCAGCTCATCGCCGACGTGCGCGCGGCGCTCTATGCGTCGAAGGCGTGCAGCTACGCGCAGGGGCTCGGCCTCATCGGGAAGGCCAGCGACGAGCGCGGCTGGGGCGTGCAGATCTCCGAGCTGGCGCGCATCTGGCAGGGCGGCTGCATCATCCGCGCGCAGTTTCTCACCCGCATCAAGGAGGCGTACCAGCGCGACCCGAAGCTCGCGAATCTGCTGCTGGATCCCGGCTTCGTCGCCGAGCTCGGACCTCGCCAGGCGGGCTGGCGCAACGTGATCTCGCTGGCAGCGCGCGCGGGGCTGCCGGTGCTGACGATGGGCGCGTCGCTCGGCTACTACGACACCGTCCGCGCCGAGCACCTGCCTGTCAACCTGGTGCAGGCCCAGCGCGACCTGTTCGGCGCGCACACGTACAAGCGCGTCGACCGCGACGGCGATTTTCACTCGAAGTGGCGCTGATCTGACAGCGCGAGGCGCATCACCGGATAGGCTTCGTCGCCCTCCACCGCGACGAAGCCGCGCGCCTCGAGCGCGCCCACCGAGCCGCGCCAGAGCTCTTCGTCGGCGACCTCCGACGAGACTCGCCTCGGGAACGCCTCGAGCGTGCGCGCGCCGGCCTCCCTCGCCACCCGCGCGGCGCCGTCGATCAGCGCGCCGACGACCCCGCGACGACGACGCGAGGGGTGGACGAGGAAGCACCCGATCGCCCAGACGCCGTCGCGCTCGGCCGTCACGAGCCGACGGTAGTAGCGCTCGCCGTAGAGCTTGGTCAGCGAGCGCGAGGGCGCGACCTTCGCCCAGCCGACGATCGTGTCGACGTCGAGCGCGACGACGCCGCGGCCCTCGTCCGTCGCGCCCTCGATCGCCCTCGCCAGCTCGGCGCGGTTGAGGTCGGGCTCGAACGCGCCGCGCGCGAGCCACGCGTTCTTGTCGCCCTCGAAGTGCCAGTACCTGCAGAAGCAGCCGCACCCGGCGGCGTCGAAGAGGGCCTCGAGCGCGGGCAGGTCTGCCGGCGTGACGGCGCGCGCCGTGATCATCGCCGTCGCCTCTCTGCGACCAGCTCGGCCGCGATCGCCACGGCGATCTCCTCGGGTGTCTCGGCGCCTATGTCGACGCCGACAGGGCCGCGGAGCCGCTCGATGAACCCCGTCGAGACGCCGCGCGCGTCGAGGCGCTTCTTGAAGCGCGTGAGCTTCGCGACGCTGCCGATCACGCCAACATAGGCGAGCTTGGCCTCGAGACGCCCGAGCTCGAGCAGCACCTCCTCGTCGACGGCGTGGTCACGCGTCGCGACCACCACGTGCGCGCGCTCGTCGAGCCGCACTCCCCACTCGCGGGGTGAGAAGGACGGCGCCCTTCGCGCCTCACCGAAGCGCGCGTCGGTGAGCAGCTCGTCGAGATCGTCGGCCACCGTGACGTCGTAGCCGAGGGAGGCGGCGATCGGCGCGAGCGCGCGGTGGATGTGGCCCGCGCCGACCAGCACGAGGACCTCGGTGAAGGCGACCGGCTCGATGAAGCTCTGCATCTCTCCTCCGCAACACATCGCGAGATCGTGGCCCAGGTGGCGCGTGACGAGCCTCGGCGAGCGCTCGGCGAGCGCGGCGCGCGCCTCAGCGACCAGCTCGAGCTCGATGCGCCCGCCGCCGATCGTGCCGAACGAGGCCGCGCGGCTCACGAGCATCTTCGCGCCCGCCTTGCGCGGCGTGCTGCCCGAGGTGCGCACGACCGTGACCCACGCGTGCTCCACCCCCTCGATGGAGAGGCGCTCGGACAGCGCGCGCAGCTCACGATCGTTCATCGCCGCCCGCTCGTAGTGCGATCCGGCAGGGGCCGCTGCTCGTATCTTCGGCCACCATGATGGCCCACGCGAAGCCCTGGGCGCGCGCGCTCCTGGCGCTGATGTTTGCGTCGATCGGCGTGCTGCATTTCACGCACTCGGCGTTGTTCGAGCACATCATGCCGCCCTACTTGCCCCTGCATCGACCGGCCGTGCTGGTCAGCGGCTTCTTCGAGATCGTGGGGGCGATGGGCTTGCTTTGGCTCCCGACGCGCCGAGCGGCGGGGGTCGGCCTGCTGCTCCTGCTCGCCTCGGTGTACGTGGTCAACGTCGAGATGGCGGTGCACCCGCGCCCGCTCCTCGACGGCGTGACCGTGCCGGCCTGGGCCGCGTGGGCTCGACTGCCGCTGCAGTTCGTCTTCGCGGCGGCGGTCTTCTGGGTGTCCGATCAGAGGCCGACGCGCGACGGCAAGAACAGCCGGAACCTCCCGGCCTCGTCGAGCTCGCCGGACGCCAGCTCGAGGTAGCGCTCGTCGCCGCTCTTGCGGCCGAACACGCGCACCGAGCCACCCGCGAGCGGGGGCAGCTCTTCTTCGGGCGTGGAGGTGTCTCCTGCGGGCGTCAGCACGCGCCCGCGCGCCTCGAACGGGAACGGCACCGGAAGATCGATCACGGCGTCCCCGGCCACGATGACGTCGGGCGCGAGCGCGCGCGCGAACTGCGTGCGGGTGGAGAAGCGGGCGACGAGATCGTACGTCCCGCGGTCGAGCGAGAGCGTGGCCGCGCCGTCGGCGTCCACGAGCGCCTGCGCGGGGCGAGGCGCCGGCGAGGCGGGCGAGAAGACGGCGTCGAACGGCCCCCTGGCGCGCGCGCGCGGGATCGCCTCGACCACGATCTCGGCCGCGGAGCCGATGGGAGAGGTGACGCGCACGACGACCCGCGCGAGCGGAGGCGCCGAGAGCACTGAGCCCTCGAGCACGTCGTCACCGGACGGCACCCGCGCCTCCAGCCGCGCCGCGCCGAGCGACAAGCTCGCGTCGCCCGCGGCGCCCACGAGCGAGTAGACCCCCTGCGGCACCTTCAGCTCGAAGCCCTCCGTCGTGGCGGGGACCTCGACCGCGAACGCCGCGAGGACGCCAGGCGGGATGCCGAAGAGCCCCGTCGTCGTGCCTGGCTCGGGGAGCGATGAAGCGTACACGCGGCCGCGCACACGCTCGGCCGACGCGCCGCGCTCGAGCGTCGCCTTCACCTCGACCGTCCTCAGGCTCAGCGCGTCGAGCTCGAGCAGAGCGCCCGGCGCGAGCAGCGTCGCGTCCCACGCGAACGTGGGCGCTACCCGGCCCGCCGACGGCGAGACACGCAGCCAGTACGGCGGACCCGGCGCCGCCGAGGCGTCGATCTGCGCCGGACGAAAGAACAACAAATCTATCTCTCCAGCGGGACCGACGGTCGACGGCGCGGAGAGGCGTCGCGAGGTGCCGCCGTCGATCACCTCGACGGCGAACCCGGCGAAGCTGACGCCGGGCGGGGCCTTCAGCGTGGCGGTGAGCCGGTCGGGAGCGGGCAAGCGCACGTTGACCTGGTCGACGAAGCCGCGCAGCAAGAACGGCGGGGCTGGACACGAAGGATCGTTCGAGAGCCCACGCACGTAGACGTCATACGTCCCGCGCTGCGCGAGCAGGCTCACCCTGCCCTCGGCGTCGCGCGCGGCGCCCACCAGCTCCGAGACCGGGAGCCCGGCGGACAGCGCCGCGGCGGGGATCAGCGTGATCTCGGCGGGGACGTCGGGCGCGCAGCCCGGGCGCTCCGCGAGGTACTCGTCGGAGAGCGTGACGCGAAAGCGCGTCTCGGTCAGCGCGGGGAGCTTCAGCCAGCGCGGCGCGCCGTTGTCGTCGCGCCCTTCGTAGAAGGTGCGCTGGCTGCCGATGGGCTCGAGCGGGACGAGCAGCGGTCGCGCCGGGAAGCCAGAGAGCGGCGTCGGCGTGACGACCGCGACGAGATCATCGAGGGCGAGCGGCGGCAGCGAGAGGCAGACGCGGTCGAGGCACGTCGCGTCTGCGCCGCACGCCGCGTCTCGGTCGCAGACGTTGCGCGCGCCCGTCAGCGTGCTGACCGACGCGTCGGGCGGCTCGCAGGCAGCCGAGAGCGCGAGCGCGCCGACGAGCCACGCACGCCTCATCGCGCCTCCGTCGGGCAGCCGCCGGTCGCGAGCACCGTGTCGACGAACGTGGGATCGGACCGATCGCCGACCAGCATCCACCAGACGATGAACCCCTGATCGTCGGCGCTGACCGGGCGGTTGCTTCCGTAGTTGAACCCGTGGGACGCGAGCAGCGTGATGGGGTGGCAGCCGCGCTCGAGCCGGGTGCCGAGCGTGGGCGACGGCGCGAGGGGGTTCCAGGTGACCGACAGCTGGCGCCCGCGCTGGTTGAGGCGCCCCGCCGGAGCGAACGCGACCGCGAGGATGTTCGGCGGCACCGCGGCGACGTCGTCGGCCACGAGGTGGGCCTCGATCTCGCGCCCCCCGTCCTCGGACTGGACGACGGTCGAGAACGTGATCGGGCGGCGCGGATCGCGGACGACGACGAGGCGCCCGAGCGGCGGCGACGCGTCGCCCGCGCTCAGGTATGGCGGCGTCGGCGCCGGCTCGGCGAACTCTTGCGTCGAGGTGACGAGACACCCCCCGAGAGCGACGGCCAGGGCGGCCGTGGTGACGCGGCGGACGATCCCCCTGCGCAAGGCGCGCGGAGCGTACGTTGCGAGGCACGCCGGGGCAAACGGCAAGGCGCGCCGCAAGTCAGCTGGCGCGAAACGTCCCGGAGGGTCGGCGGCTCCGGCCGTCGGCCCACCGGCAGTCCGCGAACTCTGCGCTGGTCGCGAGCTGCACGAGATCGGCGAGCTCGGGGTGCGCGGCGGTGGCGCGCTCGAGCTCCGCCTCGTCGCGCAGATCGGACGCGTGGAGCTTCAGCTCGGACGCTAGCTCTCTCCAGGCGACCAGCAGGTTGCCCGACAGGAAGAGCCCCGCGCGTCGCGCCGCGAGGCGCGCAGACGCCCTCGCCTGCTCGAGCGACAGCGACTCCTGGGACAGCTCGCGGAGGCGCCGCTGCGCTCGCGCCGGCAGCGCCTGCCAGAGCGACTCGGCCAGCACCGCGACAGTGGGTGTCGGCCGCCCCTCGCGCGCGGGAGGCCCGAAGGCGAAGGCGAGCGCGGCGACGAGGCGCTCTTGATGCTCGACCGGCAACGCGAACAGCAGCGCCCGCTCGGGGCTCGCCGCGACGAGCGCCGCACCGACTCGGTACGCGAGCTCGGGCGACTCCTGGCGCGGATCGCCCGTGAGGATCACGGCCGGCGGCGACAGGAGGGCGACCTCCGCGTGCACGGCGGCCGCCGCTCGGCGCTGGAAGAGCGGCGTCCGCGCTGCGCCGAGCAAGCGCGCCCCCGCCGAGTACACCCGGCTCGCGGGCGTCGCCGCGCCGAACGCGATACGATCGAGCCCGGTCACCCCGTACGCGCCCGCGTCGCGGCGGAAGAGGTGGGACGCGCTCTCCCACACCAGCGACAGCGCCTCGCCGAGCGGCGTGGACGCCCCGCGCGAGATCAGGCGCAGCACCAGCTCGGACTGCTCGGACTGCAGCGCGATCGGCGGCGCCTCCGGCACGGTCGCGCCGGCGGTGCAGCACGCGATCACGTGGTCGATCGCCTTCACGCGCTGCGCGTGGCGATCGGCCAGCGCGGCGTCGCGCAGCGCGCGAAGACCCAGGCGAGGCGGCGCGACGGTCGGGTGGACGCTCGGCGAGGTCTGCGCCTCGAGCGGCGGATAGGCGGGCGGCGGGGGCGCCGTCACGGGCGGCGCCGATGGGGGACCCGTCACCACCGTGGGAGGCGCGCTCGAGGTCGCCGGAGGGAGGCTCGCCGGCGACGCGGCCACCATCGCGGGCGACGAGCTCGCGCCGCCTCCCGTTCGCAGCTCGGGGAAGGCAGGCGCGACAGGTCGAGTCGTCGACGCGCGAGGTTCGGCGGCTCGAGGCGGGGTGCTCGCGCGGGGCGGCGTGCTCGCGCGCGCCGGCACGCCGCGGAGCTCGCCGCGCTGCGCCTCGAGGTCGATCGTCAGCGACGGATCGAGGTCGGCCGCCGCGATCGCCTCGGTCAGCAGCCGGTCGGCCTCTGGGCGCTCGCCCGGGTTCTGCGCGAGCAGGCGGGCGAGCTTCGAGAGCGCACGCGCGCGATCGTGGCCGACCGCGCGCGCGACGAGCTCGCGCAGCACCTGGCGCTCGTCGACGACGAGCTCATGGCCCCGATCCTCGATGACCGTCGCGAGCGCCGTCAGCCGTTGACGCGCCACGTTCGCCGTCGACGGATCGTGGGCGGCCTCGGTGAGGTAGCGCTCCGCGAGCGCGAGATCGTCGGCGCGGTACGCGGCGTCGGCGGCCGACAGCGCGACCGCGCCGCGTCGACGGAGCCCGAGGAGATCACCGCGGAGCGCGCCGTCGAAGAGCGGCAGCGCCGCCGAGAACTGCCCCTGGCGCAGCAATCGCTCGGCGAGCCCGAGGCAGAGCAGCGGACGGTCACCGAGCTCTGCGTGACGCGCGCTGAGCTCTCTCATGCCGGAGTTGCCGCCCTGGACCGCGTCGAGCGCCTCGGCCAACAGGAACGCGTGAAGGGGAGCGCGCTCGAGATCGACGCTCGTGAGCCGGTGCAGCTCCTCGATCGTCTGCGTCGCCTCTGGCGGCGCCCCCGCGCCGCGCGCGCGGTACTCGAGAGAGCGCGCGAGGAGCTGCGCGTCGGTGGAGAGCGGAGCGATGCGCGCGGCGCGCTGGGCTCGCTCGAGCGCGGTCGGCTCGTCCCCTGCCCTGAGCGCGGTCCTCGCGGCGTCCACCAGCAGCTCGGCCCGCCGTTCGGGCGCCGCGAGCGACGCCACCGCCAGCTCGTCGAGCGCTTCGCCCAGCAGCCGGGGATCTGCCGAGGCTCGCTCTATCTCGACTCGGAGCTCGAGCAGCTTCTCGGAGCGCGACGTGCCGAGCGCAGCCTGAACGGCGTCCCGGGCGCTCGCCGTGTCACCCGCGCGCAGCGCCGCCTGGGCCGAGCGCATGGTGAGATCGTTGCGCTCTCGGGGATCGGTCGCCAGCGCGCTCGCGCGCGCCCACGCCTTCGCGGCGGCCGCGTGGTCACCCCGTCGCTCCTCGAGATCGGCGAGGTATCGGAGCGCGGCCGCGTCCTCGCTCTCGCAGAGCCGGAGCAGCTCCTCACGCGCCTCGTCGAGGCGGCCGAGGCGCTGCTCGAGGAGCGCGGCGCGCCGCAGGCGCAGCACCCGCAGCTCGTCGACGCTGCCGCCCGCTGCGATGCGCGCGGCCATCAGCGCGGCGAGCGTGGTGTGATCGCCCTCTTGCAGCGCGATCCTCTCGATCGCGTCGAGCGCCGCCGGATGGGTGGGCTCGCGTTCGAGCAGCTGGAGCCACCGGAGGCGCGCCCCGGCCCGGTCTCCAGCGGCCTCGAGCGCCGTCGCCAGCTCGGCGAGCAGCCCGCTCCGATCTTCACGGGCTGCGTGCTCGAGCGCCCGCCCGAAGCACTCGACCGCGAGC
>CAUJFL010000383.1 GCA_963169165.1 Myxococcota bacterium | reverse complement strand
CCGGTCGCGCTGTTGAGGTAGCCGATCGTGAAGCGCGTCAGGCCGAAGGTCCACAACAGGCCGATCAGCAGCGTCGCGCCCATCGTGAAGACGACGCGCACGCGCAGGAAGAACAGGAACACGCTGAGCAAGACGCCGATCACGCCCGCCGCGCCGACCTCGGAGAGATCACGGATGATCGCGTTGTACTCCTCGGCGCCGGTGATGACGCCGCCGGTGTAGTTGACCTCGAGATCGGGCGCGAAGCTCGCGGGGTTCGTGGCCGCGACCGCCTCGGCGACCTTGCGCTTCAGCTCCTCGGTGGCCTTCGTGCCGGAGACGTGGGTGCGCACGAGCACCGCGATGAGCGTGCCCTCTTTGTTCTGGTAGTAGCCGCCGGGGTACTGTTCGTCCGCGGGCTTCTTCTCTCCGTCCTTGGGCTCGCCCGCGCCCGGATCCTTGTCGCCGCGCAGGCGCCGCTTGATCGACTCGGCCGTGATCGGCGGCGGCGGGTCGGAGTCGTCGAGCAGCTGTCCTTGCGCCTTCGCGACCTCGTAGTCGTAGCGCTCGAGGATCTCGTCGTGGGCCTTCTGGAGATCCTCGGTCTTCGCGTAGAGGAGCTTCTGGTCCTCGAAGAATTGCTTGCTCGCCGTGACGCCCGAGTCGACCCGCCCGACCCACTCGGGGCCGAGCGCGGCGAGCCGCGGCACGAGCGCGTCGACGAAGGCTCGGAGCGCCTTCTCGTTGGGCGCCTTCGTGGTCGCGACGACCGACAGCGTGCGATCGCCGGCGAGGTGGGTCGCGACGCGGCGGGCCTCGATCACGCTCGGCTTGTTGTCGGGCAGGAGCTCGGCGAAATCTTCTTTGTAGGTGAGCCCGCTGGCGGCCCATGAGGCGGGCAGCAGCGACACGAGCGCGACCGCGATCAGCAGCCACGGGCGGCGAAACTGCAAGAGACCCAGGGCCTCGAGGAACCTCGGCAGCCGCTTCTCGGAGTCGTCCATGTCGCAGCGACGACGCCTACCACGGGCGCGCCGCGGGAAAGTTCGCGACACGCGGGACACCAGCGCCGTGATAGACGGGCGAGCACCACGATGAGCGAGCCCGAGGCGAAGAAGAAGAAGAAGAAGAAGAAGGCCGCCGCCGTGCGCGAGGAGCGCTGGTTCAAGCCGGTGATGACGGGCCGTCGCAAGCTCTTCCTCGGCGTGGGCGGGCTCGGCGCGGCGGTGCTCGGCGCGGGAGTCTACGCGCAGTTCCGCCAGCAGCTCATCGCGAGCGCCGACGGCCCGATGGCCAACGGCTCGTACATCCTCGGCGCGGGCGCGCTGATCCTGGCGGCGCTCGTGCTGACGTTCCCCGAGACCGCGCGCGAGGTGGGCGTCGGCGACGGCGGCGTGGCCGAGCTGGACGCGGCGGGCGCCGCGCGCCGCATCTACTGGTGCGACGTGAAGAAGATCTCGCTCGCCGACGGCCTGCTGACAGTCCAGGCGAAGGGCGGCGAGATCAAGCTACGCGTCGAGGAGCAGCCGGCGGCCGCGGGCTGGATCGTCAAGGAGGCGCTGAGGCGCGTCGAGGAGGTCGTGAAGCTCGGCGAGGCCGAGCAGCGCGCGCTCACCGAGGCGAGCTCCGACCAGGGCGAGCTCGCCGAGGTGCCGCCGCCCCAGATCGCGGGGCGCAGGTGCAAGGAGAGCGGCGCGCCGATCACCTACGAAGAGGACGCGCGCCTCTGCCCGACTTGCGGCGAGACCTATCACAAGGATCACGTCCCCGAAGAGTGTGGCACCTGCGGCGCGAAGATCAGCGACGGCGGCCTGGTCGTGGCGTGAGGCGTCACCACCCGAGCGCCATCGTCCCCAGCGTCGTCGGCGTGAAGGTGATGAAGCGGTAGGCGGGCCTGTTCGCCGACTCGAGCTCGGCGCAGACCTCGCGGCGCACGCTCGGCCGCTACCGGAGCTTCGCCAGCGAGCTCCACGCGCGCTCGCGGGCGGCGTCGGCGTCTCGCTGTTGCTTGCGCGCGCGCGTCGCGGCGTCCTCGAGCCTCGCCTCCGCCTCGAGCACCTTCTTGATCAAGGGCGCGGCCGCCCCCGACTTGTCGCCGATCGCGGTGAGGTGCTGGCGCAGTCGCGCGAGATCTTCGTCGGCGCGCGCGCGGTCGGCCTCCGCCCGCGACGCCTCCTGGCGCAGCTTCGCCTCGTCGGACAGCGCGGCCGCCGCGTCGGTCAGCGCTCCCTGTGCGCTCGGCGAGAGCCCAGCGCGCTTCGAGAGCTCGCGCACCCGCCCCTCGTCGAGCCCGCGGAGCGCGGTCGTGCGGCTGAGACCTTCGACGATCGTCAGCGTGCGGGTCCGCTTCGATCGCGGCGGCGCGACGAGCACCGCGTGGGCCGAGGCCACCGTCGCGTCCGCGACGACCCTGTCGGCGCCGTCGACCGTCGCGTTGTCAGCGACGCCGAGCGCGAGCCACGCGGCGCGCTCGGTGGACCCGCGGTTCTCGACCTCGACCCGACGATGGCTCGTGCGCAGGAAGTGCTCGGAGAGGCCAGCGCCCGGGTGGAACACGACCCTCTTCGTGTCCTCGTGGAGGTCGCCGCCGACGCCTCGCACCTCGACGTCGACCTCGTCACCGAGCGTCACCATGCGCGACTCTCCAGCGGGGAGCCGCTCGAGCAGCGCCTCGCCCAGCAGCCCGCCGCCGCCGAACACCGCGAGCGTGCCAGCGGGCAGCGCCGACGCGAGCGAGTTCGTCAGGCGGATCGCCGTGCGCCCCTGCTGCCCCTCCGCGGCGAAGGACACGAGCGGCTCGGCGGTGATGCTGCGGGACACGATCGGCACGAGCAGCGAGCGCTGCGCGGCGAGCGAGAACGTGCCCTCCGGCTTGAACACCGATTGGGCGAGCACCTCCTCGGTCGATGCCTTCGCGACCTCGCGCAGGTTGCCGACTGTCAGGAGCTCGCTCGCGCCGACGCGGGTCCCGTCGGCGACCGAGGTCGCGCCCATCCTGACCGACGGCGCGCGGGACACGTGCGACGCCCCGTAGCCGGAGCCGTAGCCCTGACCACCGACCGCCGTGGCCGCGCCGAGCTCACCCCACAGCGCGTCGGCCGTGGTGTCGCCGAGCTGCGGCAGCGTCGAGAGGCCGGCGTCGGGGCCGAGGACGTCACGGTGGCGGTAGCGGGGCGCGGCGAGCGGGAACAAGAAGCTGTCGGGGCGACCGCTCGCGAGCTCGAGGCGCACCTCTCGCCAGTCTTCGTCGGTGTCGTTGTGTACGAGCGCCCACCCCTGGAGGGTCGCCGCGTGCGCCGACTCATCGAGCACGATCCTGTACGAGGCGCGCCACACCGGCGCCTCGGCGACGTAGCCGAACGCCACCGGCCCGTCGCCGTCTCCGAGCACGGACAGATCCCTTCGCAAGAGCGCGTGGCGCGGCGACAGCGACGACAGCGCCGCCCCGAGCCGCGACGCGAACGCGGGATCGAGCGGCCGCACCTCGACCAGCTCGTCGAGCCGCTCGCGCGACAGCTCGCCTGCCTCACCGACGAACGAGACCCACGTGACGTCGACCCCCGAAGGCTTCGCGTCCTTCGCGTCGCTCGCCTCGCCCTTCGCCGCCCGCGGCGCCTGCTCGTCGACGACGTCCACGAGCGTGCCGATCCTGGTCTCTCTCGGGGTCGTGAAGCGCACTCGCTCGCCCCTCAGCGACGCCAGCAGATCGCGGTAGCGCAGCGGCTCCGTGCCGGTCGGCAGGCCCATCCGCGCCCGCGCACGCGCCCCGCTGACGCGGCTCGGGAACGACACGCCCCGCACCGGCGCGCCGTCCGCGCCGAGCAGCACGAGCGTCTTCAGCGCGTCGTCGAGGTGGCTCGCGGGGACCGGCAGCGACGTGCCGCGCGCCTCGCCGCGCCGCTCGAAGAAGCCGACGCCGACCTCGTACAGCCTCACGCGGGTCAGCGGGACGACGCCACCATGCTCGGGCGACCTCGCGCGACCGAGCGACGCCGCGCAGCCCGACGTGAGCGACAGACCAGCGAGCAGCGACGCCCAGCAGGCGACGCGACGGAGCGTGTGCATGCCCGGTGCGACAGGGCGCCGGGGCGCGTGGTTCCCTGGGTCGCCTTCTTCGAGGTGCGGCGGACGAATCCGCTGTCACCGCGCGCTCACTTGCAGCATCGAAAGCCAGTCGAGTAGTCGTGGTACGTCGCGTTGTGCGCCGTGGTCTTGTAGTCGCAACCCTCGCCGTTGATGGTCGTGTCGAGGTAGTAGCCGCCGCGGAACGTGCCGCCGGGATCGGCGGTCCACTCGTGCAGGTTGCCGACCATGTCGTGGATCCTCCAAGCGTTGCGGCACTTGCCGAAGCCGCCCGTCTTGCCGAGGCCGCCCGCGACCTGGTTCAGGCGCGGATCGTTCATCGTCGAGGCGCCATATTTCTCACCGTCGACTTTGTCAGGAAACAGTTTGTTGAGCGGCGACACCCCCTTGTCGTTGCAGTACCCGTCCTTGTGCTCGTCTCCGTAGGGGAATTTGGTCGGGTGCTTGCCGCGGCAGGCGGTCAGCCACTCGTCGTCGGTGCAGAGACGCTTCTTCGACTCTCTGCAGGCGGCCTCGGCCTCGTTTCGCGAGATGTACCCTTGCGGGAACACGCCGCGCTTGCTGACGGCGCGCACGCGCGCGTCGCCGACGGGGAGGAAGTGGGCGTGCGGGCGCTCCTTGCCGTGGCCCAGCTCGACGAGCGAGGCCTCGTACTGATCGATGCAGAAGTCCTTCACCTTGACCATGCCGCTCGGGCAACCCGCCGCGCTCGCGGTGGCGGAGGGCGCGGACGCCGCGAGCCACGCGCCCGCGGCCGCGACGAGCCACGCCGCCCTAGAGTTCATGGGGCATGGTGTCGCGCGGGCTTCGAAAGTGATGGAGCGGCGAGTAGAGCCCGAAGTTCGACACGCGCGAGGTGTACACGCAGGCGTACTCCTCGACCTGACTGCCAAATGATGAGAGCTCGACCGCCTCTTTCATCAGCGAGCCCCAGCACCGATGAAACCGAAGATCGAGCGCCGTCTCGAGGCGGGAGACCTCGGCCTCGGTCTGGCGCAGCACGCCGCGCACGCGCTCGAGCCTGCGCTTCACGCGGGCGCGCTCGGCGTCGAGCACCGCGGCCGCCACCATGCCGACCTTGCCCGCGCGCAGGGCGTCTATCTGTCGGGTCAGCTCCTTGAAGCGCGACTGCAGGAACCGCAGCTCTTCCTCGGCTTGCTCTCGCAGCTGCTCGAGCTCGGTCACGCGCGCGATGTCGCCGCGGGAGGCCGAGAGCGCGCGCGTCTCGTCGACCATCTCCTGGATGATCATGGCGGTGCGCCACGCCGACTCCTTCTTGCTGCGGAGGATGTCGCCATAGATGTGATCACCGACGTACAAGACACGGTCGCCGCTCGTGTCGAGCAGCCGCTCGAGGTCGGCGAGGTTGCCCCCCTCGAAGACCTTCCCGCGCTCGACGTGCAGCGCCGCCGGTCGCGCCTCGCCCGCCGCGTCGCGCTCCCACATCGGGTGTCGCTCCTGGAAGAACGCCGGCTTGCCCGCCGCGACGACCACGACGTCGAAGAAGTGGCGCCACGACGGGTACTCGGCCATCGCGCCGTCGAGCAAGTACGACATCACCTTCTCGGTGTACGAGCCGCGGCTGTTGGTGAGCAGAAAGAGCCGCTTGCCGGCCGAGCGCCACTTGTGGAGCGCGGTCGCCAGCTCGGGGTCGCGCGCGACATAGCGCGGGAGGTCTCCCGCGACCGCGTCGAGGATCGTGCCGTCGCGGTGCGCCTCGTCTATCGACTCGCGGATGTCGGTGAAGAGGCGCGTCGGATCGAGCGCGAGCCCGCGGCGCTCCATCGCGTCGACGATGGTCGAGTACATCGTGACCTCGGCGAGCGCGTACAGCGTGTCGACCCAGTGGTACCGCGCGGGCAGGAGGCGGAGCTTGGTCGAGTAGTAGGTCTCGCGGACCTGCTCCTTGTCGAGCCGCGTGAGGCCGTGCCACGCCTTCTGGACGACCTTGTAGCGGTCCATCTTCAGGACGTTGCCGAGCTTCTTGTCGACCATCAGCCCGCGGATGGGGAACCTGAAATCGTAGTCGAGCTCGAGCAGGAGCGCGGGGTACCCGCGGGCGACCAACCTGGGGAGGGTCGCCTGGATCTGCAGCAGATCCATCTCCTTCTGGTCGTAGATCGCGAGCGTGTAGTCCATGTCGAAGCCGATCCAGTCGACGTCGGCGAGGCGCAGGCCGCGGTTGACGAAAACTCGCCGCTCGAGCGGGATGGACCACGCCTCGACCGTCGGGAGGATGTCCGGGAGCGGCAGCGAGAGCTGCTCGGAGTCAGAGTCGAGATCGTTCACGGAGCCGGGCCAGAGAGCCTAGCTCGCGGCGGCGAGGACGGCACGCGCCAGCTGCTCTTCAACGCCGGAGGTCTCGGGAGAGCGCGTCGAGCGTCGTCGCCCGGTCGACGCTCAAGAGGTGGACGCGGCGCTGACCGGCCGCGGCGGCGAGCACGAGCTCGAGCGGAGCCGGGCGGGACTCGGTGAACAGCCGCCACGGGACGGCGAGGCCGTCGAGCGGGCCGCTCGTGACGCACCACGCGAGCTCGGCGAGGGGCTCGTCGATCGGCGCGGTGTCGGTCGCGAGCGACGCCGCGACCTCGAACGCGCCGGACGCCGCGGCGAGCATCGACAGGCGCGTTCGCTGGGCGGTCGAGGCGCGCTCGGCGACGCGGGCTATGGCCGCCCCGACCGACGAGACGTCGGCCACGCCTCCCGCGCACTCGAGCATCACGAGGCCGAGCCCCGCGGCCAGCACGTCGGCGGGATCGTCTGCCTGTTCGCACGCGCGCGTGAGCTCGGGGCCCCTCGCTGTGAGCGCGGCGACGACCGCCTCGCCGCCCGACGCGACCGCGCGCGCCGCGCACCGGGAGATCAGCGCTCGCAGCGCGTCGTCGCCGGCGGGTTCGCGAGCGTCATCGGCGAAGGATTCGGGGGCGGACATGCCCCGCTCGCATAGCGCCGCCTCCAGGGCGTGGCGAGCGCAGTCTGCTCGCGGTATGAGGCCGCTCGATGTCCATCTTCTCCACGATGCCGCACGAGGCGGCGCAGCTGTCGCGGCTGGGCGACGCGGGGCGCGCGGCGATCGTCGAGCTGCTCGTCCTCATGCTGTTCTCCGAGGGCGACTCCGAGGGCCACGTCAGCGCGTTCGTGACGCTGCTCGGGGACATCCCGGGCATCTCGTCGCTGAGCGACGAGGAGCGAGGCGAGCTGCTCACCCGGTCGCTCGAGAGGCTGCGCGAGCTGCCGCAGACCGGCCTGGGCGACGAGATCTCGAAGATGGCGTCGCCGCTCCCGCAGCCGGTGCGCCCGACGGTGGTCGCGCTCGCGGGCGTCGTCGCGTGCTTCGGCGGCGCGCCGACCGCGACGCACCAGGGGCTGCTCGACCTCTACGTGACGTCGCTCGGCGTCGACGCCGACGAGGTCGATCGCGCGATGGGCGCGCTCTCGCTGTCGTGACCGCGCGCAGAGGCCCCTCGATGCCCCGCACGCTGGCGCTGCTCGCCTCGCTCGTGTTCATCCTGCTCGCCCCGGCGGTGGCGCGCGCAGAGCCCGGCGACGAGCTGACCGTGTCGGTGCTGACGTTCGGTCCGGGCGACCACCCGTTCTTCAAGTTCGGACACAACGCGATCCTGGTCCACGACGATCGCCGCCACGTCGATCGCGTCTACAACTTCGGCACGTTCGCGTTCGAGTCGTGGACGCTCATCCCCAACTTCTTGAAGGGCAAGCTCAGGTACTGGCTGTCGGAGCAGTCGCTGCGCGGCACGCTCGCCCTCTACAAGCGAGAGAACCGCACGGTCGACGAGCAGGTGCTCGACCTGTCGCCCGAGCAGCGCCTCGAGATCGCGCGGGCCCTCGCCAAGCAAGAGGCCGATCCCGTGCTCCGCTACTACAAGTACGACTACTACGAGGACAACTGCTCGACGCGCGTTCGCGACGCGGTCGACACGGTCACGCGCGGGCGGCTGCGCGCGGCGTCGACGGGGCCCGCGAGCATGACGTGGCGCGATCACACCCGCCGCCTGACCGCCGACGACTATCTGGTCGGGTTCGGGCTCGATCTCGCGATGGGCGACTTCATCGACAAGAAGACCTCTGTCTGGGAGGAGATGTTCCTCCCGCAGAAGCTCCAGGAGACGCTGCGCAAGGCGACGCTCGAGCGCCCTGACGGCACGACGACGCCGCTCGTGAAGCTCGAGCGCCGCCTGCTCTCGGCGCCGGGCCGCGCCGAGCCGCTGAGCGCTCCACCGTCACGGGTGGCCGCGATGCTCGCGATCGGCGCGCTGCTCGGCGGCGCGCTCGCGGCGCTCGGGAAGCCCGCGCAAACGTCGAGGGGCGCGCGTCGAGCGCTCGGCGCGCTGGCGGCGACGCTCGGGCTGATCGCGGGCGTGCTGGGCAGCATCTTCGTGATGTTCTGGGTGGCGACCGATCACCGCGTCGCATACGCGAACGAGAACCTCTTCGTGTGCGCGCCGCTCGCGCTCTGGCTCGTCGGCCTCGGCGTCAAGATCGCGCGCGGCAGGCCCTCGACAGAGGAGCGCTTCGCGAAGGTGTCCGCCGCGATCGCGGCCGTCGCGGTGCTCGGTGTGCTGGTGAAGGTGGTGCCGGTCTTCGACCAGTCCAACGCGAGGGCGCTCGCGCTGCTTGTCCCGGTCTGGCTCGGGCTGGCCGTGGGCGCGGCGCGCCTGCTCGGTCGCTCGCC
This sequence comes from Myxococcota bacterium, assembly GCA_963169165.1. Taxonomy (GTDB): domain Bacteria; phylum Myxococcota_A; class Polyangia; order Polyangiales; family Polyangiaceae; genus JADLFU01. Next base: position 3,255 of record CAUJFL010000383.1, on the reverse strand, counting down.
GCTCACCGCCGCGAGCCCGAAACCCGTTGACGACGGCGGCGAGGCTGGTAAAAGGGCGACTCCCCCTCAGGGCGCATAACTCAGTGGTAGAGTGCGACCTTCACACGGTCGAAGTCGCAGGTTCAAGCCCTGCTGCGCCCACCGTCAACGACTCTGGACAGCGCGCACGGCGCAGCCGCGCCCGCGGCAGAGCAACCCACGGTCGACGGAGGCGTCGAGCACCGTCCTCGCGTGCTTGGGGATCTCGACGGCGAGCACGCCGTCGTCGATGGCGCTCACCAGCGCGCTGCCCGTCGCGGCGGGAGCCAGACCTCGCTCGCCGTGAGCGTCGCCGCGCCTCCCGCGTGCGCCACGCGAAGCACCGCGCCGAGCGCGCGCACCTCGAGCGACAGCGGGCGCGCGTCGAGCGCTACCACGCGGTAGGTGCCCGCGGCGAGCTGTGCGGTCAGCGTGCGCCCGCCGTCGCCTCCCGAGGTCCACGGCGACAGCACCCGCCCGTGCGGCGTGAGCAGCGCGGCGCCCGCGCAGGGTCCGTCACAGGTCCACGTCACCGTGAACCCTCCCTTCGGCGCGGGGACCGCGGCGAGGCCGTCGGCGCGACACGTCCCGGCGCGCGCGCCGAACTCGGCGGGGAGCAGATCACCGAGCGCGCGGAGGTGGGCGCAGGCCCGCGTGGGATCTCCCAGCGTCAGCGCGGCGCGCGCGGCGTTCAGCTGGCGCGCTGACGACCGACGATCGAGCGATGCCGCCATCGCCGTCGCGCGCGACGCCTCGACCCCGCGACCGAGCGCCGCCAGCGCCTCGGCCAGCGCCTCGCGCGCCTGGGGGAGCTATGGATCGCGCCCGACGTGGCGCGACGCGGCCTCGCGCGCGAGCTCGAACCGACCGCTCGCCAGGGCGGCGCGGACGAGGTCGAGGTGGGCGCGGCGACGCGCGGGATCGCGCTCGACGGCGCGGGCCAGCGTGTCCAGACGGGGCGCGGCGAGCTCACGCCAGCGCTCGTCTCCGGCACGATGAGACGCCCGCGCGAGCTCGGCGCCAGGGTCTTCGGGCGCGGGCGGGTCGAGCGACGAGTTGCGCGGCGGCCGATCGTCGAGCGCCGCGTGGTCACGCCGAGGCGTGCGCGTCGGTGCGCGCTGGGCGGCCTCGGGTCGCGCGCCGTCGTCCGCCGCGGGCGCGAACGTGATGGGGTACACGACCGTGACGCGCTCGCCGCCGGGAGAGGGGAACGTCATCGCGGCGAAGGCCGCGCGGACACACGCGAGCATCTCGGGATCGTCGATCTCGGAGCCCGCGTCCGCGGTCGACACGACGGCGCCATCTCCGCCGACCATGAAGCGCGTGCTGACACGCCCCGCCAGCGTCGGGCGGCGCCGCAGCGCGGTCTCGTAGCAGGCGCGGAGCTTGCCGAAGCTCTGGCGCACGACGCGCTGGAAGATCTCCGGGGCCACCCGCCCGCTGACGCCGGAGGCGCCCATCCGCAAGCGAGGCGCGCTCGGGGCGCGCGCGCCCGGCGGCCGCGACGGCTCGAGCGGCGGCGCGGCTTCGACGGGGACGGCCGTGGGCGGACGGGTGCGAGCGACGCCGAATTCAGCGAACATTCGGTCGTTCTCGAGCACGAGCAGCGACGTCGCGCGTGACAGGAGGTGATGCGACACCGCCAGCGTGACCAGCTCGGCGTCCGCCTCTGCGCCTCGCGCCTCGAGCGACGCGACGCGCTCGCGCGCCCACAACCTCGCGAGCGGCGCGCCCGTCGCGACCGCGCCGTCCACGGGATCCTTCGAGAGCGCCAGCGTGACGATCTCTTCCCCCGCGCGCACCATCCGGCTCCGCGAGGGCTCGGCGTCCGACACCCCGCGCGGCAGCGGCGCCGTCGCGGCCGACACCTTCGGCGCGCGCGTCGCCAGCGCGAGCTCACGCACCCGCGCGGACAGCGGCGAGCCATCCGAGACAGGATCGTAGGTCGCGCCCAGGCCCTCTGCGAGCGCCTCGAGCGACGCATGATCGACCACGCGTCCGACGCCGAGCACGCGCACGTCGGCGCGCGCGGCCTCGCGCCCCACGTGGTCGAGCTGCGCGGCGACGGACAGCTCACCCGCGGTCGCGACCCCGTCGGACATCCACACCACCTGGCCGCTCCTCGCGGGCCCGAGGCGGCGGACCGCGGTGAGCAGCGCGCCCGCTGGGTCGGATGGTCCTGTCGGGCGCAGGCTCGCGAGGAAGGCGCGCGCCTCCTCGATCGACGCCCGCGATCCGCTGGCGAGGCCCTCGCGCGGATAGCCCGCGCACGCCGTGTCGCACGCGAGCAGCGCGAAAGACTCATCGGGCCCCAGCCCTTCGAGCACCGCGGCGGCGACGTGGAGCTGCGCCGTCAGCGAGGCGCCCGTCTGCCCCTCCGACGTGTCGAGGGCGAGCACGACGTCTCGCGAGCCCAGGGTCTCGGGTGACGGCGGCGCGCTCGAGCGCGCGAGGACCGTCCGCGCTCCGCGGGCGTCGGTCGCGACGGTCAGCGTGGGCGGCGGCTCGTCGAGCGAGAAGACGAGGTCCTCGGTCGGCAAGGCGCCACGCGAGTCGACCCACACCTTGCCGTTCACGGTGACCCGGAGCGAGTCGACCGGCGTCGCGCGCGCCGCGCCCCGCGACAGCGGGAGCACGTACCTCGTCGCGCCTCGTCGAGCGCGCAGCACCTCGTCATAGGCGAACACGAGCCTTCGAGCTCCGCGCGCAGGCAGCGGGAAGACCCTCAGCGACAGCTCACCGCCCGACACGACGTCGAGCAGCGCCGGATCACGCGGGCGCACGGTGTCATCGACGATGCCGCGGAAGATCCTCGACGCGCGGCGCCGCTCGACCACCTCGCCCTCGACGAGCGTCCCGCCGACCCAGAGCGCCAGCCGCGCGAGCGCCGCGCTCGCTGGCACCGGCAGCAGCGCGCGCCCCTCGAGGACGCGGTCGGTGTCGTTGGCGAATTCTTCCTCGATCTCGGTGTGCGCGACGCCGTGCTGGATGGTCACGGTCACGTGGTGCGACGCGAGGCGCACGCCGCCGACGACCTCGGTCGTGCCAGGCACGCGCGCCGACATCGAGCCGAGTCCGCGGCGCGGCTCGAGCAGCGGCGGCAACGGCGTGAGAGCCCGCGGCGACGAGCTCGCGGCGGGGGGCGTGACGGGCTGCGGCGGTGGGGGGGCCGCCCGCCCCCCCCCGAGCGCGCGCGGGGTGAGCGGGGGGGCCGCCCGCCCGGGGGGGCCCCCGCGG
>CAUJFL010000382.1 GCA_963169165.1 Myxococcota bacterium | reverse complement strand
CGTCGCGGGTGCGGGTCGCATCGTAGCGATGTTCCGGCAGCCAGTCGCCCAGCCTAGGAAAGCGGGCGGTCACGTCCAGCACGGCATAGCGCGCCACGCGCGGGTCGAGCGCGAGCGCGAAATCGAGAACCGAATCGGCGCCGCTCCAGAGCTCGTGTCCGAGGAGCTTGTCGAACGTCAGCAATTCGTCGCCGAGGCAGGCTTTGCGCGCGCATTCGGGCGCGAAGCCCGCGAGGTGCCAGCTCTGATCGGGCGACACGGAGAGGAGCCTCTCTGCGTCCATCGCGTGGCGGAGCGCCGCGGAGGCCAAGCGGGTGGTGCGGTCCGGTTGCGGCATCGTCGGCATGTACCACGGTGCCGTAGCCGCGCGGCAGTTCCGGGAGCCGTGAGCCGTCCGCGGCATCGCAGGAGGGCCCGTGTCACCAAACGCGACGACGTGGCTTCGTCGGCGATCCGCGTCTTCGTGCTTCGTCGTCCGCAGCGTTTTCGCTGGCGGGGTTGAGGGTGATCCGCTTTGGTCCTGGGCGCCGGCGCGGGTCGCGGCCTGCAGGGTGAGACCGTCGATCGACGCGCGCAGGTGCTTGTCGTGCGCGAGCGCCTTGCGCACGAGCTGCGGCAGTCCGCGCTGCCAGGGCGGGTCGGCTGGCGCGTGCGCCCTGACACGGTCGGTGGCGCGTGGCTCGCCTCTCGGTCGGCGCGGTCGTCCTGATCGGCGTCGGCGGCCTGCTGGCGGGCAACCCACCCTGGCGACGCAGCGCTTCCTGCCTCCTGCCTTCCTGCCCTCGCCAACCTGGACCCCCGGCCTATTCTCGCGCCACCGGGCGTGCCCGTGATCCAGGGGAGGCTCGGGGTCAGCAGCCGCCGTTGCACGCTGGCACACCAGGGAAGCCCGAGCACGAGCAGCGCGAGGTCCCAGGCTGACAGCTCCCCGCCGCGCAGGCGCAGCCCGTGAAGCCCATGTCGTCGCCGCTGAACGATCCGTCCGGCCAGCACGCGTCACCGAAGGTCGCGGGGAGCGACGGGAGCGCGCAGGCGCCGTCGCAGAGGACACGCCCGATGGGCCCGGAGCAGCTGCAGACAGCGCTGTTCGGTTGGCAACCCTCCTGCTTGCAGGCGCACCCGGTGTAGCCGATCGAAGCACCATCGAAAGCGCCAGACGCCCAGCAGAAGCCGCCGAAGTCCGACGGGCGCGCGATCGTGCACGCCTGCCCGACCTCTGGCACGCACGTCGAGGTAGAGGGAAACTGAGCGAGATAGCCGGCCGGGACGACGACGACCGGGTGACAAGTGGGCATCGTGCTCGCGTGTTGCAGGCCGCTCGGCAGCACCTCCCAGACCGCGGTCGCGCCCTCCTCGCGCACGAAGGCCCCATGCGGCAGGCCCCAGCGCATCAGCGAATACACCCTGGCGATCTCGTAGTAGAAGCTCGGGCACTCGTTGCCCCAGCTGTCGGCCCACAGCGACGCAGAGGCGGTGGTGCGCGTCGCCGGCTGGATGGCGGTCTCCTCCGCGAAGTCGTTCCACGAGCTGATGATGATGCTGTCCGGGTTCCGGCTGATGGCGCGGAGCCACTGGCGCATGAAGCGCTCTCCACCCTCGCGATCGAGCGGGGTCGTGGGGCGGTTGAGGTGCGCGGTGTCCCAGCCGGGCGTCACGCCCATCACCGTCCCGTGGATCGGGGTGGGATCGTCGAAGACCCAGCCCCACAGCCCGAGCGAGAGCTGCCCAGGGCTCGCCTCGGAGCTCCGCCCGGTCGCCGCGCCCACCGTGAAGCGCGGATCGCTCCAGGCCTCGTAGGGCCCCGGGCTGGTGTAGTTGACGAGCAGCGGCGAGCCCGAGCGCAGGAACGCCGACGGGTGCGCGGCGGGGTTCGAGTGGTCGTTCCAGATGAGGTTCGCCTCCGTCGCCATGCACGCCGGGCGGTCGGGGACGCCGGAGACCCAGAAGCAGGAGCCGAGCGCCACCGCCTGGCGGAGGGAGGGGTGAGCGTCGAGCGCCGCGACGACCGCGCGCCCCGCGAGCGCGAGGCCTCCCCCGTCCGCGCCGACGCCGTTGGTGTGGTCGAGCAGGAGAAAGTCGGCGCGCATCGCGTCGAAGGCAGCAACCTCCTGCTGGAAAGTCGCCGCGCCCCCGCTCGTGTACTTGCCGATCGTCGGAGTGTAGCGCGACCACTCATCCCAGTGTCCCCCGGGGCCGGGGTTCCACCACAGCGTGTACCAGAGGCCAACCTTGGAGGTGTAGAGCGGCGACTTGGCAGGGAGCACGCCGCCGGGCCCGGCGCCCGCGCCGCCACCACCAGCTCCAGCGCTGGACGCCCCCGCCTGCCCGGCGGCGCCCGCGCCGCCGCCGCTCGCGCCCCCCGGTCCTCCGCCACTCGTTCCGCCCGCGCCACCACTTGCGCCGCCCGCGCCTCCATTCACTCCACCACTTGCGCCGCCCGCGCCTCCACTCTTGCCACCACCTGCGGCGCCCGCGCCTCCGCCGCCCGCGCCTCCCTGGGCCGCGCCGCCCGGCCCCGGACCCGCGCTCCCTGCCTGTCCGGCGCCCGCCTTGCCCGCGGCGCTGACGCCCCCCGCGGCGGCGCCTGCGTGGGCGCCCACCACGCCTCCGTCGCTCGGGTCCGCGTCGTCGCTACCGGCGCTCCCGCAGGCGACGAGGAGGGCAGAGGTCAACAACCAAGTGAAGTGACGCATGCGACGGCTCGTAGCCGATCCACGGGCTGTCGTCGACCGCGTGCCCGAGGAGTGTTCGGCTCCGAACCCCGCGTGCACGGCGGCGCGGCGATCATCGTGGAGTCCGGCGACTCCGGCCCCCCAGTACCCAGTGGACGGAGTGAGGCCCCATGACTTCTCGGTGCGGGCCTCGAGCGCTCGCAGGCGTCAAGCTGGGCGGGATGCTCGGGATGCTCGGCCCCGAGGGGACCTCGTTGGCCCTGCGTTACCTCCTCTAGTTTGATTCGCAGATGACAGTGCAGTTTGCGCGGCTACGGGATGAAGCGGCCGGGGTACGACAAGCAGAGCTCGCGGTCTTTCCAGTTCGTGCCGCTGCGGGATCGCGGTCTTCTTCCTGTACGCGCCGCGCCGGGTGGACTGCCATGGCTGACAGTTGTGGCGCGCGCGCATCGCTCCCCCGGGGCCCGCGGACCAGGTAGCGACGGCGCGCTGCTCGGCGCCGAGGCACGGCGACGGCGACGGCGCGACCGCCGGTGTGGGGACGACTGCACGGCGCGCCTCTACGGGGGAGGTTGTTCCGCGACGTGGCCGTCGAGTCCAAGCAGCGTCACGCGCGAGATGCGGGTCGCGTACGGTTTTCTCGCGCGGGCGAAAACTGGTACGTGTTCCACCCCATGCGGTTCGCGTTCACCGAAGAGCAAGAGGCAATGCGCAAGGCGACGCGCGCGTTCCTCACGACGGCGTCGTCCTCGAGAGAGGTGCGGCGCGCGACCTGCACCCCGCGCGGGTGGGACGAGGGCGCGTACGCGACGGCGGCGGGCGAGCTCGGCTGGGCGATGCTGCCGTTCTCCGAGGCGGACGGCGGGCTCGGGCTGTCGTGGCTGGAGGTCGGCGTCGTGCTCGAGGAGATCGGGCGCGCGCTGTTTCCGTCGCCGTTCTTCGCCAGCGTCTGCCTGACGGGCAACGCGCTCGCGGCGCTCGGCGACGAGGGGCAGCGCGCCCGGTGGCTCGCGCCGATCGCGGCGGGGACGTCGACGGGCGCGCTCGCGTGGGGCGCTGCAGACTCGTGGCGCGCCCGTGACGCGACCGTGCTGGCGCGGAGGGTGAGCGCGGGCTGGGCGCTCGACGGGGAGGTGCCGCTCGTCCCGGGCGCGCACGACGCGACGACGCTGGTGGTCGCGGCGCGCGACGAGGCGGGCGCGCTCGGCCTCTTCGTCGTCGACGACGGCGACGGCGTCACGCGCGCCGCGCGGCAGACGCTCGACGCGACGTCGCGGTTCTTCTCGCTGTCGCTCCGCGGCGCGCGCGTGGCGCCCGACGCGCGGCTCGGCGGCGAGCTCGACGCCTCGAAGAAGCTCGACCGCGTGCTCTCGATCGCGATGGCGATGCTCGCGTGCCAGCAGGTCGGCGCGGCCGAGGCCTGCCTCGACGCGGCGGTCGAGTACGCGAAGACGCGGCACCAGTTCGGCAAGCCGATCGGCTCTTTTCAAGCGGTGAAGCACCTGCTCGCCGACGTGCTGACCCACGTCGAGCTGGCGAAGAGCGCGGCCTACGAGGCGGCGTTCCTCGCGGCGCGCGACGACAGCGAGCTCGAGCCGTCGGCGTGGACGGCCAAGACGCTCGCGAGCACCGCGCTGTCGCTCGCGGCGGGGCAGAGCATCCAGGTCCACGGCGGGGTCGGCTTCACCTGGGAGGTCGACGCGCACCGGTATTTCAAGAACGCGCAGCAGACCGAGGCGCTGCTCGGCGCGCCAGCCGCGCTCCGAGAGGCGTTCGCCGCGCGGATGGGGATCGGCGCATGAACGAGCGAGAGGGAACGCGCGGAGATCTCCGCTTCGGCACCATCCCCAACGTGCTGGCGGTCGGGGCTCGCGAGCACGGCGCGCGGCCGGCGCTCGTCGAGGGAGAGGTGTCGCTCACGTACGCCGAGCTCGACGCGGCCGTCGCGGGCGCCGCGCGCGGCTTCGCGGCGATGGGGCTCGCGCCCGGCGATCGCGTCGGGATCTGGGCGCCGAACTCCTGGCGCTGGGCGGTGGCGGCCCTCGGCGCGCTCGCGGCCGGCGGCGTGCTCGTCCCGATCAACACCCGCTACAAGGGGGCCGAGGCCGCGTACGTGCTCGAGAAGAGCCGCGCGCGCGCGCTCGTGGTCGCGCAGGGCTTCCTCGGCGCCGACTACCTCGGCTGGCTCGCCGACGCGGGCGTCGCGCTCTCCGAGCTGGCGATCGTGTCGGTCGACGCCGATCCGGGCGCGCATGGCGTTAGGTTTGATGAGTTGTCATCTCGCGGCGCGCGGCTCTCGCCCGACGAGATCGCGCGGCGGCGCGCGGCGTTGCGCCCCGACGATCCGTGCGATCTGCTGTTCACTTCGGGCACGACCGGCAAGCCCAAGGGCGTGGTGTGCACGCACGCGCAGTCGCTGCGCGCGTTCCATGACTGGGCAGACATCGTCGGGCTGCGCGCGGGCGATCGCTACCTGGTCGTGCCGCCGTTCTTTCACACCTTCGGTTACAAGGCGGGGCTGCTCGCGTCGCTGATGACTGGCGCGACAGTGTATCCTCACACGACGTTCGACGCCGGGGCCGTGCTCGCGCGCATCCAGACCGACAAGGTCCAGGTGATCCCGGGGCCACCGGCGCTGTATCAGTCGCTCCTCGCGCACCCCGACCTCGCGAAGACTGACCGCTCGAGCCTGAGGCTCGCGGTGACGGGCGCCGCTGTCATCCCCGTCGAGCTGGTCGAGCGCATGCGGTCGGAGCTCGGATTCGAGACGGTGCTGACCGCCTACGGCCTCACCGAGGGCACCGGCGTCTCCACGATGTGTCGACGCGGCGACTCGGCCGAGACGATCGCGAGGACGAGCGGGCGCGCCATCCCGGGCGTCGAGGTGCGGATCGTCGACGGCGACGGCGTCGAGGTCCCGCGCGGCGAGCCCGGCGAGATCGTCGTGTGCGGCTACACGGTGACGGGCGGCTACTTCGAGGACGACGCGGCGACGCGCGCCGCGATCGACGCGGACGGGACGCTCCACACCGGCGACGTCGGCGTGATGGACGGAGACGGCAACCTCACGATCACCGATCGCAAGAAGGACATGTTCATCGTCGGCGGCTTCAACGCCTACCCCGCCGAGATCGAGCAGCTGATCGCGCGTCACCCGGCGGTAGCCGAGGTCGCGGTGGTGGGGATGGCCGACGAGCGGCTCGGCGAGGTGGGGGCGGCGTTCGTCGTGAAGAAGGCCGGGACCGATCCCAGCGAGGCCGACGTGATCGCGTTCTGTCGCGCCACGATGGCCAACTACAAGGTCCCGAGGAGGGTCGTGTTGCTCGACGCCTTGCCGCGCAACGCGTCGGGCATGGTGCTCAAGTTCGAGCTGCGCGCGCGGCTCGGCGGGTGAGCGCCGCCAGCCCCGGCGTCTCGACCTGCGCGTGGACAGCGAGCCGATGAACGGGCGATGCTGGTCGGATGACGACTCGCGCAGCCCTCCTCCGTGCATCGATCCTCGCCGTCGCCGCGCCGCTCGCGGCCTGCGGCGGTGACACGTCCGACGGCGCATCCCCGGGCTCGGGAGGCGGGGCACAAGGCGGCAACGCGGGCGCGTCGCAGGGAGGCGGCGCCCAGGGCGGGACGAGCGCTACCAGCAAGTTCACTTGCGACGACCCCGTCGCCGTGCTCGTCGACGGCAAGGACACCGGCTACGACACGTGCGCCGCCGGACAGACGCGCCGCCGCGAGGCGAAGGCGTGCCCGAGCGCGTTGCCCCGCGCGGCCGCGTGCAACAGCGGGGGCGGCGCCGACTCGTGCAAGACCGACAGCGAGTGCAACGACAAGCCCAACGGATACTGTGCAGCTGCCTCGGGCAACCAGGCGCCGGGGTGCTCTTGCGCGTACGGTTGCACGACCGACGCCGACTGCGGCGCGGACGCGATCTGCCTCTGCGGCGCGCCCGTCGGGCGCTGCGTCCCTGCCAAGTGCAAGGACGACGCGGGGTGCCCGGAGGGCGACTGCACGTCGTACGACTCGAGCCCTGGATGCGCGTTCATCGCGTTCGCCTGCCAGTCGACCGCCGACACCTGCGGCGGAGACAAGGACTGCGCTGGGTCCGGAGGGACGATGTGCGCGTACGGGAGCGGCGCGGCGGGAGCGGCGGCCAAGAGCTGCCACCCCGCGGGCTGCGCGATCGGCCGCCCCCTGCTCGTCGGGGAGGTGGCGCGCGCCGCGGCGCTCTTCTCCCGCACCGATTGGGCGTGACGATGGCGTCGAGGCGCGCGATGCTGGGCGCATGACTTCGACCCGCTCACGTCTCCGCGCCTCCCTCCTCGCCGTCGTCACGCCCGTGCTCGCGTGCGGCGGCTCCACCACCGAAGGCACCTCTCCCGCCGCCACCGCGGGCGCGGGCGGCGGCTCGGCGGGCTCTTCCATCGGCGGCAAGGCAGGCGCCAACAGCGCAGGAGCGTCCTCGGGCGGCAGCAGCGGCGCCGGGGGCTCGACCGCGGGCAGCGCCGGAAAGGCAGCAGGCGGCAGCGCCGGAGCGACCGCCGGAAGCAGCGGCGCCGGGGGCTCGACCGCGGGCAGCGCCGGGAAGGCAGCAGGCGGCGGCGCCGGGGCCTCCGCAGGGACCGGCGGCGCCGGGGGCTCGACCGCGGGCAGCGCCGGAAAGGCAGCAGGCGGCAGCGCCGGAAAGGCAGCAGGCGGCAGCGCCGGAAAGGCAGCAGGCGGCAGCGCCGGAAAGGCGGCCGGCGGCAGCGCGGGGGCGTCCGCGGGCAGCGCCGGCACCGCGGGCAGCGGCGGGAGCTTCGCCTATGTCTGCGCGAACCCGACCCCGATCCTCGTCGACGGCAAGGACACCGGCTACGACACATGCGACGCCGGGCAGACGCGACGCCGCGAGAAGCTAGACTGTCCGACCACGGTCCCGCGCGCGGCGACGTGCGACAGCGGCATCCCCCAGGCCGACACTTGCAAGCAGGACTCCGACTGCGCCGCGCAACCCAACGGATACTGCAACGCCTCGTCCGGCTTCGGTCCCGGCGGCTGCCACTGCCAATACGGCTGCGTCACCGACGCCGACTGCGGGTCCGGGAGCATCTGCGTCTGCGGCGATCCCATCGGCGCTTGTCGCCCCGCGACCTGCACGAGCGCGGCCGACTGCGGGTTCGGCGACTGCTCGAGCTACGACACCAGCATGGGTTGCAACATGCTCAGCTTCGTCTGCCAGACCCCCAACGACACCTGCGGAGGCGACGGAGACTGCGCGAACAGCGGTCCTGCGACCCACTGCGGCTTCGCCACCGACTCGTCGGGCAACCCCGCCGAGTCTCGCTCCTGCTTGCCCGGAGGGTGCGCGATCGGGCGGCCTCTCTTCGTCGAGGAGCAGGTGCGCACGGCGGAGCTCGCGCGACGCCTCGACTGGGCCGCCTGAGCGATCTCGCGGCGGCGGGGGGCGGCCGCTGGTAGCCTCCCGCGCGATGCGCCCGCGAATCCCCGAGAAGGCCCGCAAGAAGGACGAGCTGTTGAAGACCCTCGCGACGTACCGCGAGGGCGACGCGAGGTTCCGCGACGGCAAGACGTGGAGCCTCGTCTACTTCGCCGGTGACGAGCTGAGCGACACGCTGAAGCAAGCCCACAACCTGTTCTTCAGTGAGAACGCGCTCAACCCGATGGCGTTCAAGAGCCTGAAGCGGATGGAGCACGAGATCGTCGCCATGAGCGCGTCGATGCTCCACGCGCCCGACGCCGCCTGCGGCACGATGACGACCGGCGGCACCGAGTCGATCCTGATGGCGGTGAAGGCCTACCGCGACCGCGCGAAGAAGGCGCGCCCCGAGCTCGTCGCGCCCGAGACGGCGCACGTCGCCTTCGAGAAGGCCGCCCACTACTTCGGCGTGAAGCTGCGAAAAGCGCCGATCGGCCGCGATTTTCGCGCGGACGTCGGCGAGCTGCGCCGCCTGATCAACAAGAACACGATAGCGCTCGTCGCGAGCGCGCCGCAGTACCCGCAGGGCGTGATCGATCCCATCGAGGAGATCGCCGCGCTCGCCCGCGAGAAGAAGCTGCCGCTCCACGTCGACGCCTGCATCGGAGGCTTCGTGCTGCCCTGGATCGAGCGCCTCGGACGAGACGTCCCGCGCTGGGATTTTCGCGTCCCAGGCGTCACGAGCATCTCGGCCGATCTTCACAAATACGGCTACGCGGCGAAGGGCGCGAGCGTCGTCGTGTACCGCGACATGAGCTACCTGAAGCACCA
>CAUJFL010000381.1 GCA_963169165.1 Myxococcota bacterium | reverse complement strand
CTGGGCAGCAACTGTTCGGGCGCTTCGTCTACCATCGCGCGCAGCGCGAGCGCCCACTCGCGCGGGTAGCGCTGCACCTTCTGCGGATTGCCCGCGTTCGGTGAGCACCAGATGAACAGGTCCCCTGGATACAGCGCGCGCGGCCGGTCCAGCATGACCCACGCATGGTCGTCGGTCTCGCCGCGCGCGTGGCGCAGCGAGAGCGTGCGCTCTCCGAGCGTGACCTGCGCCTGGACGTCGAAGACCTCATCGGGCGCCCGGTAGGTGGTGGGCCACTCGAACGCATCGAGCGAGAACTGCCTCCGGTTGATCGCGCCGTTGTATCCGGCGGTCGCGCGATACCGCTCGAACCGCGCCCGCACGGCGCTGTGCGCGAGGACCCGCGGCCGCGAGCGCCCAGCGTCCTCCGCCTCGCGGTCCCATGGCCCCATCCCCATGCAGTGATCGATGTGACCGTGCGTGTAGATCGCGGCGGCGAGCGGCGCCTGGCTCCACCCGCGCACGAGCGCGTGGTTCGCGTGCGCGACCAGCTCCGCGCCGGTGTCGACGAGCGCCATCGAGCCGCCCGCGACGATCGGCATCACGTTGCAGAAGCTCGGCACGAACGCGACGCCCGGCTCGAGCTCGCGCAGCCCCGGCTCGACCGCGAGCATCAGGCCCGTCTGCGGCAGCGGCGCCTTGCCCTCGACGACGTCACGCGCGAGCTCGAGCAGATCCATGCGGCGCACGATACGCGCCGCGCGCCGGGTGTCAGACCCAGTCGGTCCGCGCGACGAGCCCGGCGGTCCACCCGAGCTCGGAGATCACGAGCGGCCTGCCGCCGCACGCGAAGTTGCCGATCTGGTAGCAGCAGCTCGGGAAGGCGGCGTTGCCCCCGAGCAGCTCGACCACCGGGCCGCTCGAGACCCCCGAGCACCCGAGCGCCCACGGCATCGCCTTGTTCAGCTCGCCGGTGCCGATGCTGGGGCACCCCGAGGCCGGCTGGTCGAAGCACACCTTCGTGGTCTCGCCCCACGGGAAGGCCTTGCCGCACGTGAAGGCGCCGCTCGCGCACTCGCAGATGTCGAGGTTGGATTTGATCTGGCACCACGAGTCGGCGATGCAGGTGGAGCCGGGCGCGCACCCTGGGATGATCGGCGCCCCGGCTGCGCCTGCCTCGCCCGCGCTGCCTGCCTGCGCCGCGCCGCCTTGCGCTGCGCCCGCCGCGCCCGCCTGCGGAGCGCCGCCTCGAGCCGAGCCCGCGCGCCCCGCGGCCTGCGCGACCAAGAGCTCGTAGGGGCCATCCAGCTCGTCGCCCGTCCTCGCGCCGCACGCCGCGGCTCCGGTGGCGGCGCTCGCCAGCAACAGTCGGCTCAGCAACGCTGACGTCTTCATGGTGCCCGAGCACAGCACACCCCGTGCCGCGCGGGCAACACGGCCTGGCGCGCGCGACGCTGCCCGCCACCCGCTGACGCGACCGCCAGGTTCCTGGCACGGCTGGCACACCTGAACGGCCGTTGACCGTGTCGAAGAGGCCCGCTAGCCTTCCCGCTCGGTACCTAGCCTTGGCGCGGACGTCGCGCCGCTTCGAATGTCCTCGCCCGCGCGCGCATCCCTGGAGAAGACCATGAAACACCTCGGCCTCGCTTCGATCGCCCTCGCCGCCTGCGCCGTCACGGCCTGCGCCTCCAGCGACGGCGGGTCGCCCAATCCAGCCCCGACCGACTCCTCCACCGTCACGACCACGCAGTCGTCGCAGCTCGGCAAGCTCGGTGGGCGCTTCAAGGGCACGTTCGGCGCGGGCAAGGGCCTCGCGTTCGAGCGCCTGCCGATGCCAGGCGGCGCGAGCGCGGGCGAGCAAGGGTTCAAGCTCGACACCGGCAGCAAGTTCACCTTCTCCACGCTCAGCAACAGCGGCGGTTATTATTGCTCCGGCGCCAACAACTGCGCCGACTGCACGAGCGGCACTTGCGGCCCGCTCGGGTCCCCCCACCCGCTGTTCTCCGACTGCGGCAGCGGCGGCGCGCAGACCTGCGGCCAGGTCAACGTCGATCCGGGCACCGGCAAGTACGACGACGTGTGGGTCGTCCTCAGCAACGTCACGACGACCGCGGGCACCGTCACGTTCTCCGGCACCGACGCCACGCCGTCCGCGACCTACAACCCGCCGTTGAGCGGCGGGATCTACTACAAATACGGGACGCTCGACGGGGCGTCGGGCAACAAGCGGATGGACATGAACTACAGCGGGGGCTTCGATCCCGCCAACGACTCCGCGACCTTCACCGTCGAGGTCTACTACTCGGCGCGCTACACCTCGTACACGGTGTCGGGCCCCGCCGTCGCCACGCCGCCCGACGCGTGCAGCGGCGGCACCACGCTGCTCGACACCGGCAGCGGCGAGGACGTGACGGCGCCGTTCGATCTGCCGTTCCCGTTCACCATCTACCAGTTGAACCCAAGCAACGCGGCCGACCCCCTCAAGAGGGACAAGGGCTGGGTCTCTGACAACGGGCTCTTCGGGATCGGATCGACGGGGCCGGGCGGCGGCAACCTGGCCCTCCCGTCGCCGAGCATCGGCCTCGGCACCGGCGCCGCCGCCGTGTTCTGGGACGATCTCAACTTCTCTAACGCCACCTCCAAGGTGTGCATGAAGGTGCTCGGCACGTCGCCCAACCGCCAGCTGGTCTTCAGGTGGAACGACATGGATCTCAACTACGCCGGCGCGAAGCTGAGCCTCTCGGCGGTCGTCTACGAGGGCACCGACGTCCTCGAGTATTACTACGAAGAGCCCACTCTCGGCGGCATCACCAGCGACACGCGCGGCGGCTCGGCCAGCACGGGCATGCAGGGCACCAACCCGCTCGGTGTGACGCGCGTCGCCAAGAAGATGGTCACCGAGAACACGACGTTCTTGCCCGCCACCGGCGGCGCCGCCAACTATCCCGTCCGCTACACCCTGACCCCCAACTGACCATGACCAAGCCCGACGACAAGGGCGCCCCGCGCGCCCCGAAGAAGCCCTATCAGCCGCCCAAGATCGAGAAGAAGCGCTCGGTGGCGCGGGTCACGTTGCTGTCCGGGATGGCCGTCAACATGGTCGGCGTCGGCGTCATCAACGTGATGAACTGACGGCGGCGGGCGAGGGCGCGATCGATGGCTGTGGGCTGGATCACTTTCCACATCACCGATCGGTGCAACCTCGACTGTCACCACTGCCTTCGTGATCCCGAGCGTCTCCCGAAGGATCTCTCCCCCGCGCTGATCCGTCGCGTGCTCGGCGAGGCGCGGCAGAGATATGGCGCCGATCACACCGCGTTCAGCGGCGGCGAGCCGACGCTCCACCCCGATTTCGGCGCGGTGGTCGACGCGGCGGTCGACCAGGGCTTCAGCTGGCACATGGTGTCCAACGGCCACAATTTTCCTGACGTTCTGGCGCTGCTGGCCCAGCGCCCGGAGCGCCTCGCGGGGCTCACGTCGGTGTCGTTCAGCCTGGACGGCGCGACGGCCGAAGTACACGACGGCATCCGCGAGAGGGGCAGCTACGAAGAGGTGCTGCGCGCGGCCTCCGTTTGCATGGCCTCGGGCGTGAAGTTCGTGCTGCAGATGGCTGTCCACGCGAAGAACGAGCACCAGATCGAGGCGATGGGCCTGCTCGCGAGCCAGCTCGGCGCGATCCGGCTGTCGTTCACGCTGACGCAGCCGACGGGCACCCACCACGACCGAGATCACTACCTGTCACCGGCCGGATGGAAGCGCGTGCTCGCGCGGATCGAGCGGCTGCGCGAGGCGATGACGCTCGCCATCAGCGTTCCCGAGGGCTGGTACACCGAGCAGCCGTTTCATGTCTGCCAGCCGTTCGCCAGCCAGCAGCTGCACGTCGACCTGCTGGGCCAGGTGAACCTCTGCTGTCAACACTCGGGCATCCCCGGCGACGGCTCCAATCGCGACATCGCCGGCGATCTCCACCAGATGTCGCTCACCGAGGCGCATCGCAGGTTCGTGCGGCTCGTGCATGGCGCGCAAGAGGCGAAGCTCGACGCGATCGAGCGCGGCGAGATCGGTGAGTGGGATCACTTCGCTTGCAACTGGTGCATGAAGCACTTCGGTAAGCCGCACTGGATCGACGACGGCGTCGGCGGTCCCACGGCCGCGCGGCAGCGCTGGCGGGGTGCCTGGGAGAAGCGCAACCGGCTGCCGATAGTCTCGTGAGCTTCGACTTCCACGGGCTCGCGGTCGCGCACGACAGCGCGCTCGCCGACGATCCGCTCCGCCCGTTCTTCGCCGCGTTCGCGTCGAGCCCGCGCGCGGCAGAGGTGGTCGTGGACGTCGCTCGTGGCGAGGTCGCACGCCCGTCGGGGCGCCCGCTCTACTTTCTTGGCGCGGTGCAGGTGTTCGTCGAAGGCGCGGGGTACGCGCTGTTCGACGGCGTCGCCAGGGCCGACGTGACGCGCGGAGGTGAGCGGGTGGCCGCGCGCGTCCCCGCGTCCGACCACGCGTGGCTCGGGGGGCTGCTGCACGCGGCGCTCCTGCTGGCGCTGCGGCTGCGAGGCTGGTTCGAGCTCCACGCGGCGGGGCTGGTCTCGGGTGAGCGCGCGGCGCTGATCATCGGTGACGCGGGGGTCGGAAAGACCACGGCGCTGTTCTCGTGCGTCGAGCGCGGCGCGCGCTTCTTGTCGGACGATCGCGTGCTGTTGCGCGACATCGACGGCGTGCTCGCGTACCCGCGCGAAGCTCACCTCTCCGACCAAACCGTCGCGGCGCTGCCGTCGCTCGCGGGCGTGCCGCTCGTGGGGCCGGCGATGGCGGGCAAGCGCCGAGGAGACGTGCGCGCGCGCTGGCCGGAGCGCTTCACGACGTCGTCGCCGCGTCCCGGCGCGCTCCTGTTTCCGCGGCTCTCGCGAGGGGTCACGCGCACGGCCCCGCTCGCCCGCGCCGACGCGCTCGGCGGCTTGATCGAGGCGAGCGCGCTCGTGGCGGTCGCCGACGTGCCGTTCGCGCCCGAGAACCTCGCGTTGCTCGCTCGCCTCGCGGACATGGTGCCCGCGTGGACGCTGGAGCTCGGCGGCGACGCGCTCCGAGAACCTGGCCTCGTCGCGGCCGCCGTCGCGGAGGTCATGGGATGAGCGCGCCCCGCGCCGTGCGGGTGTTCTGGCTGCGGCTGGCGCTGCCGACGCTGCTGCGCATCCATTCGCTCGATGGCCTCCTCTCGCGGCTGTCGCGCCGGAGGGCGCCCACGCCGCTCGCCGAGGTCTCCGCGGCCCTCACCACGGCCGAGCGGTGGGCGTCGGCGGCGCGCGTCGTGCCGGACACGTGCCTGTACCGCGCGCTCGCGAGGTTCGCGCTCTTCGCGAGGCACGGTCATGAGGCGACGTTCGTGGTCGCGGTGGTCGACGAGGAGCCGGACACGGCGCACGCGTGGGTCGAGCTCGAGGGTGTGCCTTGGGGCGAGGTGCTCGACCGCGCGTACACGGTGATCATCAGGTACCCCGCTCAGGGATCGAGCGAGACGGTGAGCTCGAACGGCCCGGCCGCGGCGCCTACCGTGTCGGAGACGATGAAGTAGGTCACGCCCGCGGTGGCGGCGAAGCTCGCCGTCTCGACGCCGCCCGCGCCCGCGGAAGAGCCGCACGCGAGCTCCTTGCCTGTGGCGTCGCAGGCGTCTCGCACGTACACGGCGCCGTCGAACGACTTGTCATCGTCGGGGGTGCGGAGCTGGACCGAGATCGTCCCGTTCTTCAGCGGACGCACGCGGTAGGCGCGCTCCGCCCCGCTCGGTCCAGGTCCACACGAAGGCGCCACGGTAGAGGCGCCGCCCGCCGTGTTTCCCACGAGGAGCAGGGCCTGTCCCATCGGCAGCTCGTTCACGAAGCCGCCCGGTGAGCACATGTCCTTCGGCGAGGAGGGGATCGGGGTCGCGGTGAGCGTGTAAGGCTCTTTGGAGACGGTCTCGACGACCAAGGTGATCTCGTCGCCGACGACCGCCGCCGCGACCAGCTTGCTCGCCGTCGTGCACGAGCTCTCCGCGCCGCCGCATTTCGTCAGCGTGTACATGCTCGGGGACACGGCCGCGGGGACGGTGAACACGATTTGTCCGTCTGCCTGTGGTCGGAAGCGGAAGACGCGCTCGGCGGTGCCGGCGCCGGTGCAGCTCGCCGACAGATCGTCCTTCGCGGCGACCTTGGACGCGTCGATGGTCACGGGCGCCTCGTCGATCGGGATGAAGCCGACGAGGTCCGTACACGAGTCGCCGAACCCGGAGCCCGGGGAGCCCGCGGCCCCACCGAGCCCGCCCGCGCCCGCGGAGGCGCCGCCCGCGCCCGCGCTCGAACCTCCGCTCCCCGCCGTCGCGCCGCCCGCGCCCGCCGTCGCGCCGCCTGCGCCCGCGCTGCCCGCGTCGCCGCTGCCCGCCGCGCCCGCGTCGCCGCTGCCTGCCTGTCCGTTCGAGCCTCCGATGGGCGTGTGGGTGTCCACCTGGCTCTCACCTCCGCACGCGAGGAGTGAGAGCGCGACCGCGACCCAGGATGCTCGGCGAATCATGTCTGTTGAGACCTCCGCCAGCATCCTACGTCGAGACTCGACGCGCTCCCCCTGAAGTGAGACGTTGCGCCGCGTGACCGTCGTCGCCAACTCGAGGGTGCTGCTCACCGTGCTCGGCGACGGCACGGGCGTGCTGCTCGATCTCGACACCAAGTTCTACTTCACGCTCAACGAGGTCGGCGTCGCCGCGTGGCGCGCGCTGTCGAGCGCGGGGGGCGCCACGCTCGACGCCGTCGCGCAGGCGATCTCCGACGAGTTCGACGTCGCGCCCGAGGTGGCCCGCGCGGACCTCGACGCGCTCGTGAAAGGGCTCGACGACGACGGGCTCGTCAAGCTCACGCGGTGATAAATCCTCTTCCTCGAGATCGCTCGGGTGCCACTCGCACCACATGTTGTCGTCGGTGACGGTGGGCAGGTGACCGAAGCGCGCGAGCAGGCTCTCCCGCGACTCGAGGCCCTCCCAGACCGGCGGGCGATCGAGCGTGTCGGGGAGATAGAGCAGATCGTCTAGGCGCTTCTTGTCCCAGGCGTCGTGCTCGGGATCGAGCAGCGGCGCGCCGTCCATCCGGTACTCGGTGAGCGTCGTCTTCCAGCGCGCCTTGTCGAAGGCCACCGGCGAGTCGGAGACGACCATGAAGTTGTACATGCGCTGCGCGTACGGGAACGTCACCGCGGCCGTCTTCATCACCGCCTCGGAGAGCGTGGTGTTGAACGTGAACACGCCCCCCGGCGCGAGCCGCGCGCGCACCAGCTCGAAGAACTCGGCCGACAGGAGGTTGGTCGAGTGGCCGCGCCAGTGCCAGGTGGTGTTCATCACGATGGCGTCCCAGCGGGCGTCGGGGTGGCGCTGGATCCACCGGCGGCCGTCGTCGATGACGATCTCGATCTTGGGATCCTTCAGGAGCGGCGCGACCTCGGGGATCTTTGGGATGAGCTCGAGGTAGCCCGGGTTGATCTCGACGACGGTGAGCCTCTCGACGCCCGGCAGCCCTGCGAGGATCCGCGCCCACGCGCCCGACGCGAGCCCCACCATCAGCACGCGCTTCGGCGCGGGGTGGTACGCGGCGAGCGCGTACGCGCGGAACACCCAGTTGGGATCGTGACGGAGCCCGACGTTGAGGATCCCGTCGTAGACGCCGCCGCCGTACACCTTGCCGTCGGTGACGGCGATCACGCCGTGGCGGTTCTCGATGAGGTGCTCGAAGCGCTTGTCGGCGGTGAACTGTTTGCGAAAGAAGAGCCGCTCGTGGAGCTGCTCGAACGCGGGCCCGCTCGCGGCGACCGTCGCGACGAGCGTCGCCGCCGAGGCGCCGAGCACCGCGGCCCTCCCGCGGACCGTCGAGGTCGCCGACACCCCGAGCAGCGCGAACAGCGCGAGGCCCGCGAGCGACAGCGCGACGCTCGCGCCGCGCAGCGACAGGTGCTCGAGCAGGACGAACCCGGTCACCAGGCTGCCGAGCGACGAGCCCACGATGTTGGCGACGTAGAGGTAGGAGAGCCGCGCGCCCGCTCGGTCGTCGGGGCGGATGCCGAAGTGGCTCGCCAGCGGCAACACCGCGCCGAGCAGCCCCGCCGAGAGCGCGACGAGCGGCAGCGAGAGCTGCCACCTGACCGACGTGACCAGCCGGGCGAGCGCGGGCACGACGAGGAACGACGCGAGGTTGGCGAGGTACACGAACGCCGCGACCGGCAGCAGCCTGCGCCGCTCGAGGCGCGCGTCGTCGTGGCAGAACGCGCGCGAGCCGAGCGAGCCCGCCGCGACGCCCGCGAGGTAGGCGCCCAGCAACAATCCGAACGTCGTCGGCATGCTGCGCGAGACGACGCCGTACGCGCGGTACCAGATGATCTCGTAGGAGAGCGCGACGAACCCGGCGAGGCCCGCGACCCAGAGCGACAGCGAGAAGCTCACGCGCGGTGCTCCCTCCGTCGCTCGACGAGCGCGAACCCTCCCACGATGCTCGCCGCGACGAGGTTCACGATCGCCGCCGCGACGACCGAGCGCGCCTGCCCCAGCCGCGGCAGCAGCCAGAGCACCGCGGCGATCGACGCGAGCGCAGAGCCCAGCGTGTTGACGAAATACAGGACGCCGACGGATTTTCCCACGTTGCCCGAGCGCCGCACGAGGTGCGCGGTCAGCAGCGGCAGCGTCGAGCCCATCAGCAGCGTCGGGGCCAGCACCAGCACGAACGTCACGAGCGCCGTCACGAGCGACGGCAGCCGCAGCGTCGCCATCCCCACGTGATGGAAGAGCGACAGCGACACGAGGCCGAACGCGCCGATCCCCGCCTCGACCGCCGCGAACATCAGCAGCACGGGGCGCTTCGGATCCTTCGACAGCGCGCCGCCGGCGAGGCTGCCGAGCCCGAGCCCGAGCATGAACGCCGTCACGACGACGGTGACCGACTCGAGGTTGATGCCGTAGATCGCGAACAGCGAGCGCTGCCACACGACCTGGTAGACCAGCGCCGAGAAACCGCTGAGAAAGAACACGACGAAGACCGCCAGGCTCGCCGCGGTCATCGACCTTGCAGGTGCTTCTTCATGAACGCGATCGAGTGGCCGAGCATCAGCACCTGGTTCTCGCGGCGCTGCGCGCCGTGGCCCTCGTTCGGGAAGATCATCAGCTTGGACGGGACACCCCGCGCGGCGAGCGCGTCGTGGAGCTGGATCGCCTCGCCCGCGGGCACGCGCGGATCGGTCGCGCCCTGCAGGATCAAGAGCGGCGCCTTCAGCTTGTCGAGGTGCGTGATCGGTGAGAGCTCGAGCAGCGCGTCGCGGTCCTTGACCGGATCGCCGTACTCGCTGATGCGCAGCGCGCGGCGGTAGGGCGCGGTGTTCTCGAGGAAGGTGAGCAGGCTCGACATGCCGACGACGTCGACCCCCGCGTCGTAGGCGCCGGCGAACCTGGTCATCCCCATCAACGCCGAGTAGCCGCCGTAGCTGCCGCCGTAGACGCCGACCCTGGGCGCCTTGCCCGCCTTCTCGAAGGTCTTCTTCGCCCACCTCGCGGCGTCCTCGATGTCGCCGATCACCGCGAGGCGCCTGGGACCGTCGTCGGCGTGGAGCCACGCCTTGCCGTAGCCGTCCGAGCCGCGCACGTTGGGCTCGACGTACACGAAGCCCGCGTCGACCCACATCTGCGCGTTGACGTTGAACCCGGGCTTCACCTGCGCCTCGGGCCCGCCGTGAAAATGCACGACGACGGCGCAGGGCTCGTCGGGGCAGCTCGACGGCCGCCGGACCCACGCCGGGATCGCCACGCCGTCCCGCGCCGGATAGTGCATCAGCTCTGCTCTGGCGAACCCTTCGGTCGTCAGCTCGGGCGCGCTCGGCTGGTGCCAGGCCTCGAGCCTCCGGGTCTTCCAGTCGAGCACGAGCGCGCGACGCGGGCTCTTCCCGTCGTCGACGCTGAGCGTGGTGAAGCGACCGTCGGGCGTCGTCGCGCCGGCGTTGACGTGATCGGCGTCGGGGAGCTTGGGCAGCGCGACGGGCTTCTTCGTGCGGGCGTCGAGCGCGAAGAGGCGGGTCCGACCGCCGTCGTTGACCTGATAGAGGATCCGCGCGCGCGCCTCGTCGACCACGAACGACGAGACGTCCGCCGCGCGTTCTTCGGTGATCGGCGTCAGCTTGCCGGCCGACATGACGTAGAGTCGCCTGAACTCGCCGAGCTTCGAGGTCTGCACGAGCACCTCGCCGCCGTGACCCCACGCGGCGCGGTGCTCCTCGAGCTCTCCCTGGCCCAGCACCGGCGCGAGCTTGCGCGTCTTGGGGGACCACTCCCAGATCTCGGCCGTCAGGCTGCCGGTCAGCTTGCGGAGCAAGAGCGCGCCGTCGTCGGCGATGTCCTCGACGCGCCAGAGGCCAGGCTCTTCGACGAGCGGCTCGATCTTCGTCGCGGCGATGTCGTAGCGGTAGACGACGAACGAGTCTCTCTTGCGGTCATTCGCCGCGAAATATAGCGATTTTCCGTCTGCGCTCTGACCCTGGTAGTGGGTCTGCACGCCCGGCTTGTGCTGGACCGTGACGAGCGCGCCCCCGGCCGATGCGTCCTGGAGGTAGAGCCCGGGGTTCTCTTCGCCCTTGCGATCACGCGAGAGGACGAGGTGCTTGCCGTCGCGGGTGATGTCGACGAGCACGGTCGCGTCTTCGCCGCCGGTGACCTGCGTCGGGAACCTGCCGGGCCCGTCGACTCGGAACACCTGCTGCACGCCGGTGATGGTCCAGTTGAAGAACAGGCGCTTGCCGTCGGGGGTCAGCCTCCCCGCGGACGGCGGGCGGAGATCGAGCAGCGCCTGGATGCGCCGCGCCACCTCGGGGTCGAGCGGCTCCGGCGGGTACTTGGCCAGCACCTCGGGGGGCACGCTGCTCGCGCCGTGACCTTTGTAGCCAGGGACGGGCGTGGACGCGGACGCGGAGGCCGACGCCGCTGGCCCGTCGCTGCAGCTGCCGTAGGTCTCGTGGTGATGACGCCGAGGCGCCGCGTGCGGCTCGCGCGCCGGCGGCTCTGACGACGCGCAGCCAAGAAACGAGATCGTCGTCGAGATCGCGATCGGCCAGATACTGCGCGGGGCGAGGCGCGCCATCGCGCTCGCCCTTACCACGTCAGGCGACTTGCGAGGTCAACACCTGGAGGTGCAGGTGAGAGGCCGCGAGCTCGTGCTCCTCGTCGATGAGGTCGGAGATCATGCCGCGACAGGAGCCGCAGTCCGTCCCCGCGCCGCACGCGCGCCCGACCTCGCCGACGGTGCTCGCGCCGCGTCGGATGCAACCCCGGATGGTCTTGTCGGACACGCCCTTGCAGAGGCACACGTACATTGCTTGTTGAATGTAGCTTTCAAGTTCAAAAACTCAAGGGCTATTTTTCGGTGCGGTCGCGATATGAGCGGGGCGTGCGAGACGAAGAGGGCTTCGTTGCGGAGGTGCTGCGGGTCCACGCGCGCTTCAACGCCGAGGTGATCGAGGGCCTCGACGTCTGCCCTTACGCGCGACCCGCCCGCGTCGTCGGCGCGAGCGTCCGGCGCGTGTCGCTGTCGACCGAGGTCTCGGCCACGCTCCACGAGATCGAGGCCGAGCTCGGCCCCAGGACGGAGGTCGAGGTCGCGCAGATCATCTTCCCGCGGGTGACGCTCGGGGCGCAGGAGCTGCTGCGCGTGGGCTCGGCGCACGCAGAAGAGCGGGCCGCCCGCGTTCATGGGCGACCGAACTTCGTTCACGCGGTCTTTCACCCGGAGCTACCCTATGGGATCGACACGCCGTCTCGACTCGTGCCGTTCTTTCGCCGCGCCCCCGACCCGATGATCCAGCTCGTCCGCCTCGAGGTCCTCGACTCGATCCACCGCTCGAAGCCTCGCGGCTCGCAGTTCTTCTCCGGCGGGGCCGACGAGCTCGCGAAGCTGCTCGCCGAGCCCAGACCCGAGAGCGTCACCGACCGCATCACGCGCGAGAACCACGCGCGCGCCCTCGCCGGCGAGCTCGAGCGAATCAGCGCGATCCTCGCGGACATCGCGGCGGATCGAGCGCGCGCGTACGCGCCCTTCCTGTCGCGAGAGGCAGGCTGAGTGGCGCGCGTCGTCGAGCTGCCGTCGAGGGGAGCCCTGCTCGTCGCCACCGATCTGCAGGGCAACGTCGCCGACTGGCTCGCCGTCGAGCGGCGCTTCCTCGAGCTGAGAGAGACGCGCGACGACGCCTTCCTCGTCGTGACGGGCGATCTCGTGCACGGCCCCGAGCTCGACCCCGACGAGTGGCCCGCGCAGCTCGGGAGCTACTACCACGGCGACTCGGCCGAGGTGCTGTCGCGCGCCGAGCGGCTCCAGCGGCAGTTTCCCGAGCGCGTGATCTACCTGCTCGGCAACCACGAGCACGCGCACGTCGGCGGACCGACCGTGGGAAAATTCTTCACGGACGAGGCGGCGCGCCTCGAGGAGCTGATGGGCGCGCGCCGCTCGGCCGAGGTGCGCGCGTGGCTGCGGACCTGGCCGCTCGTCGCGATCGCGCCGCGCGCGAGGCTCTGCATGCTCCACGCGGCGCCGCACGCGCAGATCTCGTCGCGCGAGGACGTCGAGCGCGTCGAGCTGACGTCGCTGGCGGGCCTCGACGCCGAGGCGGTGACGTCGCGCTCGGTGCTCGGAGCGATTCTCTGGGCGCGCACGACGAGCCGAGATCGCGCGCGCGCGTTTCTGCGGGCGCTCGGCCCCGCGCTCACGACCGCGGTCTATGGACACGACGTCGTGCGCGAGGGGCTCTCGGTCGAGGACGCGTCGCGCCTGTGCCTGTCGACCAGCTTCGGCTGCCACGACGGCGACAAGATGGTGATCGAGTGGGACCTCGCCGAGCCCGCGCTGTCGGCGTTCGACGTCGCCCGGCGCGGCGCGCGGCGCCTCTGGCCCGACGCGCCCGTCGTGTACAGCGATCCCGCGCTCGCGCGCTGAGCGCCCGCACTTGGCCCTTGTCGACGACGGCGCTTCGAGTAAAGCGCGACGGCCGTTTTCATCGCCATGTCCGACGAGCTCATCCCCCAAGAAGAAGAGGCCCTGCTCGATCGGGTGCTCTCGAACCTGAAGACGGCGCCGCGACCCGCGCGTGAGCCCGCCGCCGCCATGCAGCAGGACTACGCCCGGCAGCTCGTCGAGATCCGCGACGAGATCGCCGAGGCGCGCCTCGAGGACGTGCCGGCGCTGATCGCGCAGATGGAGCGCATCGCGGGCGTCGCGAACCGCCGCGCCGAGCCGCTCGAGGTGCCGGTCGATCCGCAGGCGCCCTACTTCGCCCACCTGAGGCTCGTCGAGCAGGGCAAGGCGCGCGACGTGCTGATCGGGCGCGGCACGCACATCGACTCGAAGAGCGGCGTGCGCATCGTCGACTGGCGGCACGCGCCGATCAGCCAGCTCTACTATCGCTATCCCGAGGGCGCGCCGTACGAAGAGACCTTCGGCGGCCGCGAGGTCGAGGGCGAGATCGAGGTGCGCCGGACGGTCACGATCGCCGACCAGAAGCTCTTGCGCATCCACGCGCCGCAGGGCGTGTTCGTGAAGAAGGGCGACGGGGCGTGGAAGCAGGCGAGCGCGCGCGCCTCCGAGCTGACCGGGGGGCAGGGGTCGGCCGCGCGCGCCGAGACGACGAAGGGCGTGCTGGGGGTTGGCCTCGAGGTCGAGCAGCGCGGCGACCGCCACCTGCCCGAGATCGCGGCGCTGCTCGATCCCCGACAGTTCGAGCTGATCAGCGCGCCCGACTCCGGCGTCGTCGTGATTCAGGGCGGCGCCGGCAGCGGCAAGACCACGATCGGCCTGCACCGCATCGCGTACCTCGCGTACCGCTCGCCCGAGCGCTTCCGCGCGGATCGGATGCTCGTCGTCACGTACGGCAAGGCGCTCTCCGCCTACATCGGCGAGGTGCTGCCGGCGCTCGGCGTGCCCGGCGTCAGGGTCGTCACGTTCCAGGACTGGGCCGAGAAGCGCCGCAAGCTCGCGTTCCCGTTCTTGAAGGCGAAGTTCGACGAGGGCACGCCGAGCTCGGTCACGCGCCTGAAGAAGCACCCCGCGCTGCTGACGCTGATGAGGGAGCGCGCCGACAAGCACGCCGCGTCGCCCCGCGCGAAGAAGAACGCCCGCGCCGCGCTGGGCGTGTGGGCCGAGGTGCTGACCGATCTGCCCGCCATTCGCGCGGCGATCGCGGCCCACGGTGACGCGATGACAGAGGCCGAGCTCGCGTCCGCGCACAGGTGGTGCAGCGAGCGCTGCCTCGCGCTGCTCGAGCAGCAGGATCGCGAGCGCGAGGTCGACGGTGACTCCGAGCCCGACGACGCGGTGAACGCGAAGTGGGAGGAGCGCGACGACGAGCCGGACGATGACGACGGGACCGACGATCGCTCGGTGGGCGTCGATGGCGTACACGTCGACGACGACGCGTGGCGCCTGGATCGCGAGGACGACGCGCTGTTGCTCCGCGCGTATCAGCTGGTGGCCGGCGCGCTGAAGAAGGGCAAGACGCCGCTCATCTACGACCACCTGTTCGTCGACGAGGCGCAGGACCTGTCCCCGGTCGAGCTGTCCGTGCTGCTCGGCACGTCGTCGTCGGCGCGGAGCGTGACGCTCGCGGGCGACACCGCGCAGAAGCTCTACCTCGACAACGGCTTCCGCGACTGGAAGCAGACCCTCGCCGATCTCGGGATGAAGCACCTCGAGATCGAGCCGTTGCGGATCGCGTACCGCTCGACGCGCGAGGTGGTCGAGGTCGCACGCGAGGTGCTCGGCCCGCTCGCCGAGCCCGATCCGCCCGCCGCGCCGCGCTCCGGCGCGCCCGTCGAGGCGCACTTCTTCCCGCAGCAGGGGGCCGCAGTCGCGTTCCTCGCGGACGCGCTGCGCCCGCTGTTCCAGCGCGAGCCGCGCGCGAGCGTCGCCGTCCTTTCGCGCTTCCCCGAGCAGGCGGACGCGTACTTCGACGGCCTCTCGAAATCCGAGGTGCCCGGGCTCCGTCGCGTTCGCAACCAGGATTTCATCTTCAAGTCGGGCATCGACGTGACCGACGTCCGGCAGGTGAAGGGGCTCGAGTTCGACTACGTGATCCTCGTGGACGTCAACGCGCAGTCGTACCCGGTCGACGCGACGTCGAGGCACCTCTTGCACATCGCGGCCACGCGCGCCGCGCACCAGCTCTGGATCGTCGTCACCGGCGCGCCGTCGCCGCTCTTGCCGACGCGCCTGATCGAGGGCTGAGTCACTCGCGCCGACGCTCTCGCGCGTCGAGCCCTCGGCGGAGGTGCTCGCCCACGCGGGCGAGCGCGCGTCGCCCGTCGTCGAGCATCGGCGCGAAGACGTGGAACGCGTGGATCATGTCGGGCCAGACCTCGAGCGTGACGTCGCCGCCCGCGCGCTCGAGGCGCGCCGCGAGCTCGACGCCCTCGTCGCGGAGGCTCTCGACCTCGCCCACCTGGATCAGGATCGGAGGCAGGCCGCGTAGCTCCGCGTGGATCGGCGACGCGAGCGGGTGTCGGAGCCGTGAGCGGGGGACGAAGCGCGCGACGTACGCTGAAATAGCGCGCTCGGTGACGAAATCCCACCGGCGGTTCTCGCGGTACGAGGGGCGCCCGCCCTCGAGCTCGACCCACGGTGAGAGCAGCGCTGCCGCCGCCGGCAGCGCTCGCCCTCGATCGCGCAGCTCGAGCAGCGTAGAGAGCGTGAGGCCGCCGCCCGCCGACTCGCCCGCGAGCGCGACGCGCGACGCCGGGAGCCCCGACGCGGCGAGCCAGTCGAGCGCCGCGATGGAGTCGATGAGCTGCTCGGGGAAGGGGTGCTCGGGCGCCAGTCGGTAGTCGAGCGCCAGCACGCGCGCGCCGACGGCGGCGCAGAGGCGAGAGATGAGATCGCGGTGCGATCGGATCGAGCCGACCGAGTAGCCGCCGCCGTGCAGATAGACGACGGCGCGATCGACGCGGCTCTCGGGGCGCTCGAACCACGCGCCCGGCACGCCGCCGGCGTCGACGGCGGTGATGCGCGTCTCCTTCACGATCGGGGTGTCGGGGCGGGGCGAGTCGACGGCGCGACGCTGCATCGAGAGCGGCAGGCGGGTCGAGAGGCTGGAGGTCAAGCGCAGCACCGTGGCGATCGTCTCGAACTCCTCGCTCCAGCTCGGGCGAAGGGGACCGAGGGCCCGCCGCCTCGCGCGGACCAGCGGACGCGCGCGCTTCATGAGCTGACCGATGACGTTCATGCGGGGAGCTTAGCGCGGTCGCTCGACCGGGCGCGCGTGACCGGGTAAAGGAGTCGGTCGCGCCCCATGCTCCCGATCTCGCTGCGCAAACCCTCGATGCAGAGCGCGCTCGCGGCGGCGTGGCTCGCGTCTGCGGCGCTCGGGGTCAGCGCCTGCGCGGATCGAAAGGCCTCCGCCATCGTCGTCGCGATCTCGACCGAGCTCGCGGTGCCCGACGAGGTGGACCAGCTGAACGTGCGCGCGACGCGCGCCGGCTCGTCGCCGTTCGATCAGGCATATTCGCTGCCTGGTGGCGCGCCGCTCCCCGGCACGCTGACCTTCGTCGACGGCGACGGTGACGGTCCCGTCTCGCTGCTCGTCCGTGCGCTCGACACGAAGAGCGGGCGAACGATCGACAAGCGGCTCCGCTTCACGCTCCCCGATCAAGCCACGCGCCTGCTGCGTGTCCGCCTCGATCGCGCGTGCCTCGGCGTCACCTGTGACCCCAGCGAGAGCTGCGACGCGGGGGTGTGCGCGCCGGTCGTCACGCGCGACGGCGCTGAGCTGCCGTCGTACCGTGACGACGCCGACGCGTTTCGTCCGGCGGGCTGCTTCGACGAGACCGTCTGCGCGTCTGGCGGGCGCTCTCTCGTCGTCTCCGGCGCGACGTGCGCGGTGTCGGCCGCGCAGGGAGAGAACGTGTTCGCGGTGTGGCGCGCCACGCCGACGCGTCCGACGCTCGTCGTCTTCGCGCCTGGGACGTCATCGCTGCCGACCTCGCTGTGCGACGCCTGGAAGCGAGGCGAGCTCGCCGACGTCATCTCCAGCCGCGCGTGTCCATCCTATGCGCCACCGCGCGAGCTCTGTGCGGCCCCGCCGCCTCCCACGTCGGGGCAAGGCGGCGCCGCGGGAAGCGCGGGAGCGGGAGGCGCCGGGCAAGGCGGAGTGGCAGGGCAAGGCGGGATCGCCGGGCAAGGCGGGATCGCCGGGCAGGGTGGGACCGCAGGGCAAGGCGGTGCTGGGCAAGGCGGCACCGCCGGGCAAGGCGGCACCGCCGGGCAAGGCGGGATCGCCGGGCAAGGCGGCACCGCCGGGCAAGGCGGGATCGCCGGGCAAGGCGGGATCGCGGGGC
This sequence comes from Myxococcota bacterium, assembly GCA_963169165.1. GTDB lineage: Bacteria > Myxococcota_A > Polyangia > Polyangiales > Polyangiaceae > JADLFU01. Next base: position 2,352 of record CAUJFL010000381.1, on the reverse strand, counting down.
AAGGCGGCGCTGGGCAAGGCGGTGCTGGGCAAGGCGGTGCTGGGCAAGGCGGGATCGCCGGGCAAGGCGGTGCTGGGCAAGGCGGCGCAGGGCAAGGCGGGATCGCCGGGCAAGGCGGCGCAGGACAGGGTGGCGCGGCTGGCCAGGGTGGCGCGGGTGCAGGTGGTGGCGGGTCGGGTGGCGCGGGCGGCGGAGGTGGCACCGCGGGTTCCGCGAGCGGCCCACCCGGCCAAGTGGTGACGCTCTCGGGCGCGCAAGAGAAGATGTGCGCGCTGCTCGCGAGCGGAGAGGTCTACTGCTGGGGGCGCAACTCGCAGGGGATTCTGTTTGGCGGCGGGACGCTGCCGATTGGCGTGGGGAAACCCACGAAGGTCCCCGGTGTCAGCGGGCTCACCACGCTCAGCGTCGGCGCGGATCACGCGTGCGGCCTCGACGCGACCAAGCAGACGTGGTGCTGGGGCGCCAACAACGGGTTTGCGGCCGGGGGGGGCGTCGACGGAGATCTGGTGGCCCCGAGGAAGCTCGACCTGCCGCCGCTCGAGCAGGTCCAGGCGGGCTTTCGCCAGACCTGCGGCCGCACCTCGACTGGCACAGTGTACTGCGTGGGAGAGGCCGCGGGTGCGCCGGCGAGTCCGAACTCCGTGATGGTCGCGGGGCCAGCCGGGAGCGGATCCGTCGCGCTCGCGAGCTCGAAATCCTACTCCGAGGCGCTGACCTGCTCGCTCACGGCGAGCGGTGACGTGTACTGCTGGGGGCAGAGCGCGCCCGTCTTGCTGCCCAAGCCTTCGCTCGCGTCCTTGGCGACCCACCTCTCCGTCACGTTCATGGACGAGGTCTTCGTGACCGACGGGACGGCCGTCCAGCGCTCGCTGCTCTCCGCCGGCTCATGGTCGTCGTTCACCGAGGTCGAACCTGGAGCGCTCACCGGCGAGATCACCGCGCTCACCGCCGAAGCGGAGGTCTGCGCGCTCACGACGGCGGGCCGTCTCTTCTGCGTCGGTGACTCCTTCGGAACGCTGGAATCGGGAGGTTTCGTCGAGCGGACGGGGCTTGGGACGGTGACCTCCGTCAGCGCCGCCTGGTCTCCGCTGCAGCCCGCCCCTTACAGCTGCGCGGTCGGAGGGAGCGACGTGTGGTGCTGGGGTGACAACTACCTGGGAGAGCTCGGCATCGGGTTCCCTCACGTGAGCTCCAGCGCGACGCCCACCGGGTTGACGAACGTGCAGCGCGTGACGCTCGCGCCGAGCTCGACGCTCGCCCGCGTCGGCTCCGGCTGGCAACGCGCCGGCGAGACCCGATCACTGCGAGGGGTCGGCGACACTGACGCCTCGACGAGCTTCGAGGCGATCCCCGCGCTCGCGGGCGCGACGGGGGCGTGGGCGGGTGACGAGGACCACGGGACGCAAGCGTACGCCACCTTCACCCCGAGCCCGCCGGCGCGCTTCGACAGCTCGGGCGTCAAGTCGACGACGGGCGGGTTGCTCGTCGCCGGGACCGACTGGGGCGAGATCTGGATCGACGGCGCGCGCGCGTTCGGCGTGAGCCTGGATGCCAAGCTGTTCTCGTTCGGTCCGAGCTCGGCGAACGTCGACGCGCTGCTCGGCACCGGTGTGGCCTCCGACGGGCTCCCGCACGAGGTGGTCACCGGCCTGTCCCAACTGGCGGGGTTCACCGCGTATCGCCAGACCTTCGCGAACGACACCCACGCTTGCGCTTGGGATAACGGTGGTGTCGCGACGTGCTGGGGGAGCAATTCGAACGGGCAGGTGGGGGTCGATCCGCAGCTGACCGAGTCGCTCGTCACGCCGCCCATGCCGTCTGGTCTCCCGGCGACCCGCGCCCTGTGCGCGGGGTGGGTGCACACTTGCTCGATCGGTCTCGACGACAAGGTGCGCTGCTGGGGAAATGACTACGGGCGGCAGCTGGGGCGGGGGGCCCCGGTGCCCAGCGGAAACGACTGGAACCCGGCGGAGGTCGTCACCGATCTTGCGGTCCCGTTGACCGCGTCGTCGATCGCTTGTGGCCATGTATTCACTTGCGCGATCGGGCTCGACACACAGGTCTACTGCTGGGGCGAGAACCTCTCGGGTCAGCTGGGGCGCGGCGCGCTGAGCGATCATGGTGACCACGCGGTCCCGGTGCCGGGCACGACCGGCACGCAGTCGCTCGTGGCCGGCGCCGAGCACGTCTGTGCCCTCGTCGGCATGAACCGTGAGCTCGTGTGCTGGGGGTCATCGTACCGTGGGCAGCTCGGGCTCGGCGTGCGAGGGTACGACCTGCCGCCCACGCGCACTGTCTGGTAGCTCCGGTCAGGGCTCGCGCAAGAAGGCGAGGACGGCGTCGAGCACCTCG
>CAUJFL010000380.1 GCA_963169165.1 Myxococcota bacterium | reverse complement strand
CGGCGGATGTTGGGCATCGCCAGGAGCGCGTCGCTTATCTCGGTGAGCTGCGCGGCGCGCAGCTGGTACGCGTCGCCGCCCGAGACGACGATGTCCTCGAGCTCGGGGCGCGACGCGATGTAAGCGAACGCCTGCGACCAGCGCGCCTGGGACGCGTGAAGGTTGACCTTCTCCACCTCGTCGGTGTCGAGCCCGACCGCGTAGCTGCGGGTGCAGAAGCGGCAGTAGACCGGGCACGTGTCGAGCGCGAGGAACAGCGCCTTGTCCGGGTAGCGGTGCGTCAGCCCCGGCACGGGCGCGTCGCGCTGCTCGCCCAGCGAGTCGAAATCGAGCTTCGGGTGATCGGGCAGCAGGCGCGACGCGACAGGGATGAACTGGCGACGGAGCGGATCGTCGTAGGGTTCGTTCCAGTCGATGAGCGACATCAGGTACGGGCTGACCCGAACGCTCATCGGCGAGCGCGAGAACCCCGCCTTCGCGTCCTCGAGGAACAGCGGCGAGGCGAGGTCCTTCAGCGCGTCGATGAGCTTGTCGGGCCGCGTGATCGAGTGCTTCGCCTGCCAGGTGTGATCGAGGAAGGTGGGCGCGTCGATGTCGGCGTAGGCGGGGAGCTTGCGCCAGAACTCGCCGCGCAGCAGCTCGCGGTACGTGAGCGACGCGGGGTCGACCGGAGGCTTGTGCGCGTGGGGCGTGGGCTCACGCGCGGGCGTGGGCGCGACGACGGGGAGCTGCATCGAACGGCCTTCTCACACCGGGTCCTCTTTCGCAAGACGCGGGTCGTGGCCCATCGCGTCACCGGCGGGGCGACGGTCGGGTAAGATCGAGCGCGTGACGCTCGCGTGCGGACAGCTCGTCGACCGCTACCGGATCGAGGCGCGGATCGGCGAGGGCGGAATGGGCGCCGTCTACCGCGCGTTCGATCCGAAGCTGCAGCGGATGGTCGCCTTGAAGGTCCTGCGACCGCGCGCCGATGGTCCGACCGGCGGCGTGGCGCACGTGCTGCGCGAGGCGCGCGCGGCGGCGGCGCTGTCCCACCCGTGCGCGGTCGTGATCCACGACGTCGGCGAGGCGGACGGGCTCGCGTACATCTCGATGGAGCTCGTCGAGGGCGCGTCGCTGCGCGCGCGGGCGCCCACGGCCGACGCCGCCACGCGCCTCGGCTGGCTCGTCGACGTCGCGCGGGTGCTCTCCGCCGCGCACCAGGTCGGGCTGGTACACCGCGACGTGAAGCCCGAGAACGTGATGATCCGCGACGACGGCGGGGTGAAGGTGCTCGACTTCGGGATCGCCCAGCGCGTGCGCCCCGCGGTCGACCCGAGCGCCCCGACGCTCGACAGCGCACAGGCGCCGATCACCGCGACGCAGGAGGCGGTCGTGGCCGGCACCCCCGCGTACATGTCGCCAGAGCACCTTCGCAACGGCGCGCTCGACGGCCGATCCGATCAGTTCGCCTGGGGCGTGATGGCGTACGAGCTGCTGGCGGGAGCGCTGCCGTGGCCCGCGCGCGACCACGTCGAGCTGATCGCGGCCATCCTGATGGACTCGCCGCCGCGCCTCGCGACCGTCGCGCCGGGGGTCGATCTGCTGGTGTCGGACGTCGTCGAGCGCGCGCTCGCGAAGTCGCCCGACGCGCGCTTCACGACCATGGACGAGCTGCTCGAGGCGCTGGACGGGCGGCGCCCCGCGTTCGAGCCGCGCGCGAGGTTGAGGCGGTGGGGCACGCTCGCGCTCGGCGGCGCGATCCTCGCGGCGTTCGCGGGCGCGGCGTGGCTGCGCCCTGGACGACCCCCGACGGAGGTTCCAACCGCCTCGAGCGCGCTCCCGTCGGCCTCGATGGCGCCGCGGTCGCCCTGCGCGCCGGCAGCGCAGCGGGCGCACGCCGAGGGGCTCCACGCGCTCCGCCAGATCGGGTGGGACGTCGCGCAGCACGCGTTCGAGGCGGCGATCGCGGCCGATCCCGAGTGCGCGCCGTCCCACCTCCGCCTCGCGCTGATGGGGCCTGGGCTCAGCATGTCGTCGGCGCGCGTGCGCGCGACGTTCCAGACCGCGACGCGCCTCTCCTCCCGGCTGACGCCGAACGAGCGCGCGCTGCTCGACGCGGCCGAGCCGTGCATCGCGCGAGATCCGCCCGATCGATCCGAGTGCGCGCGCCGCGCCGCGGCCCTGTCTTCGCGCGTTCGAGACGACGCGGAGGCGCTCGTCTGGACCGCCGATCTCGCGAAGTCGGATCCAGCGCATGTCGAGTGGTTGCAGCGCGCGCTCGCGCTCGATCCCGGGTACGCGGACGCCTGGCAGGGCGTCTCGATCGCGCGGCTGTCCTCTGGCGACCGAGAGGGAGCGGCCGACGCGCTCGACCGTTGCACCGCGAACGCGCCGGCCTCCACCGACTGTCGCTTCGAGCGCGTCAGGACCGATCTCCGAGGCGGGGACTGCCGAGCGGCCGAGCGGCACGCGCGCGACTGGGTCGCCCGCACGCCGGGGCAGGCGTTTCCGCGGATGTTCCTGGCGAACGCGCTCGCGGCCAACGACGAGCCGCGCGGCGTCGTCGAGGAGGCGCTGCGTCTGCGGTGGAAGACTCTGGAGGACGAGCCGCGCGGGTTCGTCTCGGCGCTCGAGGCCGCGCAGCTCTCGGCGTGGTACGGCGATTTCGCGGGCGCGAGGGCCGGGCTCCACACGGTGGAGAGGCACGCGGGCGACGGAGACTATGCTCGACGCGCGGAGCTGGCGGTGTTCGCGGCCCGCCTCGCCGCCGAGGAGGGGCGCCCGCGCGAGGTCGAGCGCGTCGCGACCGCGTTCTTGCAGGGCGCGAGGGTGTGGCCCTATCCAACGGTGCAGACCGGCTACGCGTGGCCGTCGGTGCCCGTCGCCGTGCCGACGCTGCTCGAGCTCTCGCTCGCGGCGCGCGCGATGACGCCCGAGCAACACCGCGCGAGGCTCTCCGCCTGGCGTGACGACGCGGAGGCGACCGGTCGCGTGTCGAGGATGGTCGCGTTCGCGTTCGGCACGGCGGCGCTCGCGACGACCGCTGAAGCCGCCCGCGAGGCGAGCTCGGCCGCCCCCGCGCCGCTCGTCCCCGCTCGTGTCGATCTCGACGGCGCCGCGGTGCGCGGGGCCCTCGCCGCGCTGCTGGTTCGCGCGGGGAGCGCAGACGAAGCGCGCGACTACCTGCGGCTCGCGGCGCGCGACTGCATGCCGCTGCTCGATCCCTTCTCGGCCGTGCAGGCGCGGCTCGCGCTCGCCGAGCAGCTCGCGAAGCGCGGCGACGACGCGGGCGCGTGCGTCGAGCTCGCCTGGATTTCCGCGCGATGGAGCAAGGCGAGGAGCGTGACGGCCGAGCGCGCGCGCCGGCTCGCCAGCTCGCTCCGTTGCAAGTGACCGTGTCACTCAGGTCGACGAGCAGGTGCCTCGTGCCTCGCGGCGAGCGAGCGGGCTCACCGCGCGGCGCGGCGCGCGAGCGCCCCTGGTCACGCGTACCACCTCGTGAAATCGCGGTCGGGGTAGAGCGACGCGAACGCCTCGTCAGCCGCGCGCACGCCGTGAAAGAACGCCTCCTCGAACAGCGCGACGCCGGAGAGATCGGTGTGCGCGAAGCGGATCGCGCCGAGCGGAGACCCCGCCCGCGCGCGCGCCCCGCCGAACAAGAAGCCGGGCCTCGGCTGCACCATGCCGTGCCCCCAGCGGTAGACGTCGACGCGCTCGACGTCGGGCTCGAGCCTCTGGTGCGCGGGGCCGAGCTCGGAGAGGCAGAGCCCCGCGAGCTCGGCGTGCGACGCCGCGAGCAGGCGCTCTCGGCCCTTCCGGGGCTCCCGGTCGGTGAAGGGCAGGTAGTACGTGAGCACGGTCGGTCCGTCGTCGACGTGCGTCTGGTGCGTGGCGACGACGTATCCCAGCGATGGGCTCTCGTAGAGGACGTTGTCCCACGCGAGCGGCGTGCCCCGGGAGCGCGGTCGCGCCCGCAGGTGAACGTTGGCGACGAGCCAGGCGCCGGTCTGGAACGCCGCGAGCGCGTCGGCCCGGTCGGCCGCGAGCCCCTCGACGATGCGCGCCGCGACGAACCGCGGCGTCGCGACGATCACCTGCCTGGCGCGGAGCTGCTCGACCGCGCGGGTCGCCGGATCGAGCGCGAGGACGGTCGCGCCGTCGTCGGTCGGCGTGACGCGCACGACGAGGCGCGCTCGACGGGCTTCGCCGAGGTCGCGCGCCAGGTGCTCTACGAGCCGCCCGTTTCCGTTCGGCCACGACAGGAGCGGCGCGGCCTCGACCCCGCGCCTCGACACGCGCGACGCGAAATAGAACAGCCCAGCCCACGCGCTCGCGTCCTCGACGCGCAGCCCGTAGTCGTCGCGGCACGCATAGTCGACGTACCAGCGCAACCGCCTCGTCACGAAGCCGCGCTGCGTGAGCCACGAGTCCATCGAGATCGAGTCGAGCTGGGTCAGCGACGGATCGGTCGAGCTCCGCGCCAGCGGGAGATCGAACGCGCGGCGCCCCGCCCCGTCGCGCGTCCCGGCCAGCTCGCCGACGAGCGCGTGGAACCGCTCGAGCTCGGCGCGCTCCGCCGAGGTCGCGAGCGAGGTCGGGACCAGCCCCTCGTGCCACGCGCCATCCTCGAACAGGCGCTCCTCGGGGTCGCGCACGAGCATCTCTTCGTGAAAGACGGGCTCTCCGTCCGCGTCGCGACCCACCACCGCCCCGAGCTCGGACAGCAGCGCGAGCAACGGCGTGTTGTCTCGCCTCGGCGCGGGCAGGTAGTGCGCGCCCCACGGGTGCGCGACGACGCCGTCGGTGCCGTAGGTCGAGGTGCCGCCGAGCATGGGCTCGAGCTCGAGCAGCGCGACGCGCGGCGCGCCGAGCATCCTCAGCCTCCACGCGGCCGCGAGCCCCGACGGTCCCCCTCCGACGATGACGATCGGCACCTCCTCGACGCGCGACACGTCTCCCAGCCGTGGCGGCGTGCGCAAGAGGTGCCCCACCCCCTCCGAGCCCCCGACGATCCGGCCCGCGACCGGCGCCCGCTTGCACGAGGACGCCGACGCCGCGGCGGCCGAGCCGAGCATCGCGTGCAGGAAATCGCGCCGCGTCGAGGACACGCGCCGGAGCCTAGTCGGACGGACAATCAATTGCTTGACATGACGGGCGGTTCGAATAGGTTGCGCCTCGCGCGGTGGAGCAGCCTGGTAGCTCGTCGGGCTCATAACCCGAAGGTCGCTGGTTCAAATCCGGCCCGCGCAACCATCGTTCCCTACGACCTCGTGGGAGACACCTGAAGCCCCGGAAGGCCCCGAGCCTCCCCGGGGCTTCCGGCTTTTCGGGCGCAGGTCGAGGGGGAGGAGGATCCCCTTGGCGTGGTAGCTGCCGTCGGCCTTCGGCTCCATGACGAGGCGTCCGTCGTCCAGCGTCTTGCGGACCGACTCACGGGCTGGTCGGGTCGTTCTTGATGCGTGGCTCCACGTCGAGAACGATCTCCCTTCGTCGAAGGGGACCCAGACCTCCGCAGCTCGGGCGTCTCGCCGACGCGCTGACGCTCGCGATGCTGCCGACCGATCCGTTTCGTTGGCTTCGATTGTTTCGCTCATTTCGATGACGCGCTAGTACCCGGCGCCACTTCGCGACCTTCTCGTCCGGCTCGCCAACACCGGCATTGTCCGAGCACGGTGGTCTGAGCTGATTATCGACGAGTGCTTCCGCAACATCTTGGAGAACCGGCCCGACCTGAAGCCAGGTTCGCTCGAGCGCACGCGCGAGCTGATGACCCGGGCAGTCCCGGATTGCCTGGTCAAGGGCTTCGACGCTCTTGTCGAAGGTCTCGACCTCCCAGGTCCGGACGACCGACACGTGCTCGCGGCAGCCATCTGTGCGGGGCCCAGAGCATCGTCACGTTCAACTTGAAGGACTTCCCCGACGAGAAGCTGGTCCCCTACAACGTCGAGGCCAAGCACCCAGATGAGATCGTCCTTGATGCGATCGACCTCGCGCCCGGGCTCGTGGCGACGGTGGTCAGCGAACAGGCGGCCGCTCTCCGGAGTCCGCGACGCACGGTTGGTGAGCTTCTCGATACGCTTCGCGATCCGGGCCTCGTTCGCTCCGTTGCGAAGCTCCGGGAGATGTTTGGCGTTGTTGACCCGCTTTCGTAAAGACCAACTCCTAGGCTCCAGGGCCCTGACCCTCCCGCGCTTCCACAGCCCCGACTGGTGCCGCCGGTCCGGCGGACGCGGCACCACGAAATCCCAGGGATCGCCCCGCTCTCGCCCGTAGGAAACGGACAGCTCGAGCCCGCGCATCCAATCTTGGAAACCGACGTTGAGGCTTCCTCCGCAGAAGCGGTCCCAGCTCCCGGCTCGCAGCTTCGCCGCACCCGGCGCTCCGGGCACGCCAGGCGACGCGCGCCCACCCGTCGAGCCGGGGCCCGCGCTCGCCCCGCCGCTCGAGGGCCTTGGTGCTGGGGCGCGTCGCTGGTACCGAGCGGCACGGTGTCCCACCAGCGCTCGAAGCAGAGGGTCGCCCTGACTGGTGCCGCGTCCTTCCTCGGACAGAACCTGGTCGGGCTGCTCGAGGACGACCCCCGCTTCGAGCGGATCGTGTCGCTCGACGTCACGCCGCCGGCGACGCGGGGCGACAAGACGGCGCACGTCGACTGCGATCTGACGCGCCCGCAGTCGGTCGAGCTCATCGCCGAGCGGCTGCGAGAGCACCGCGTCGAGACGCTCGTCCACCTCGCGTTCCTGTCGTCGCCGTCGCACACCGAGGCCTACGCGCACGAGCTCGAGTCGCTGGGCACGATGCACGCGCTCGCTGGCGCGCGAGGCGCAGGCGTCACCAAGCTCGTCGCGTGGAGCCAGACGATGCTCTATGGCGCGCTCCCGTCGAACCCCAACTTCCTGACCGAGGATCACCCGCTGTCGGCGCGCCGCGATCAGCCCTACTTCGGCGACAAGATCGAGGCCGAGGCCGAGGCCCGCCGCTTCGGCGCGAGGGGCGCGACGGTGACCGTGCTGCGGACCGCGCCGATCCTCGGGCCGACGGTGCGCAACTATCTCACGCGGTACCTCGCGGCGCGCGCCGTGCCGACGATGATGGGCTTCGACCCTCTGCTGCAGCTGGTCCACGAGGTCGACGCGCTCGCCGCGTTCAAGCACGCGCTCCTGCGCGACGTCCACGGGACCTTCAACATCGCGGGCGACGGCGTCCTGCCGCTGTCGACCGTGGTCAAGCTCGTGGGGCGCTTCGCGCTGCCGTTGCCGGGTCCGCTCGCGTCGCGCGCCGTGAGCGCGCTCTGGATGGCGGGCGGGGGCTTCGCGCCGTCGAGCTTCCTCGACTATCTTCGGTTCGTGTGCGTCGTCGACAACCAGCGCGCGAAGGACGTGCTCGGCTTCGCGCCCGCCTTCCCGACGCGCGAGGCGGTGCTCGACTTCGCGGCCGCCCAGCACCTGCGCGACGTCCGGTTGATCACCGATCCCGTGGGGGCGCCGTGAGCGAGGCCGCACAGAGGCCCCCCGCCCCGCCCCCGTCGACGCGCGTGCCCGAGCCTGCGCCGAGCGGCCACGCGACGCTCGAGCGCCCCGGAGGCGACGACGGCAACCTCGCCGACGCCGCGCGCGAGCTCTTGTCGGGCGACTACTACCTGCGCCAGTGGGGCAGGCTCGGCATGCGCAACCGCTCCGAGGAGGTCGACGAGTTCGGGCTCGATCCGATCTACGAGCGGAGCCTGTTCCCCGCGCTCGATTTCCTGCATCGATCGTGGTTCCGCACCGAGGTCGACGGCGCCGAGCACGTCCCCGCGGAGGGTCGGGCGATCCTCGTCTGCAACCACTCGGGCGTGATGCCGACCGACGGCCTGATGCTCCGCACCGCGCTGCGGCTCGCGCACCCCACGACGCGCGAGGTGCGCTGGCTCACCGAGGACTTCATCACGCACCTGCCGTTCGTCGGCGCGTTCATGACCCGGATGGGCGCCGTCCGCGCGTGCCAGGAGAACGCGACGCGGCTGCTGAAGAGCGAGCAGCTCATCGCGGTCTTCCCCGAGGGCGTGAAGGGGATCGGCAAGCTGTTCCGCGATCGGTACAAGCTCCAGCGCTTCGGCCGCGGCGGCTTCGTGCGGCTCGCGCTGCGGATGCGCGCGCCGGTCGTGCCGTGCGCGATCGTCGGCGCCGAGGAGTCTTCGCCGATGCTCGCGCGGCTCGAGGGGTTCTCGCGCACGCTCGGGCTGCCGTACGTGCCGATCACGCCGACGTTCCCGCTGCTCGGGCCGGTCGGGCTGCTGCCCGCGCCGACCAAGTGGCGCATCCGGTTCGGGCCGCCCGTCGAGCTCGGCGGCGAGGGAGAAGACGCGGCCGACGATCTCGTGCTCGTCGGGCGCGCGAGCGAGCGCGTGCGCGCTACCGTCCAGGCGATGCTCGACGACCTGATCCAGGCGCGCGAGAGCGTGTTCTTTGGCTGAGCGGCGGCCACCCACGAGCGGGGTGCTGCTCGTGGACAAGCCGCGCGGTCCGACCAGCCACGACGTCGTCGCGCGCGTGCGTCGGGCGCTGCAGACGCGCGAGGTCGGCCACGGCGGCACGCTCGATCCGATGGCGACGGGGCTGCTGGTGGTGCTGGTGGGGACCGCGACGCGCCTCGAGCCGTATGTGTCGGTTGGTGACAAGTCCTACGAGGCGACGGTGCGGCTCGGCGTCGGCACTGACACGCTGGACGCCGATGGGGAGATCGTCGCGCGGGCGAGCTTGCCAACTGATGTAGACGCGCGCCTCTTCGACGCGCTCACAGCAGAGAGACGCCGCACGGCGCAGGTCCCGCCCGCCGTGTCGGCGATCCACGTCGACGGCGCGCGTGCGCACGAGCGGGTCCGCAGAGGAGAGTCGTTCACGCTGGCGGCGCGGGAGATCGCGGTGCGCGCGCTCGCCCACTCGGGCGTCACGCCTGGCGACGGCTGGCTCGACGTCCGGCTGACGGTCACCGCGTCGAAGGGGTACTACGTGCGGGCGCTCGCGCGCGATCTCGGCGAGTCGCTCGGACTGCCCGCCCACCTGGTCTCGCTGCGACGCACCGGGAGCGGCGCGTTCACGGTCGGCGAGGCCGTCGCCCTCGACGGCGAGATCGCCGCGCGCATCGTGCCGGTCCGCGCCGCGGTCACGCGGCTGATGCCAACTCATTCGCTGACGGAGGAGGGGGCGACCCGCGCTCGGCAAGGCAAGCCGCTCTCGGCCGAGCACTTCACGACAGCGCCCGCGAGCGGTCCCGCCGGATGGACGCTGGGCGACGAGGTCGTCGCGATCGGAGCAAGGGACGGCGACGTGTTCCACGTCACGCGGGGTTTTCCTTGGATGTCATCACGAAGCAACACAAACCAATAATCAACCAACCAAACAATCGCCACACCCGCCCGTTGGAGCGAGCCGAGCGCGCGACACCCTCACGAGCGCGCGGCGAAGCCGCAGCGACTCCCCCACGCCCCACGAGCGCGCGGCGAAGCCGCGGCGATTCCCCCACGCCCCACGAGCGCGCGGCGAAGCCGCAGCGATTCCCCCACGAGCGCGCGGCGAAGCCGCAGCCCGTCCGTCACTTGACGCGTGACGCACCGAGCGGGCGCGGTGGAGGGGGCGCCGGCAAGCGAGGTCGTCGTTCACCGCGCGCAGGCGTACGCAGGTACGCCGAGCACGTGAACGGCGAGATCGCGCCGCCGCCGCCCCCTCCCCCGCGCCCGCTCAGCGGCGGCGTTGGGTGGTGGCAGCGACCTCGATGGCTTCGACGGTGGCGGCGGCGGCTTGTTGCTTGCGGACGAGCGCGGGCAACCCCGGCGGGGGCTCCGCGCCGCCGACGCGCACGAGCATCCGCGCGAGCGCGAGCTGCTTGTCGGCGAGCTCCAGCCGCGCGTGGGGATCGCTCGTGCCCTGCTCGGCGCTGACGACGAGCGCGAGGCGACGCCCCAGCTCGGCGCGGGCGAGCGCCTCCAGCGGGGCCACCTCCTTCGCCATCGCGGGCTGCTTGGACCAGCGCTCCAGCCGCTTGCCAAGCGCGTCCCACTCGCCGAGGTCGACGTTGCGTCGCGCGTACGAGAGCTCGAGGCGCCGCGCGAGCTCGGCCCGCCGGGCGTCGGGGAGCTCACCACCACGAAACTCACATGGAACGGTGCCCTCCGAGGCGCAGCGCGCGACCGCGGACTCGGCGCCCGCGTCGAACGCTCTGCGCGCGAGCTCGGCGTCGAGCGGGCGGGCGAGGTCGCCGAGCGCGAAGAGCCCCGCGGAGTCCCCGGCGGCGACCAGTCTCGCCTGCTCGTCGGTGATGCGCGCGCTGACCGTGGCGAGAGCGTCGCGGCGCGCCTCGGGTGAGTAAAAATCGGGCGAGCCGACGCGCGCGACGGCAGACCCGAGCGGCGCCGCGGCCAGCTCGGACGCCGCGATGCGGTCGAGCAGCGCGCGCGCCGCGGCCACGTCGCGCCCGGACGCGGCCACCGCCTCCGCCTCGCCGCGGGCGTCGGCCGTTCGACCGGCCGCGAGCGACGCCTGGGCGCGTTCGAGCGACGGGCGGACCAGGCGCGGGAGCGACGCGGAGAGCGCGCCGAACGCGACCACACCGGTGAAGGCGGGGGCGAGCCGCCTCGGCCGCCACGCCCGCGTGGACAGCAGCAGGATCGACGCCGCGTATACGCCCGACGCCGACGCGGCGAGCGCGGTCACCAGGATCGGCCAGCCGATCCCGTGCGTGACGAACCAATGGTGCACGCGCTCGTGGCCGATCTTGGCCATCAGTGACATCCACGCGCCCCCGACGGCTATGGCGACGACCAGCGTGCGATACAGGCGGAGCGCCGCGACCTTGCTGGACGGCAGCACCGCCGGGGGCACGCCCGCGACCTGGAACTCGCAGCGTCCGAGCATCGTCCTCGCGACGACCGAGTGGACGGAGCTGGCGAAGGACTGCAAGCGCACCTTGAGAATTCGTTCGTGCTGCTCGTCGATGGTGGGCACCAGGGTCGGCGGCACGTCGTCGAGCGCGCCCTCGTCGCCCGTATCGAAGAATTTCTCGTTCTTCCAGCGCGAGGGATCGAGGTCGAAATCGGCCGCGCTGCGCACTCCGTCGTGCGCGAGGATCGCGGCCTCGTCGCCCTCGACCGTGACGATCTGGGAGACCCGGACGTCCAGCCGCAGCCACGAGTAGCGCAGCCCGGCGCCCGCGCAGGTCGGGCACTTGATGCTCCCGCTCGCGCAGCTCCCGCAGACCACCGAGCCGACCCCGGTGCAGCCCTCGCACGACTTGCCGTCGACCTGCCGCGCGCCGTGGCAATAGGGGCAGGCGAGCGCGCCCTCGCCGCCACACTTGCGGCAGCGCTGCGCGCCCCCACCGTCGCACACGTCGCAGGTCACGACCCGCCGCGAGCGCTCGCGCAGCGACGCGCGGTCGGCCGTCCACGGATCGACCCGGGACGGGTCGAGCGCCGCCTTGAGCGCCGTCGCCCGCGCGCCGAGGCCGGGCTCGTACTCGACCAGGATCTCACGCCGCTCGATCGTCGTGAGGAGGCGTTCGTAGGTCTCGGTGCGCGCGTCGACGCGCTCGACCACGTCGCGAAACACCCCTCGTGTGAGCCCGTATCGCCGGGCCCGTCTCGCCGCGGCCTCGACGGCGCGCTCGGCCATCGCCGCCACGTTGAGGCGCACCACGTCGAACGATCGCCGCGACGCCGGCGGGATCGATCTCCCAGACCCTGCCGAGGGCGGGACGCTCTGGGGCGGTGGGTGGACTGACCTCATGGGTCGACGACCCGTGGGTATAGCAGCGGGGCGCGAACCGCCGCGAAAAACCCGGCGATCACCGCGGTCGAGCCAGCGCCTGACGCACGCGCGGGGCGAGATCTCGGCGCAGCTTGCGGGCGCCATAGCGAGCCACCGCGCCTGGGCCCTCGGCGAGGGCGGCCATCGCGATCGCGTTGAGGGTGGCGCGAGCGGTCGAGCCCTCGAGCCGCTCTTCGCCCAGCGTGACGAAGCGCGCGCGTCCTCGCCGTCCCACCCCGGCGCGCGCGCGCGCCACCTCGTCGAGCGTGACCTCGAGGGCGTGGCCCGCGCCGAGCCCGCGCGCCACCTCCCTCGCGGCGTCGACCGACGCCTGCCCGCGCTCGAGCAGACGCGCCACGTCGAGCAGCCACGCGAGGCGCTCGAACCGATGCCCCGCGGCGTGCAGCGCGAGGTACGCGAGCTCGGGCGCGGCGGCCGGAGCTCGCACCCTCGTCCCCAGCACCTCCACGTCGCGCGCGCCGACCAGCAGAGCCGAAGCGGGCACGTCGCGATCGATCCCCACGTGCGCAGAGTGGTGCAGCTCGAGCCCCGGCAGCGTCTCATGCACGAGGTGCGTCGCCGCGTGGTCACGCAGCGAACCACCACGGAGGCGCGCGTAGCCGAGCCTGGACGCCACCTCCGACGCGGCGACGAGATCGCCAGGCGCCACGAGGAGATCGAGATCGGTCGAGCGGCGCAGGTGCGGCGGAGACGCGATCCGCACGGCCAGCGCCGGGCCCTTCAGCGCGACGTACTCGACGCCCGCGCCCGCGAGGCCGCGCGCGAGCTCGACGAGCGTCGCGGCGAGGTGAACGAACCACAGCTCGTCCTCGGCGTCCCTCCGCGCGAGCGCGCGCGCGACGTCGGCGGGCGGGTCGATCCCGAGCTCCGCCAGCCGCGCCCCGAGGTGCCCCGCGACGGCGTGCCGACGGGCCCGGACGAACAGCAGCGGCCAGTCATCGATCGCGGCGACCGCGGCGCGGGCGCGATGATCGTCGCCGAGCAGCAGCGCCTCGAGCGCGCGGAGGGCTCGAACGCGGCGATCCATGTCCGCATCAGAGCACGGGAGCGGGCGCGCGCCTCGTCCGTCGTCGCGCGCCACATGCTACGAGCCTCGACGATGCGCTTCGCCGCCGCGCCCACCGCCCTCGCCCGCAGAGACGACGACGCGCTGTTGATCCTCGACCGCGCGACGGGCGACTATCTCGAGGTGACCGGCGCGGGCGCGCGGATGTGGGAGCTCGTGGTGGCGGGGTGCGAGCGGGGCGCGGCGGTCGACGCCCTGCTCGACGAGCTCGACGTCGATCGCGCGACGGCCGAGGCCGATCTCGACGCGTTCGTGGCCGATCTGAGGGCGCGCGGGCTGCTCGTGGAGGCGGGGTGAGCCGCCGCCTCCCGAGGTGGATCGGCGCGGTCGAGGCGATCGACCGGGCCGCGTGGTACGCGTACCGCACGACCGAGATCGTGCGCGACGAGCTCCTGCGCGCGTACGTCGACGAGGACCTCCGGGGCGACGTCACCGCGCGCGCGTATGCGCGGCAGTCGGGCTACCTGCCAGGCGGCGAGCGCTTCGAGGAGGGGTTGTTCGCGTGGGAAGCGCGCGCTCTCTCGGGGCCACGCTTTCCGGCGAGCGGACGCGTGCTCCTCGCCGCCGCGGGGGGCGGGCGCGAGCTGCGCGCGCTGCTCGACCGCGGGCACACTGTCACGGCGTTCGAGCCCAGCGCGTTCCTTCGCGTCGGCGCCGAGGCCGTCGCGCGCGGGCGAGAGGCGCGGGTGCTCGAGGGCGCCTACTGTGATCTGCCGGCCGCCGTCGACGGTCGTGGCCCGCTCGCGTCCCTCCGCGACGAGCGGTTCGACGCGGTGGTGCTCGGCTGGGGAAGCTTGACACACCTCACCAGACCCGCGGAGCACCGCGAGACGCTCGAGGCGGTCCGCGCGCTCGCGCCGCGGGCGCCGCTGCTGCTGAGCTTCTTTCTGCGAAAGGATCGCGAGCGCGGTCGCTCGGTCGCCGCCAGGCGAGCGCTCCGCCGCGTGCTCGGCGTGCTGGGCGGGCGCGCCGCACCGGACGGCGTCGGCTACGAGCAGGGCGGCGGGTTCGTGTACTGGTTCACCGCGCTCGAGGTCCACGAGCTCGCGATGGCCGCGGGCTACCGCGTCGAGACGCTCGAGCTGGCGTCGTTCCCACACGCGATCCTGGTGCCCCATGGATGAGTCACAGCTCCGCGAGGCGCTCGCGTCGGCGATGCGCCACCTCTACGACCGCGGTCACAACGCGCCGGGCGACGGCAACGCGTCGGCGCGGCTGGGCGAGGGCTTCCTCTGTACGCCGACCGCGACGCACAAAGGTCGCCTGTCGGCCAGTCAGCTCGTGCGCCTGCGCGCGGACGGCTCCCCGGTCGATCCGTCGCAGCGGGCGTCGAGCGAGCTGAAGATGCACCTCGCGATCTACTCCGCGCGGCCCGACGTCGGCGCGATCGTCCACGCGCACTCTCCGCACGCGACCGCGCTGTCGGTGGCGGGCCTGTCGCTCGAGCGCCCGACGCTCCCCGAGGCGGTCGCGGCGCTCGGTCGTGTCCCGACGATCCCCTACGCCAGCCCGACGACCTCCGACGTCGCCCTCGCCGTCGACCCCGTCGTCGCCGCTGGCGCGCGAGGGTTCATCCTCGAGCGCCACGGCCCCGTGTGCCTCGGCGCCGGCGTCGACGACGCGCTCACGCGCCTCGAGGTGCTCGAGCACACGGCCCGGATCACCTGGCTCGCGCACGTGGCCGGCGGCGCCGCGCCGCTGCCCGACGACGAGATCTCCCGCCTGTCCACGCTGTTCGGAGCCTGACGAGGCGACGGTCCCTTGACGGCGGGCCTGCGCCATCTCACATTAGACCAACCGGTCTAACCGGTCGGTTCACATGGCGCTGTCGCGATTCCACAAGCTCGACGACGACAAGCAGCGCGCGATCCTCGCCGCGGCCGCGGCCGAGTTCGGCGAGCGTGGGTTCGCCGAGGCGTCGTTCAACCGCGTGATCGAGCGCGCGGGGATCAGCAAGGGCGCGATGTACTACTACTTCGCCGACAAGGACGATCTGTACGGCACGGTGCTCGACGCGGCGATCACGCGGTGGTTCGCCGAGGTGGGGCTGCCGGCCTCGGCGTCGACGCCGACCGCGTTCTGGCGCGAGTGCGAGGCGACCTACGCGCGGAGTCTGCGTTTCTTGCTCGACGATCCGCGAAACGGCGCGCTCTGCCTCGCGATCACCCGCGCGCGTGCGCGGCTGGAGGGGCACCCCGCGCTGCTCGCGCTCGGACGCCAGATGCACGCGTGGACGACGGCGCTCGTGCGGCGTGGGCGCGCGCTCGGCGCGGTGCGCGACGACGTGCCCGAGGCGCTACTGGTCGAGGTCACGATGAGCCTGCTCGACGCGGGCGATCGCTGGCTCGCCACGCGCCTCGACGATCTCTCGGCCGACGACGTCGACGCCACGGCGAGGACCATGGTCGGCATGCTGAAACGAGTCGCGCACAGACGGAGCCCCCGATGAACACGTCACCTGTCCACCCCCACGCCCCCGGGCCGCGCCAGCGGCTCGGCGTCCGCAACCTGCTGCGCTTCGCCACCGATCAGCTCGCGTGGCTCCGCGAGCTGGCCGATCGCCACGGAGATCTCGTCGAGCTGAAGATGCTCGGAAAGCCCTGGTTCCTGGTGGTACACCCCGACGACATCGAGGACGTGGTCGTCAAGCACGCGCGCGTGATGGGCCGCGACGACTACACCATCGTGCTCCAGCGCGCGCTCGGGCTCGGCCTCTTGACCAGCGACGGCGAGCTCTGGAAGCGCCAGCGCAAGCTGATGTCCACCGCGTTCGTCCCGAAGCGCATCCAGGGCTACGCCGACGCGATGGCGCGCGTGACGCAGGCGGGCCTCGGCGGGTGGTGCGACGGCGAGATCGTGAACCTGCACCAGGAGATGTCCCGCGTGACGATGGAGGTCGC
>CAUJFL010000379.1 GCA_963169165.1 Myxococcota bacterium | reverse complement strand
GACAAGGCGTGTACTGGTTTCACGCCATCCCAACGATGCGCGAGGAGTGGCTCCTGCGCCTCATGGCTGCCTTTGACCGAATCGTGAAGAACCACCCGTTTTTCAGCCACTTCTTTGAGATCAAATGAGGGGATGCCTCAGCTCTGCGGTAGCTCGGTCGATAGTCGGCGAAGAACGCGTGGGGGGCCCCCGGATAGACCACGAGCTCGGAGCGCGGCGGCCGGTCGGGCAGCGCGCGCCGCATCTGCTCGACCGACTCGGGCGGGATCCCGGTGTCGGCGCCGCCGTAGAGCCCGAGCACCGACACATACAGTGACGCCGCGACGTCGACCGGGTGCGCGGGGTGGAGCGCGGACGGAGCGCCCACGAGGCGTCCATAGAACGCGACGCCCGGGGGGAGCAGCCGGTTGTGCGCGGCGTAGAGCCAGGTGATGCGCCCGCCCCAGCAGAAGCCCATCACCGCGGCGCGCGACGTGTCGCCGCCCGCGCGCCCCGCCCACGCGAGCGTCGCGTCGAGGTCCGAGAGCACCTGCGCGTCGGGCACCTTCGACACCACCTTGTCGATGATCTCCTTCACGTCCTTCAGCTTCGACACGTCGCCCTGCCGCGCGAACAGCTCGGGCGCGATGGCCATGTAGCCGAGCCTCGCGAGGCGCCGACAGACGTCCTGGATGTGCTCGTGGACCCCGAAGATCTCGTGCACCACGAGCACGACCGGCGGGCGCGCCTTTCCCTCTGGCGCTGCCCGGTACGCGGGCACCTCGCCGCCGTCGACCGCGATCTTCACCTCTCCCGCGACGAGCCCGTCCGACGGGGTCGACGCGACGGCCGAGCGTGTCTCGGCCGCGACCGCCAGCGCCACGCCGCTCGAAAGCGCGGTGACGAAGAAGGCCCTGCGGTCGAGAGACCCGTCATCGGCGCTCATGGCGACCGAGGTTACCTGGCCCCGCCGCGAGACGCGACCGCTCCGTCCTTCACGTGGAGCGCTCGGGTCGTGAGCCTCGCGGCCAGCGCGTCGTCGTGGGTGACGAGCACGAGCGCGCCGGGATACTGCGCGAGCGCCACCTCGAGCCGCTCGACGCTCGGGAGATCCATGTGGTTCGTGGGCTCGTCGAGGACGAGCGCCCACACATGGCTCGCCAGCGCCCGAGCGAGCACCAGCTTGCGCGCCTCACCCGGTGAGAGGTGCTCGGGCGCCCGGCGCAGCAACCGCTCGGGCTCGCTGCCGAGCGCGGCGAAGATCGACAGCGTCCGCCCCCGCGCGTCCGGTTGGAGCCCGCGGAGCTCGTCGAGCGCGCTCTCCCTCGCCGAGAGCGGGAGCTCCTGCGGCAGGTAGAGCACGCGCTCGGGATGCGCGGTGGAGGCCATCAGCGCGTCGAGCAGCGTGGTCTTTCCGGCGCCGTTGGGCCCCTCCACGCGCAGGCGGTCCTCGCGGCCGACCGTCACGCAGAGATCGCGGAGCACCGCGCGCTGCCCGCGATGAACCGCGTCGAGCTCGAGGTGGAACAGCACCGGCCGGGGGGCGCGCTCGTAGCCCGCGAACACTCGCCCACCGAGCCTCACGTCGCGCTCGACGTCGGGGACCTCACGCCGCGCGCGCTCGAGCGAGCTCCGCGCGACCGCGGTGACTCGCCCGGCCTTCGACGCCGCCCACGAGGCCTTCGTGCCCGCGAGCGCGCCGCGAGCGTCGCTGTCGTGTCTGTCCCGCATCCGGCGCCCGGCGCTGACCTGCGTCGCGGCGGCCGCCTGCGTCCGGCGCGCGGCGTCGAGGTGCGCCTCCGCGGCGCGCACCCGAGCGCTGGCGCGGCGCGCCTCCTGTTCGAGCTCGGCCCGCGCCCGCTCCCACAGCGCCTTGGCCTGCGAGTAGCTACCCGGCCACGTCGTCACCTGTCGCCGATGGATTCGCAGCGTCGAGGTGGTGAGCGCGTCGAGCACCGCTCGATCGTGCGAGACGATCACGCAGAGGCCGGAGTACCTGCGCAACGCGCCCATCAGGCGCGCGCGCGCCTCGCCGTCGAGGTGGTTGGTCGGCTCGTCGAGCAGCAAGACGTCGGGCTCCCGCGCGAGGGCCGCGCCGACTTGCCACCGCTTGCGCTCGCCGGGTGACAGCGTCTCCCAGCGCTCGAGCGCGGCCGGATCGAGCGCGAGTCGCCCTCGCAGCTCGGTCGCCGCGCCGTCCTCGCGGGCCGCCAGCGTGTCCACGTCACGGTCACGACGAACGATCTCCTGACGACAGTGCGCGATCGACGCGTCGCGCGGCCAGCGGGCGACGGCGCCCTCGATCGGCGCGAGCTCCGACGCGAGCACGGAGAGCAGCGTCGTCTTGCCAGCGCCGTTGGCGCCGACCAGACCGTAGAAACCTCGCTCGAGCGAGAGGGAGACTGCGTCGAGGATGGGACCGGACGCCGCCCACGCGGCGCCGACTCCGCGCATCGTCAGCACGGGCATGAAGCACTCCAGAGTTCACAGGCGCACGCGGCGCGTGCGCGGCCACTGTCAGAGGACGAGGTGTCCCCGTTGGGATCGATCAGGAGTGGTTCAGGTCATGGAGCGGCTGGGAGACCAGCGCGACCGCTCGGCTAGCACACGGCTGGCGAGCTGGCGAGGGCCTCACTTCTGCGTACAGAGCAGCGTGTCGATGGTAGACACGAGGTTTGTCATGATTCCCACGTCGGCGTCCTTGCAAGCGCTGGAGAACACGAGCTTGCCTGCGACCGAGTCGCAGTCCTTGCCGACGCCGAACCTGTTGCCTCGCGCTGGGATCTTCAGCGCGCCGACCACCGGGCCCGCGAAGCAGACGCCGACCCCCGGGTTGCGCAGGCCGGCAGCGTCGGATTGCAGCACGTTGCCGCCGTAGTCGCCGTCCGCGCCGAGATCGACCGCCACGGTCGGCGTGGTCGAGAAGTTGGTGGGCGTCGCCACGAGCACCCCATGACTCCCGTTCCCGAGGGTCAGGCTCGCGCGCAGCTTGACCTTCGAGTTGACGGCCAGCTTGATCCCAGGGCCGACGTCGACGCCCTTTCCGTTGCCCCGGACCAGCACGCCAGTCAGCGACGACGACGCGCCAGCGGGGGATTGCAGGACGTCGACGCCCATCACCACGTTGTCGGTGACCTCGATCGTGCCTGTAAGCTTCGTGAAATTGACGACGCCCTCGAACTTCACGCCGCCATTGCCCATCACGCGGAGCCCGACGCCGGGGGAGCGGGTGATCCTGGTGGGCGCTTCGCCGGCCGCCACCGTGCAAGTCAAGAAGACGGCGCCGTCGCCGACCGCGACGGCCGCGGTGGCCGTGGCACCGCACTCATCGATCTCGACGCCCTGACGCAGAGCACCGCGGGTGGGGCCGAACCCGGGACGCTGGGACGACGCGACCCACACGCCATTGGTCGGAAAACGCCGGATGCGCACGTGCTCGAGGAACGTCGAGTCGTCGGCGCCCGTGTCGAACACTACGCCCCGTCCGAGGCCCGTGGTCCCCGCCCCGTCGATGGTCAGGCCGAGCGGCGCGGACACCCCGGCGCCGGCCTCGCTCAGCGTGATCGCCCGCACGTCCTTGCCCGTCGGGGCGATCGTCACCGCGCCGACTCGTGTGGTGAGGATTGTATTGTTCGGAATCACGAGCGGGAACGCCTCTCCCGCGGCCACCGTCGACGGGCCGACGATCTCGAGCGTGAGCGCCCCGTGGCTGGGGTTGGCGCCGATCGCCTTGACCGCGGCGGTGACAGTCTTGAACGCGCACGCCCCCGCCGCGACGCCGCCCGAGGTCCCGCTGCCGGTGGCCGTCGCGTCGTTGCCAGCGACAGGGTCGACGACGTAGGCGGTGCCGACGAGATCGCAGGGTCGGCACGCGCCGGCGACGCAGACCGTGGCGCCAGTCTTCGACGTGTAGGCGCCGTTGCACGCGAGATCGTCGGCCGGCGAGGCGCACACGCCGCACGCACCGCTGACGCAGAGGCCCGGCCTGCCGTCCGCCTGATCACAAGCGATCTGTCCGGAGGCACAGGCAGGC
>CAUJFL010000378.1 GCA_963169165.1 Myxococcota bacterium | reverse complement strand
GGCGCCGGGTCGGGCGGCGGCTTGGCCGCGGGAGCCGCGGGGGCCGCGAAGCCGCTGACGACGATCCGCATCCACTACCCGACGAGCAAGGCGATCACCCTGCGCGGCGACCGCGGCGGCCTGTCGTGGAGCAGCGGCGTCCCGCTCATCAAATCCGGGAACGACACCTGGACCTACACGATCTCCGGGCTCGACACGCGCGCCGAGCTCAAGCCCTTGCTCGACGACGCCACCTGGTCGCGCGGGCCCAACTTCGAGGTCGCCCCCGGCGCGACGCTCGACGCTTACCCGCGCTTCTCCGAGCAGCACGGCAAGCTGGAGACGCTCGACCCGACCTTCACGTCGAAGCACCTCCCGGACGCGCGCGCGGTGTGGGTGTACCTGCCGCCGACCTACGTCGAGAACGCCGCGTTCGTCGCGCCGGTGCTGTACGTTCACGACGGTCAGAACTTCTTCGGGCAGAAGGGCGCGTTCGGAGACTGGAAGGCCCAGGCCACGCTCGACGCGGGCGCCGAGAGCGGCGCGATCGCCGAGGCCATCGTGGTCGGCGTCGCGAACACCCCCGCGCGGCTCGACGAGTACACGCCGACCTTCGACGCGAGCGAGGGCTTCGGGGGCGAGGGCGACGCCTACCTCTCCTTGCTCGTCGACGAGCTGAAGCCGCGCGTCGACGCGACGTATCGCACGCTGTCGACGCGCGAGCACACGGGGATCCTCGGCTCGTCGCTGGGCGGCTTGATCTCGTCGTACGCGGGCGTGGCGCGCGCCGACACGTTCGGGCTCGTCGCCGCGATGTCTCCGTCGACGTGGTGGGACGACCGGATGATCGTGGACCGCGTGGCGAAGGCCACCTCGCCGAAGCTGAGGCGCGTCTACGTGGACAGCGGCGACAGCGGCGCGTCGGAGGACGGCGTCTCGGACACGAAGCTGCTCGCGGCCGCGTACGAGTCGGCCGGCTACGCGAAGGGGACCGAGCTCACGTACGTGGTCGAGCCCGGCGGCACGCACGACGAGGCGTCGTGGGCGAGGCGCCTCCCCCTCGCGCTCGCGACGCTGCTGGGACCGCGCCCCGATCTCAGTAGTGACTGATCACGATGCGGCGGTTGTCGCGGAGCTCGACCGCGCCGTACTCGCCGGGGCACTCCCAGCACGTGCTCCAGGCGACTCGCTTCTTGTTGAACGAGGTGAACGACAGCACCACCGGGCCGTTCTCGTCCTTCAACACGAGGCTCGACGCGAGCCGCAGCTTGTCGTCGGGGAGCTTGTAGAAGGCCAGGATCAGCGACGACGCCTTCGCGCGCAGCGCGAGCACGACCACGTCCTCGGTCGGCAGCGGGTTCCACGCGACCGGTGAGGTCGTGACCACTGGCCCCGGCTTCAGCCCAGCGTCGCCGCGTGACAGCACCGCCTTCACGGCGTCGTCCTCCGGGAAATACGAGACATCCTTCGCGTAGGCGGAGAGCTCGGGGATCGCCTGGAGCGCCCTCTGCACCTTCTTGATGTCGAGCGACTCCTTGGAGAACGACACCTCGGCAGACCTCGGCGCGGGGATCGCGGCGGCGTTCGGTGGCCCCTTGCAGCACCGGAACCCGAGATCGTTGCCCTTCGTCGTCCCGTCGACGGCGCCGCGGTGGGCGCAGCGGTGATCGACGCCATCGGCGCTGGCCGCCGCCCCGCGGACGTCGGCGCGTCGCTTGTCGTCGCCGGGCGCCACGAGCTCGCTGTCTGTCCACTCGCGCAGCGCGCCGCCCATCGCCAGCACGCCGAGCGACGAGGCGCATGTGTTGGGGTCCTTCGCGCACTGCGGATCCCAGGCGTTTCCGGCCGCGTAGAGATCTCCATCGTCGCCTTTGCACGCGCGCTCCCACTCGAGCTCGCTGCAGAGCCGCGCGCCCTGCTCGCGACAGAGCGCGCGCGCCTCCTCGCGCGTCACGCCCGTCCGCGCGGGCTTGCCCGGATCGTTGGGGAACGGCAGCCGATCGATCTCGAACGGCCCGAGCTCGACCGGCAACAGGACCGGTTCGAGGAGCGGATCGCGCCCCTCGTCGCCTGGTGTGCTGCCCGCGGTCAGCGCGCCCGACTTGATCTTCACCCGCTCGTGGACCCCAGCCGCCTTGTCGGCCTTCCGCGTCGGCGCCGCGCTCTTCTCGGGCGGCACGACCGCGCCCGAAGGGCCGCCGGTGGGTGTCCCCTTCTTGCCGCAGCCCCACGCGACCGCGCCGACCGCGGTGATCCCGAGCGAGACCGCGAGCAGGTGGCATACGGGCCGAGACATCGTGAGAGGCGGTAGTCCGGTGCGGGGGCGACGGCCACCACAACGGCGTCGCTTGCGCGGCGGCGCTCACCTCGGTACGCGCGCCGTCACCTTGTCCACCCACCCCGCAGCCGATTTGCCGACCGAGCTCGCGGAGCTCTGCGCGCGAGGCGCCGCGCTCGTGCGCCCGAGGACCCACGCCGAGCTGGGGCTCACCGCGCGCCCCGTCGAGCAGCTCGCGGACGAGGCGCTCGCGGCCCCCGTCGACGGCGCGCCGCTGTCACGGCTGGCGACGCCGAACGCCAGGATCGTGGTGACCCTCAGCGACGCGACGCGCGACGAGCCGCGGATGGAGCTGTTCCGGGCGCTGCGTCGGGCGCTCTCGCACGTCGACTCCTCTCGCATCTCGATCGTGATCGCGAGCGGCACGCACGCGCCGCGCGATCCCGCGACGGTCGTCGACGCTGACGTCGGCGCCCGACACGCGGTGCATGTGCACGACGGACACGATCCCGGCGCGGTCGTGGAGCTCGGCTCGACGTCGCGGGGCACGCGCGTGCGCGTCTCGCGCCTGCTCGTCGAGGCGGACTTGGTCATCACGACGGGCCGGATCCGCCCGCACTATTTCGCCGGCATGAGCGGCGGTACCAAGGGGATCTTTCCTGGCTGCGCGCTCGCCGTCGACGCCCGCCAGAACCACCTGATGAAGGCGCTCCCGCAGGCGCGCCTCGGGCGTCTCGACGACAACCCGTGTCGACTCGACATGGAAGAGGCCGCGCGCCTGCTGCCCGCGAGGCTGTTCATGCTCAACGTCGTCGCCGACTGCGACGGCGCGTACACGCACGCGTTCTCGGGCGACATCGTCGGCGCGCACCGCGCGGCGTCTCGCGCGGCCGCGCCGCTGTTCGAGGCCGAGGCTCCGACCGCGCGCGTCGTCGTCACGAGCGATCTCCCCCCTGTCACGGACTCGCTCTATCAGGCCTCGAAGCTGCTGCCGCCGCTCGGCTCGATGCTCTCGGAGGGCGGCCTCGCGATCGTGGTCGCGGCGTGCCCCGAGGGGATCGGTCCGCTGGAGACCGTCAACGAGGGCATCTATCGCCTGGGGGTCCGGCATCACCTCCCGGCGGGGCACGAGATCGACCTCGTCTCGTCGCTCGACGAGCGCACGGTCAAGAGCAGCTACGCACGATACTCACCGAGCGTCGCGGCCTCGCTCGCGCGGGCGGGCGTGCGGTCGACGGGGCCGCTCGACGACGTCGCGGTGGCGTGGCGAGCGGGCGAGCTCATCGCGACGCGCGCGGGGTTGGCGTGACCCCTCGCGGTGATAAGCTCGCAGGTGCGGCCGCGGCGCGGCCCGAGAGGACCAGCGAATAACCGCGGGCCAGCCCCGTCAAAAGGAGAAGACGAAGCGACATGCGACACACCACCGCGACCGCACTGGGCCTCGTGATCACCGGCGTCGTCGTGCTCGCCGCGACGGGCCTCGGTGGCGGCGAGGCCGGAGCGGCGCCGGCGCTGCTGGCCCCGCGGATCCTCGGGAAGACCGACGGCGGCGTCGCGCCCGCGATCGCGCTCGCGACCCAGGGGCTGGTGAAGCCTCCCGCCATCGAGGACGTCGAGGAGATGTGCGCGCTCTTGATCGGCTGCAGCGATGTCCCGTTGCCGATCCCCAGCCAGGATCTCGGCGAGTGCGTCCGCACGCTGTGGAAAGAGCTGTCGGTGCCCGAGGCGGTGAAGTTCTCGATCTCGCTGCGCGAGTGCGGGCTCGGCTCCAACTCGTGCAAGGCCCTGCGCGAGTGCGCGCTGCACGGCGTGACCGGAGACCCGTGCGTCGGCCGGGGGATGGACCGCCAGATGAGCTTCTGCGACAGCGAGGGCCGCGCGCTCACGTGCAACAAGGGCAAGCTCGTGCAGGTGCGCAACTGCCCGCGGTTCGGCGAGCAGTGCGCCGCAAAGAACGGCCAGTCGACCTGCTTCCTCGGCAGCTGCCCGCCCGATGTCCCGGCCGACGGCACCCCGGTGTGCTCGACCAACGGCGCCAAGATCTTCGTCTGCGACGGCGGCAAGCTGCTGAGCTTCGACTGCGGCGGCTTCGGTCTGAAGTGCGTCAAGGGCACGGACGGCAAGCCGACCTGCGCCTCCGAGAAATCACCCGCGTGCGAGAAGGACGCGCACCGGTGCGACGGCGACGATCATGTCGGCTGCGTCGGCGGTCACGAGGTCCGCGTCCAGTGCGGCAAATCGGGGATGAAGTGCGCCGAGGTCGCGACCAAGGATTCGGTCGGCACCTGCACCGCGCCGACAGGTGGCGACGGCGCCGCGTGCAGCGGTCAGCCGTCGCGCTGCGTCGGCAGCAACGTGCAGTACTGCGCGGGCGGCAAGTCCCGCAGCTTCTTCTGCAAGGGCCTCGGCTTCTCCAAGTGCGTCGGGGGCCCCGGCCAGGCGCGCTGCTCGCTGTGAGCGCGCCCGACCTGCGCTGACCCATCAGAAGGGGATGTCTTCGTCGCCGCGACCGCCGCCGTAGCCGAACGCGTCGGGCGGGACGTCGTCGGCGGGCGGAGGACCGTTGTCGCGAGGGGCGCTCCGCTGGGGCGCGGCGCGAGGCGCGGGGGGCGCGCCGTAGTCGTCGCCGCCACGCGACGCGCCAGCGCCGCCGCCCCGACCGCCGAGAAGGATGTTGTTCGCGTGGATCTCGGTCGTGTAGCGCTTGACCCCGTCCTTGTCGTCGTAGGACGAGGTGCGGAGCGAGCCCTCGACGAAGATGGTCGAGCCCTTCGAGATGATGCGGTGCAGGGCCTCGGCGCGCTTGCCCCACACGACGACGCGGTGCCACTCGGTGCGATCCTGCCACGCGCCCGAGTTGTCCTTGTAACGCTCGGTCGTCGCGAGCCGGAGCTTCATCACCGCGGTGCCCCCCTGCGTCGTGCGCAGCTCGGGATCGGCGCCGAGGTTTCCGAAGAGCATCACCCTGTTGAGACCTTCCGCCATGGTGAGCAAGCGGTACGGGAGGGCCGCGCCTCTGTCAATCGGGGTCGCTCGACGCGATGGGACGTTTTGCGGGCCACGCGGCGACGAACAGCCCCGCCAGCATCATCGCGAGCCCGGCGAGCGTGAGCGCCGCCCAGCCGGTGCGCGTGGTGATCGCGACACCGAGGCGCGCCCAGCGTGAGCCGGTTGGTCGTGCGACCAGCGGCCCCGTCAACTTGACGCCGTCGACCGCGGCGGGACAGACCCTCGCCGCGGGGAACGACACCTCGGTGCAGGCGACCACGCAGGCGATCACGTCGGCGCGCTCGCCGACGAAGCCGAGCAACAGGCGCGCCTCGGTCCGTGTACGCAGCAGCGCGGCCGCGCCGTCGGCCACCGGCACCTCGGCCGACACCTTCGTGATCGACTGGAGCTCGGCCTCGAGGGGCTCGCCGACGTCGAAGCGCGCCGGAGCGCCCTGCTTCGAGAGCTCGGCCTTGAGCGTGTCGGCCATCCTCGCGAAGGCGATCGGCTCGGCCTCGGGGGTCCACGCCGAGGAGCTCGCCGTCACGCACACCGCCGTCACGCTGTCCGACGCGTGCTCGGGCGTCGCCGGGGCGCGGCCGACGCCTCGACGCAGCGCGAGCTTCGCGCCGGGCAGCGAGCTGAGCTCGACCGTCGGTAGATCGTCGGTCATGGGCAGCGATCCCTCGGGGACGCGCAGCGACACGGCCGCGCCCCCGTCCACGGGCCAGCTGGCGGGCGTGGCGCGGAGCATGGACACGGACGGCCTCGGCAGAGGTGGCGCGGACGCGGACGCAGACGCAGACGCCCACACGCCCGGGTCCGACGGAGCAGCCCAAACGGACGCGCAAGACAGCGCGAACGCGACGGCCACGGACGCGCCGCGCGCGCGAATCACGCCGAGCCTTCGAGCCGCGCGAGGAAGGCGGCCACGTCGGCGCGCAGCTCGACGAGCGCTCCCCGCAGCACGTCGTCTCTCTCGGGCGGCTCGGGGACGCCGCGTGGCACGGGCGGCGCGCCCTCGCGCAGCCGCCGCTTCGCGCCCTCGATGGTGAAGCCCTGGTCCTTCAAGAGGTGCTTGACCTCTTTCAGGTAGTCGATGTCACGGCGTGAATAGACGCGCTGCCCCTTCGATGATTTCTGGGGACGGAGCGCCTTGAACTCGGTCTCCCAGTACCTGAGGACGTGCGGCTTCTCGCCGACGAGCTCGGAGGCCTCGCCGATCCGGTAGAACATCTTGACGAACTTCTGATCGGGAGACGGCTTGGGCCGCTTGGTCATGTGTCGCTGGCCTCGTCGTCGTTGACCTCTCCGCGGAGCCGCGCGCTGGGCTTCCACACGAGGACGCGGCGCGGATCGATGGTGATCTCCTCGCCGGTCCGCGGGTTGCGACCGCGACGCGCCTGCTTGTCGCGAAGGGCGAAATTGCCGAAGCCCGTGAGCTTGACGCGCTCGCCGCGGCCGAGCGTCTCCTTGATCGTGTCGAACACGAGGTCGACCAGCGCCGCCGACTCTTCCTTGGAGAAGCCGCCGACGCGCGAGTACACGGCCTTCACGATGTGGACCTTCGTCATGCAGCCTCCGCGACGCCTACGAATACCGGTGCGCGCGTGCCCCCGCAAGGGGCGCGGGTCACACCGACGCGAGACCCGCGCAGAGCACGCAAGCGCCCCCCACGAACACGACGAACAAGAGGAGCAGCACGAGCCCGACGATCGCGAGCGTCGAGGCGGCCGACTGCGCGCGAGGCTGCGGCGCGAGCGCGGGCGGGATCGCGAGCGGGGCGGGCACGTGCGGGTACGCCCCGTATCCCTGCGGGCGAGGAGCTGGTTCGGCGAACTGCGTCGGATGAGACGTGGCCGACCACTGGGGCGCCGGCGAGAGCGCCGTCGGGGGCACGGGCTCGGCGTAGGACAGGTGCGTGCCGCCCGCGGTGCGTACCGCGCGCTCGACGTGCACCCGCGACGCGGGGGGCGCGAACGGCGCGAGCGCCGCGGCCAGCTCGGCGACCCCGGCGAACCGACGCGCCGGATCCTTCTCGAGGCAGCGCATCACGACCGCGTCGAGCGCAGGGAGCAGCTCGGGTCGGCGCAGGCGCACGGACGACGGCGCCGCCGAAAGGATCTGCACGTGGAGATCCGGGAGCGTCTCCGCGTCGAACACGACGCGCCCGGTGAGCAGCTCGTACAGCACCACGCCGAGCGACCACACGTCGGTGCGATGGTCGACGTCGCGCGCGCTGCGGAGCTGCTCGGGGGACATGTACGCGGGAGAGCCCATGATGGCCGCCTCGCGCGTGAGCGAGGGATCCTGCGCGTCGAAGATCGACGCCTTCGAGATCCCGAAATCGAGGATCTTCACGGCAGAGGTGCCGTCGGGCCGACGCGCGAGGAACAGGTTCGCGGGCTTCAGATCCCGGTGGACGATCCCCGCCGCGTGCGCCTCGGCCAGCGCCTCGCACGCCTGCAGCACATAGGTCACCGCCTCTTCTTGCGGGAGCGGCCCGCGGAGCTTCAGCGCGGCGGCGAGATCGCTCCCCTCGAGGTACTCCATCACGAGGAACGGCGTGCCCTCGTCGAGCGTCCCGACGTCCAGGACGCGCGTGACGTGCTCGCTCTGCAGCCGCGCCGCGGTGCGAGCCTCGCGGAGGAAGCGCGCGAGGATGACCTCGCTCCTCACCGCGTCCGGCAGGAGAAACTTCAGCGCGACGCGGCGATCGAGCAGCAGGTGGTGCGCCGCGACGACGACGCCCATCCCCCCCTGCCCCAGCACGCGCTCGATGCGGAATTTCCCCGCGAGGACGGCGCCCGGGGACAGCACGTCGACGCGGAGAGCCTGGGTGCGCGGCGGCACCGCGGCAGCATGGCACAGATCCGGCGCGGCCTCGTGGACCGCGCGGGATCACCCGAGATCGACCGCGAGCGGAGTCTCGGTGGCGGCCGCGTCGGCCTGCCGCTCGCTCGAGGTCGGCGCCTCGCGGCGGCGACGCGCTTGCTCGCTCACGACGAGCAGGGCGACGTAGCCGTAGCCCACCGCGAACAGCGTCGCGAACGGCGTGGCGAAGTAGTGACCGGTCTGCACGCTGGCGATGACCGACAAGGTCGAGAGCAGCGCGAGCGCGATCTCGGCGGTCGGCAGCGCGGCGCGCGCGCGATAGCGGCCCTCCTTGCTGCCCTTCTTCGGGGTACGGACGAACTCGCCGGACATCTGCTGCAGTCCCTCGAAGACGGCCTTGGTGAGGTGCGGCGCGAGGCCAGCGCCGAGCGCGATCAGCATCGGCAGGCGCGCGAGGGCGGACCAGCGCGAGCGCCCCTGCGCCGACTCGGCGAGCATGTAGAACGTCGCGAGCGAGCCCGTCGTGCCGATGACGAGCGGCAGGTCGACCACCAGCATCGTCTTCGTGTCGGTCGCCGGCAAGAAGATGAGCGCGGGCAGGAGCAGCACCGACAGCACGATCATCAGCGGGTAGGCGAAATGCGGCGTCAGGTGGAAGAACGCCTCGAGGCGCTGCGACACCGACAGCTTGGAGCGGAGCACGCGGCCGAGCAGCTTGCGCGCCGTCTGCACGGTGCCCTTGGCCCAGCGGTACTGCTGCGCGCGGAGCGCCGAGACGTCTTCGGGCAGCTCGGCCGGCGAGACGACGTCGTCGCGGTACACGAAGCGATACCCCGCGAGCTGCGCCCGGTACGACAGGTCGAGATCCTCGGTCAGCGTGTCGTGCTGCCAGCCGCCCGCGGCCTCGATCGCCTCCTTGCGCCAGATGCCGCCGGTGCCCGAGAAGTTGAAGAGGTTGCCCGCGGCGAAGCGCGCGCGGTTCTCGACGAGGTGGTGGCCGTCGAGCATCAGCGCCTGGACGGCGGTGAGCGTCGAGTGCTCGCGGTTGAGGTGGCCCCAGCGCGTCTGGACCATGCCGATCGCCGGATCGTCGAAGTGCGCGACCACGCGGCGGAGGAAATCGGGCTGCGGCAAGAAGTCGGCGTCGAAGACGGCGACGAGCTCGCCCTTGGCCACCTTCTGGCCCGCGTCGAGCGCGCCGGCCTTGTAGCCCACGCGGTCGGTGCGGTGCAGGTACACCATGTCGACGCCGGTGCTCGCGCGGAGACGCTCGACCGTGCTCTTCGCGAGCGCCTGCGTCTCGTCGGTCGAGTCGTCGAGGACCTGGATCTCGAGCCGATCGCGGGGGTAGTCCATCTGCACGACGGCTTCGAGGAGGCGCACCGTCACCGTCGCCTCGTTGAAGAGGGGCAGCTGGATCGTCACCTTGGGCAGCTCGCCGTCGGAAAGCTGACGCGCCCCGGCCGCCTTGGCCCGCGCGAGCGCGCGGCGGTGCCGCCAGCACTGCCACACGAGGTGGGAGCGGTGGATGCCGTAGGACGACAGCAGGAGCAGGACCGTGAAATACAGCACGACGAGGCCGAGTTGCATGTCTCGCGTGCCTCGTAACACCCGCCCTCGGGGCAATTGTCACCGACTTGTAAATCGTTGCACGGCGTTGTCCCGCGCGCGCTTCCTGAAGCGCTCAACGAAGCGCCGCGCTCAGAAGAAGATACCGGTGTACCATCGGATGACCTGCGCGGCGCCGGTGTCGAGGTTCACCTGGTGCGTGCGGAGGGCGCGATCGGTCTCGCCGCTCGTGTAGCCGAGGCCGCCGAGCGGGAACAGGACGCCGTACTGCAGCATCGTGTAGAACCCGCCCATCTTGTCGGGATCGTCGTTGAGCGCGCCGTCCTTCGACTGGTAGTAGAGCGTGAAATCGAGCTCGAGTCCGAGGTCGCGCTTGTGCCCGGGCGCCTGGACGAACTCGGACGCGCGGCTCCAGATGACCGCCGCGCCGCCGCCGAACTTCTGGCCGTTGAGCGAGCGCATGAAGTCGTAGTCGACCGACGGGCGGAAGTAGTAGGCGCCCTGCACTCTGTTGAGAATGTTACGGAAGAGGATCAGGTCGACGCGATAGTTGGGGTGGAACCGCGCCATCGAGAACGAGCGATCGTACGAGCGCTGCGGCTGCAGCTGGAGCGACGTCGGCGCCAGGCTGCCGTCTTGCAAGTCAGGGTCGCCCGACGCCCAGCCGAAGCCGAACTGCACGCTCAGGCGATCTTCGACGGCCTTCAGCTCGGTCTGGGTCGCGATCATGTACTGGCGGATCTTCCAGCCTTTGGGCTGGAACGCCGCGCCGAGGTAGTCGTCGGTGTTGACGCCGGTGTTGGCCATGGAGCCGCGGATCATCGCGCCCTCCGCCTCGAACCTGAACTTGCGGTAACGGAACTGGAACCAGCCGTCGGGGATGATCGCCTCGGCGGAGCGGCGCACCAGGCCCGACTTCAGGTTGCCGCTGCTCTGGCCGGGGTGGTTGTCCTTCGAGGGATCGCTGAAGTTGTCGTTGGCGAGGTACTGGTTGCGGTAGACGACCCACGCGCCGCCGTTGACGACGGGGCGGCCCTCGGCGAGGTCCTGCTTGGCCTTCTCGGGGGCGCGGCGGCGCACGAGCACGAGCACGTACTGGTTGACGTCGTCCAGCTGACCGAGGTCGTAGGGTTGTCCCTGGGTCTCGTAGGGCCTGGCGCTGATGGCGCCCTCGTTGGGGAAATCCCACGCGCCGCCGAAATACAGGTCGAGCGCCGGCACGCCGGTGATGAACATGATCCGGTCGGCCGTCGACTGCCAGTCGGAGTCGTAGGTGTCGCCCGAGTTCGCGAGGATGCCGAGGCCCCAGTGGCTGGGCTGGCGACCGAAGCGCAAGAGGCCGACGGGGGTCTTGTACTCGCCCCAAGCGCGCTTCACGACGATGCTGTTCTGCAGCGAGTTCTGGCCCGCGGTCGGCGCGTCGGTCGTGTTGGCGAAGGCGCCGCGGGGCGCGTAGCCATTGGGCTGACCGACCTGCGTGCCGCCCTTCTCGAGGTAGTAGCCGTTGGGCGTCGAACCCATGACGACGTTGTCGAGCAGATCGATCTGCGAGATGATCCGCAGATTGTCAGAAATGTGAAGCTCTGGGTTCAACCTGAAGCGGAGGTTGGCCGATGACTGTGTGCGGTTCTCGCAGCGAGTCTTCGCGGCGTCGAGCGGGCCGCAGAGATCGACCGACTGCTGGTTGCCTTGGGAGTCCTTGTAGCCGTAGTCGAGCGGTCGCGCCCAGTACGAGGTCTCGGGCGGATCGTCGCGCGACAGCGCGAAGTTGTGAAAGAGCTCGGCGCGGACGCGGAAGTAGCCGTGCATCTCGAGGACGGGGCGCGTGTGCGTCCACCAGTCCTCGGAGTAGACTGCGCCGGGCTTCGTGCCCACCGCGCCGCTCGTCCCGTCCTTCGACTTCGCGTCGGCGGGCTTCGCGCTCGCGGCCTTCGCGTCGGCGGCCTTCGCGTCAGCGGGCTTCGCGTCGGCGGGCGCGGCGTCGGCGGCCTTCGACGGCTCGGGCGGCGTCGCGCCCTGCGCGAGCGCGACGGACGGGGCGAGGCACAGGCCGGACGCGACGAGGATGGGAAGCGCCCTGTAGGTCGAGAGCATCGGGCGGCGAACCTATTCGGACGCCATCGGGCCCACAAGGGGAACCTGCGCGGAAGGCGCCTGCCGTGCCGCGTCAGCGCTTCGGGACGAGCGCGCGCAGCGCGTCGATCGTGGTGAACACGCCGACCACCGCCCTGTCCTCGACGATGACCGCGCAGCCGTAGCGCCGCTCGGCCATCTCGGCCGCGACGTCGGCGACCGGGGTGTCCGGCCCGACCGTGTAAGGCTCGGCGCTCATCGCCTCTTCGACGGTGACCTTGGCGGGATCGACGTCGCCGAACGTCGCGGCGAGGCGCAGATCGCCGAGAGACACGACGCCCACCAGGCGCCCTCCGTCGAGCACCGGCAGGTGACGGATGTGGTGCTTGCGCATCAAGTCGTGCGCGGTCGCCATCGTCTGCTCCCGACCGATGGTGTGGGGCGCGCGGGTCATCAGCTTCGAGATGGGCTGTTTCATGTTTCTCCGTAGCGAGGGTGGAACACTGTCAGGTCAAACCCCAGGCCCCGAGCGGGGCCCGAGCACCCTGGCGTCGCCGCGACGCACGACGACGCGCCCCTCGGCCGCCGCGCGCACGAGATCCCACGCGCCGAGCACGCCTACGGGCGCGCCGCCGTCGAGCACGATCAGGTGATGCACGCCCTCGTCGGCCATCCTGCGCGTGGCGAGGGTGAGCTGCGCGTCGGCGTCGACGGTGAAGAGCTCGCGCGAGGTGACCGAGCCGATCTCCGCGTCGAGGGCGCCGCGGTCCGCGAAGTGCTCGAGCAGATCGGTCTTCGACACGACGCCCCTCGCCCCGCCGGCGCGGTCGACGACGAGCAGCACGCCGACCTCGGCGTCGCACATCGACTGGAGAGCGCGGGCGATCGGCTCGTCTTCGCGCACCTCGTGGACGCCCGTTCGCATCAGCTCTCTCACGGTGGGCACGCGCGCCACTGTGCGCGAAGCGTGCCACCCGAGCAAGTCGCGCCCACGACGCGCGGCGCACGCGAGCGTTGCACCGAGCGCCGCAAGGCTGGCGCCGACGCCGCGGGCGAGCTCCGGGACATGACGGGCGACGACAGGCGGCCTCGGGCTTGCTAGGTGAGCGGCCATGTCGACCATCAAGAAGATCCTCGTGGGGACCGACTTCAGCGAAGAGGCCGAGCGCGCGCTCTCGTACGCCCTCGGGCTCGCGAAGGAGGTGGGCGCCGAGGTCACGCTGCTGCACGCCTACGAGCTGCCCGTCTATCCGCTGCCGGAGGGCGCCGTGTACGCGACGGCCGAGGTGGCGACGCGCGCGTCGGTCGTCGCCCAGGCCGCGCTCGACGCGGCGGTCGAGCGCTGTCACGCATCGGGGGTGACGGTGCGCGGGCTGCTCCGCGACGGCGCGGCGCACCGAGAGCTGATGCGCGAGGCCGAGTCGCTCGGGGTCGATCTCGTCATCGTCGGGACGCACGGGCGGTCGGGGCTCGGGCGCTTGCTGCTGGGGAGCGTGGCCGAGCTGACGGTGCGGCACGCGACGCGGCCGGTGCTCGTGGTCCCATCGAAGGCGTGAGCGCGGGGCGATGAAGCGTCGCCCCCGCGTCGCCGAGCTCTCGGCGCGGCTCGACGCGCTCGATCCCGCGTGTCCGCTGGCGCTCGAGGACGCGCTCGACCAGATCTCGCGCGGGCTCGAGACCTCACGACGGACGTGGGGCGCGCGCTACCTCGGGCTGCCGCACGCGTCGCCGCTGCCGTCGGCCGCGCTCGCCGATCTCCTCGTCTCGACGCAGAACCCCGAGCTCGCGACCTTCGAGCACGCGACGTTCGCGACGCTCGCCGAGCAGCGCGCGGCGTCGCTCGTGGCCTCGCGCCTCGGCGTCCCGTCGCACCACGGCGTCTTCACCAGCGGCGGGGCCGAGTCCAATCTCGCGGCGGTGCTGGTGTCGCTCGCGCGCGAGCCGACGTGGCGCGCGCGCGGCGTGCGCGGGCTCCGGCGCGCGCCGACCGTGTACGCTTCACGAGAGGCGCACGCGACCGCGTGGCGCGCCGCGAGGCTCGCGGGTCTCGGGGACGAGGCGGTGCGCGGCGTCGCGGTCGACGATCGTCTCG
>CAUJFL010000377.1 GCA_963169165.1 Myxococcota bacterium | reverse complement strand
TGTTGTAGGCGCCGCGCAGCTTGAACGAAAAGACCGGCTGCAGATCCTCGCGCTTCAGCCAGATGCTCGACTCCGCGCGTGAAGAGATGAGCTCGGCGCGGTCGAGCGGGCTCTCGACGGCGACGTCGTAGACTCGGGCCGTGAGGATGCGAGAGAGGTAGGAGCGAGGCATCGAGTCAGCGGCGATCCGCGCCGCCGTAGCACGACGGCGCTCGCGCCGATCGGGCGCTCGCGCCGCCCACCGCCGAGCAGTCACCGCGCAGGAGGTCCGTCGGGATGCACCCTTCGCCTCACGCGACGCCGACCATCGCCTCGGCGAGCGCGCGCCCGACGGTGCCGGCGACGCCGCGGTCCATCAGCGGGACATGCACGAACAACGAGCGTGCGTGGCGCGCCATGGACGTCGCACGGAGCGACTCGTAGTAGAGCGCGTTGCAGACAAAATCGCCCGCGTCGTCGCCGAGCTCCACGTCGACGGGCACGCGCAGCGCGGCCGCCACGGCGTCGACCGCCACCGTCGTCACCCGCACCGGCGGCCCGCCCACGTCGAGGATCGCCGGCGAGACGAGCCCGGCCACGTCGGCGCGCGCGCCCGCGCGGTTCTTCGCGGTGCGCTCCAGCGTGATCACCCGGCGCGCCTCGGCGACGCCGACGTGCACGAGCCACGCGTCGTCGGCTCGCCCGAGGAGACGCCTCGGCGCCGAGCGTGCGGCGTCGAACGTGACCTCGAGCGTCTCGGCCGAGGCGTCCCAACCCAGCGCCGTGAGGCGAACCGCGAGCGCCCGCGCGACCTCGCCAGACGGGTTGTCGACGACGGCGCCGAACGCGCCGAAGCCGGTGACGCGCGCGCGCGGGCTCACGCCTCGCCGCGACGGACGCCGAAGGCGCGGATCTTCTTGTGCAGGTTGGTCCGCTCGACGCCGAGCGAGACGGCCGCGCGCGAGATGTTCCAGTCGAGCGCGCGGAGCGTGTCGACGATGTACGCGCGCTCGGCGCGATCGCGGAACTCCTTCAGGGTCGCGCGCTTTCCGTCGGCCGACACGCCCGGCGGCAGCGGGGTCCCGCCGCGCGCGTCGTCGGGCGAGAAGCCGAAGCGCGCGAGCGCCGAGGGATCGTCGTCTCCGGCCGCCTCGTCGTCGAACGGGTTCGCGTGGGGATCCTCGGGGAGGTCGGCGATGGTGACCACGTCACCCGACAGGATGACCGCGCGCTCGACGACGTTCTTCAGCTCGCGCACGTTCCCCGGATACGCGCGCGCCTCGAGGGCCTTGTAGACCATGTCGTCGACGGGCTTCGGGCGGATGCCGTTCTCCTCGGAGAAGCGCGCGGCGAAGCTCTTCGCGAGCGGGCGGATGTCCTCGACCCGCTCGCGCAGCGGCGGCGAGCGGAGCGGGAAGACGTTGAGCCTGAAGTAGAGATCCTCGCGGAAGCGCCCCTCCTTGGCCTCTCGCTCGAGATCCTTGTTGGTGGCCGCGAGCACCCGGACGTCGACGTGCTGGATCGTCTCGCTGCCGACGCGGGACAATTCGCCGTTCTGCAGCACGCGCAGCACCTTCGCCTGGGCGGAGAGATCCATGTCGCCGATCTCGTCGAGGAAGATCGTGCCGCCGTGCGCGATCTCGAAGTGGCCGCGCTTGCGCTGCGCCGCGCCGGTGAACGCGCCGCGCTCGTGGCCGAACAGCTCGCTCTCGATGAGCTCGCGAGGGATGGCGGCGCAGTTGACCCTGACGAACGGGCGATCCTTGCGCGGCGAGAGGCGCACGAGCGCGCGGGCGAGCAGCTCTTTCCCGGTGCCGCTCTCGCCGGTGATCAGCACCGAGGCCCGCGTCGGCGCGACCTTGTCGATCGCCGCGAACAGGCGCTGCATCACCGGGCTCGCGCCGACCATCTCGTATTTCGCCTCGAGCTCGGCGCGCAGATCGACCACGGCGCGCGCGAGGCCCGCCGTGCGCAGCACGTTCCGGACGCTGACCAGCACGCGCTCGCGCGACAGCGGCTTCTCGAAGAAGTCGCTCGCGCCCAGCTTGATCGCGCTGACGGCGTCGTGGACCGTGGCGTGGCCGCTGATGACGATGATCGGCAGCTCCCGCGTCGCCTCGTCCTTGCGCGCCCGCTCGAGCGCCTCGAGCCCCGACATGCCCGGGAGCTTCACGTCGAAGATCGCGAGATCGATCGGCTCGTCGGGGCGCGCGAGCCGCGAGAGCGCGTCCTCTGCGGTCGCGGCCTCGACGACGCGGTACCCCTCGCCGGACAGCACCATCTCGAGCGTGCGCCGGATGTTCTTCTCGTCGTCGACGACGAGGATGGTGGGCGGCGGCGCGCCGTCGCTCACGGCGTCCCCCACGTGCGCGGGATCATGACGCAGAGATATCAGAGTCGCGCGTGGTACGATCGCCGCGACGATGTCGGCGCGCGCCACCCGCCTCGCTCACGCGGCGCTCGGGCTCGCCGCGATGCCCGCCTTGGGGTGCGCGGCCGTCGGCGCGGGCGAGCTCGCGCCGCGCGCGGCGCGCCTCGACGCTTGCCGCGCGGGCGCCGAGGGAGACAGCCCGCTCGTCACCGAATGGCCCGCGTCCGAGAAGGCTCACCTCGAGGGGCTCGCCGCGGCGCAGGCGGTCGCGGTCGTGTTCTCCGGGTGCGACCTGCGCGTGGTCGACGGGTGCAAGCCGAGCGGGCGCTACGCGTGGCGCCGCACCACGCTGTCGACCGACACCATCGAGATCGGCAGCGGGGACGAGCTGTGGAGCAAGCTCCCGCTCGGCGCGGTCCGGCTCGAGGGTGAGCTCGCGCGCACGGGGAGGCTCGCGGTGCGCACGACGGTCGCCGGGTAGCTCGTTCTCGCTGGGTTCGACCCCGGCGGTCTCGCCGCGCAGGACGCGTGCCGGGACGTCACGCACGGCGTCCCGTCGATCAGCGTCGGCGCGTTCGGGCTGCGGTCGGGCGGCGCGATCAGCGCGCGGGGCGGCGGCGGCTGGATGGGCGTCGGCGCGGGAGGAGGGACGAGGCGCGACGAA